>DATGRE010000223.1:0-21925 GCA_035303885.1 Zeimonas sp. | reverse complement strand
GGACGAGACGATCCTCGTCGTCGAGGACGACGACGAAGTGCGCTCGGTCGCGGTCGGATTCCTCGAGAAGCTCGGCTACCGCGTGCTGGAGGCTGCCGACGCCAGGCAGGCGCTCGAGCACATCGCGTCCAAGCCCGACATCGACCTGCTGTTCACCGACGTCGTGATGCGCGGCGCGCTCGACGGACCGGCGCTCGCGATCGAGGCGCGCCGGCTTCGGCCCGGACTGCGCGTGGTGTTCACCTCCGGGCACGCGCCCGAGGCGATCGCGTCGCTGGAGCGCCGTGCCGGCGCCGAGCTGCTGCCCAAGCCGTACCGCATCGACCAGCTCGCGCGGATGCTACGCCGCGCACTCGACGCCTCCCCGCCGGCCGGCTGACGGGCGAAGCCGATCGCGGGCCTCGCCGTCGCGGTCACCGGACGGCCGGAACCGGCGAGGCGCGGCTCAGACGAGCGGCTGCCATTCGCAGCCCCCTTCGCGCCGCCGCAGCCTGCCCAGCCCCGGTGCCGGCACATGCGGGCATACGAGCAGCGCGTCGCGCTCGAGCGCCCACGCGAAGATCCGCAGGCGCGTCGCGGGCGTTCGCGCGGGATGCGTATCGAAGCTGCTGACCCAGTCGGGATGCGAGAAGTGCAGCGGGTGATGGCAGAGGTCGCGGTATGCACGGCCGGGGTCCACCCATCGCGGCCGGAATCGGGGCCGCGTCGAAGACCCCCGCGCAACGCACGGGCCCGCGGGCCGCGGATTTCGAGCGCGTTCGACGGGCGGGCGCGCCCGGCGGCGACGCCGCTTCAGCGCGCCGGTGTCCGCGCCCCGGAGCGCGGCGCACCCGGCACGATCAGTGCGCCTCGCGCCGCGTGTCGCTGCGGCCGATCACCGCGCGCAGCGCCGGCAGGGAGACGATCCCGATCTCGCGGTTGCGCACGCGGATCAGCCCCTCGGACTGGAAGCGCGACAGGATGCGGCTCACCGTTTCGAGCTTCAGCCCGAGCATGCTGCCGATCTCCTCGCGCGTCATGCGCAGCACGAAGCAGCTGGCGGAGAAACCCCGCGAGGCCATTCGCTGCGAAAGGTTGATCAGGAACGCGGCGAGCCGCTCCTCGGCACGCATCGATCCGAGCAGCAGCATCAAGGCGCGCTCGCGCTGGATCTCGGCCGCGAGCATGCGGAACAGCTCGCGTTGCAGGGCTGGATTGCGCGTGGCGAGCGCATCGAGCTCGGCGAAGGGGATCTCGACGACCTCGCTGTCCTCGAGCGCGACGGCGTCTCCCGCGTGCACGTCCAGGCCGATGCCGTCGATGCCGAGCACATCGCCGCCGAGGTGGAAACCGGTCACCTGCTCGCGGCCGTCCTCGGTGAGCAGCACCGACTTGAACGAGCCGGCGCGGATGCCGAACAGCGCATGGAAGGAATCGCCGGAACGGTACAGGTACTCGCCGCGGCGCACGCGCCGGCGCGTCGCGGACGGAACGGCGAGCAGGAGCTCGGGGCCGCCGTCGGGACGCGGGGCCGCGGCGCGGGCACGGGGCGCTTGCACGCCGCGGGCTTCCGAGACGTCGACGAGGTTCAGACCGAGCGGTGCGGGAAGTTCGGCAAGATGCGACATCGACATGAGAGGACTCCTGCACGCCGGGCCCGGTTGCCCGGTTCGTGGCCAATGTACCGATCGGGGGCGTGCGGACGATGGCGGAGCGGCAACAACGGGTAACGGTTTGTAACGGCCGCCCCCCGGGCCCGCCGGCACCGCGGCAGAATCCGACGCGAGCGAGCGAAGCCGCTCGCGCGGCGCCGTCTCATCGACTAGCATGGCGGGCATCGAGGCCCCGGAGGCGAACCGCCATGTACAAGCACCTGCTGGTACCCACCGACGGATCCGAGCTGTCGAACAGCGCGGTCGAGCGCGCCGTCCAATTCGCCCGCGAGAGCGGGGCGCGCCTCACGGCGCTGCACGTGATGCCCGAGTACATCCCGCCGGCCTTCGCCGAGTTCCCCGCCGCGGGCCAGGCCTCGTTCGCCGAGTTCACCAAGGCCACCGAGGAGACGGCACGGCTCGTTCTCGATGCGGTGCGCCAGTCGGCCGCGGCTGCCGGCGTGGAATGCGAGACGGTCGCGGTACGGCACACCCAGCCGTACCGGGCGATCATCGACACCGCACGCGACCGCGGCTGCGACCTGATCTTCATGGCCTCGCACGGGCGTCGCGGATTGAGCGCGCTCGTGCTCGGCAGCGAGACGAACAAGGTGCTGACGCACTCGACGATTCCGGTGCTGGTGTTCCGCTAGGAGGCGCGCCGGCCCGCCGACCGCGATGACCAGGAGGGAACGATGGATGCCATGGAAAAGGCCGCGGCTTCGCGCGACCGTCTCGCTGCGGAGCTGCGTTCGCTCGTGTCCGACGCAGAGGAGATGCTCAAGGCCGCTTCGCGCAGCGGCAACGAGCAGCTGGCCCACGTGCGCGAGCGGCTCGAGCGCGGCGTGAACACGGCGCGCGACGAACTGAACGCGTTCCAGGAAGCCGCGCTGGAAACGGCCCGACAGACCGCGGCCGAAACCGACGAATACGTGCGCGAGCACCCCTGGAACGCGGTCGGCATCGCCGCCGCCGTCGGCGTGCTGCTCGGCGTGCTGCTGGCGCGTCGCTGACGGCGTCCGTGCGTCCCGTTCGCCGGCCCCGCACCCCCGGGGCGGCCGACTCCGCCTCGCGTACGGTCCGCGGCAGCTAGGACCTGCGCTTGGCCTCGCGTCGCGGCTGACGCTCGATCCGCCGCGCGAGATTGTCCATTTTTGTCGAGAACAGATGCACCAGGTCGTTCATCGTCACGATCCCGGCGAGCGTGCCGTCGGCGGCGACCACCGGCAGGCGGCGCACGCCCCGCGCGCGCATCGCGCGGATCGCTTCGATCACGTCGCTGTCCTCGGAGATCGACTTCAACGGATCGGCGAGCGGATCGCCCGCGGTGATCGTCGACGCGTCCAGCCCGGGCGCGACGACCGCGACGACGTCCACCTCCGCGCATCATCTCCGGCGCTCGCCTGCGCGGCGGCGCTGCTGGCCGGCGCGATCGCCGCCCTGCCGCACCCGGCCGTCGCGCGCGACGCGCTGCCCGACTCGGCGGTGCGGGCCGCCTCGCTCGTCGCAGGCGCCGGCGACGCCCTCGCCGCCCGATCGGCGACGACGGCGTCGCCACGGCCGGAAGCGCCGCGCGCGGTCGCGCGCATCGAGGGGGTCGTCGAGCGTGTCTACGACGGCGACTCGTTCCGCATGCGCACCGCGGACGGCCGCGAGCTCGGCGTTCGCATCGCCGGCATCGACGCCCCCGAGCGCACGCAGCCCTTCGCGAACGTGTCTCGCCGTGCGCTGCACGATGCGATCGGCAACCGGGACGTGCGCATCGAGGCGGTCAAGGTCGATCCCTACGGGCGCGTGGTCGCCCGCGTGTTCGTCGGCGGGCGCGACATCGGGCTGGAACAGATCGACCAGGGGCTCGCCTGGCACTTCGCGCGCTACGACGCCGATCTCGCGCCCGCCGAGCGCGAGCGCTACGCGCGCGCCCAGGCCGCCGCACGGGAACGGCGCGTCGGACTGTGGCAGCAGAACGACCCGCTCGCGCCGTGGCTATTCCGCAAGGAGCGGCGGTAGCGCCTCGGCAGCCGGCGCACGGATGCACGCATCGGCGAGATCGTCGACCGCCGTGCCGTTGGGGTCGACGACGACGAGCCTCGCGCCGCCACGCCGGGCCAGCAGCGGCAGCTCCGCCGCCGGGTACACCAGCGCCGAGGTTCCGACGACGAGCATCGCATCGCAACGGGCGGCCGCGGCCTGCGCTTCGGCGAGCACGTCCTCTGGCAGGAACTCGCCGAACCAGACGACGTCCGGCCGCAGGGGCGCGCCGCAGCGCGGGCACGCCGGCGGCTCGCGGGGGTCTGCGCGCCAGTCGTAGTCCGCGTCGAGCGACTCGGGCCTGCCGCAGCCCTCGAGACATTTCACGCGCGTGATGTCGCCGTGCAGCTCGAGCAGGCGGCGGCTGCCCGCACGCCGGTGCAGTCCGTCGACGTTCTGCGTGACGACGTCGACGCGCCGGGCGCCGCACGCCTCGAACGCGGCGATCGCACGATGCGCCGCATTCGGCTGCGCGCTCAGCACGGCCGCGCGCCGCTCGGCATACCAACGCCAGACGAGCGCGGGATCGGCGCGGAATCCCGCCTCGGTGGCAAGCGTTTCCGGATCGAAACGGGCCCACAGGCCGGTGAGCGCGTCGCGGAAGGTGGGAATCCCGCTCTCGGCGGACACGCCGGCACCGGTGAAGACGACCACGTGCGCGGCGTTGCGCAACCACCTGCGCGCGGCCACGACGGCATCCTGCGCTTCGCTCACGACCCCGTCCTTCCTGCCCTCGAAACGCCGCGCCACGGACGAAGGCGCCGCTCCTTTGCCGCGCGACGCGGCGCCGCCATGCCCGGTCGGTTCACCGCGGCAGCGCCGCGCGCTGGCGCAGCGTCTCGTAGAGCACGACGCCGGCGGCGACCGAAACGTTCAGGCTGGCCACCTGCCCGCGCATCGGAATGTGCGCGAGCGCGTCGCAGCGCTCGCGGGTGAGCCGGCGCATGCCACTGCCCTCGGCGCCGAGCACCCAGGCGACCGGGCCGGTCAGCGTCTGCGCATAGATGTCGGCCGGCGCGCGCTCGTCGGTGCCGACGACGAAGACGTTTCGCTCGCGGATCTCGTCGAGTGCACGGGCGAGGTTCGTCACCATCAGGTACGGCACGCTTTCGGCGGCGCCGCTGGCCGTCTGGATCGCGATTCCGGTCAGCCCGCAGGCGCGGTCCTTCGGCGCGATCACCGCCGCCGCGCCCGCGCCGTCGGCCACGCGCAGGCACGCGCCGAGATTGCGCGGATCGGTCACGCCGTCGAGCACGAGCAGCAGGATCGGTTCGTCGTCGCGGTCGCGCGCATCGAGCAGCTCGTCGAGGCGCAGGCTCGGCGGCACGGCGTCGACGAGCGCGACGACGCCCTGGTGCCGCTTGTGCGGACAAAGCCGCTCGATGCGCTCGGCGTCGACGAAACGCGCGCGCACGCCTGCGCTCTCGGCGGCACGCAGCAGGTCGCGCACGCGCGCATCCTCGCGACGCGCGTCGACGTAGAGCTCGCGGATGCCGGCCGGCGCGCTGCGCAGCCGCGCGAGCACGGCATGGAATCCGTAGATCAGCATCGGTTCACGTCGATGGCCTGCAGCGCATCGGGCCGTCTCAATGCCGCCGGCGCAGGCCGGTGCGCCGCTTCTTCGCCGGTGCCGCCGGCGCCGCCGGCGTCTTGCGCCGTGCGGCGGCGCGTTCGGCACGCACCTGCTTCACCTTCTCGGATTTCGCCGGCGCCGCCTTCGGCAGCGCCGGCGGCGCGTCGGCGTCCCGCGCCTCGCGCCCGCGCTGCAGCTCGCGGAAGCCCAGCCGGTCGACGAGCCGGAAATCGATCCGGCGTGCCTCGAGGTCGACTCGCGAGACCTGCACCTCGAGCTCGTCGGTGAGACGGAAGCGCTTCCCCGTGCGCTCGCCGCGCAACTCGTGCGCGACCTCGTTGTACTGGAAATACTCGCTGCCGAGCTCGGAGACGTGCACGAGCCCCTCGACGTACAGCTCGTCGAGCGTGACGAAGATCCCGAAGGGCGCGACGCCGGTGACGTGGCCGACGAAGACCTCGCCCACGCGCTCGCGCACGTACATGCACTTCAGCCACGCCGCGACGTCGCGCGAGGCCTCGTCGGCACGGCGTTCGTGCAACGAGCACAGCGTGCCGAGCAGCCGCCACGTCTCGTGCTCGCGGCGCGCTTCGACGGCGGCCGCGCCCGCGGCGCGCGCGCTCGTGCGCGAGGCCGCACGCCCGGAGGCCGACGCGGCGCGCGCCTCGGCACGCGTCGCCCTCTTCGTCGTGCCACTGCGCTTGGCCGCCGCATCCGTCCCGGCTGCGCCGTCGTCGGCGGCGGCCCCCCCGCCACGGCCCCGGCCCGCCGCTGCGCCGTCGGATGCCGCCGTGCGCACCAGGCCCTCGGGCAGCGCGGCGTCGTGCGGGCGGCGGGCATCGAAGGTAAGCCCCAGGATCGCGCCTTCGTCGTCGATGTCCGGCTCGACGAGATCGTCGTCGGCGCCCGGAGGCCGTGCCCGCAGCACCTCGCGCAGCTGCCCGGCGTCCGGGGCCGGCCGATAGCGCTCGCCGCGCAGCAGCGCCTTGATCACCCGATGCGTCAGCAGATCGGGATAGCGACGTATGGGCGACGTGAAATGCGCATAGGCCTCGTACGCGAGTCCGAAATGCCCGACGTTGTCGGGCGAATAGACCGCCTGCTGCATCGAGCGCAGCAGCATCGTCTGCAGCAGGATCGCGTCGGGCCGTGCGCGTACCTGCTCGGCGAGCACCGCGTAGTCGGACGGCGCGGGATCGTCACCGCCGCCGAGCGTGAGCCCGAAACTGCGCAGGAACTCTCGCAGCTGCGCCAGCTTCTCGGGCACCGGCCCCTCGTGCACGCGATACAGCCCGCCGTGGCGGCTGCGTCGCATCCAGTCGGCCGCGCAGACGTTCGCCGCGAGCATGCACTCCTCGATCAGCTTGTGCGCATCGTTGCGCTGGGTGGGCACGATGCGCTCGATGCGGCCCGCAGGGTCGCAAACGATCTTCGTCTCCACCGTCTCGAAGTCGATCGCGCCGCGCGCCCGCCGCGCCGCGGCGAGCACGAGATACAGCTCGTGCAGGTTTCGCAGCTGCGGCGCGAGCGCCGCGTGCCCGGGCGGCACCGACAGCGCCGCCGCGCCGCCCGAAAGCAGCGCCCAGACCTCGTCGTAGGTCAGCCGCGCCGCCGAGTGCATCACCGCCTCGTAGAACTGGTAGCCGCGCACGCGGCCACTGCGCTCGATGACCATGTCGCAGACGAGCACGAGCCGGTCGACGTTCGGATTCAGTGAGCACAGTCCGTTGGAGAGCTTCTCCGGCAGCATCGGGATCACGCGGCGCGGGAAGTACACCGAGGTGCTGCGTTCGAGCGCGTCGCGATCGATCGGATCGCCGTCCTCGACGTAGTGCGAAACGTCGGCGATCGCCACGATGAGGCGAAACGCCCCCTCGCGGCGCCCGCTGCCCGGCATCGGCTCGCAGTAGACGGCGTCGTCGAAGTCGCGCGCATCCTCGCCGTCGATCGTCACCAGCGGAACGTCGCGCAGGTCGACGCGGCCCTTCAGGTCGACCGTGCGCACGGCATTCGGCAGGCTCGCGGCGCGCTCGAGCGCCGCGTCGCTGAACGTGTACGGCACGTCGAACTTGCGCACCGCGATCTCGATCTCCATGCCCGGATCGTCGATCTCGCCCAGCACCTCGACGACGCGCCCGATCGGCGGCGAGCCGCCCGCGGGCGGCTCGATGATCTCGACGGTGACCACCTGCCCCTGCTGCGCGCGCTGCGTCTCGCCGGCCGGAATGACGATGTCGTGCTTGATGCGCTGGTCTTCGGGGACGACGAGATCCACGCCCCGCTCGTTCAGGAAGCGGCCGACGATGCGGCGGTTGGCGCGCTCGGTGACCTCGACGATGCGGCCCTCGGGACGCCCGCGCGCGTCGAAGCCCGTGCGCTTGACGAGCACGCGATCGCCGTGCATCACCTTCTGCATCTCGCGCGGCGACAGGAACACGTCGACGCCGCCCTCGTCGGGGATCAGGAAGCCGAAGCCGTCACGATGCCCCTGCACGCGGCCTGCGACGAGATCGAGCTTGCTCGCCAGCAGCAGCACGCCCTTGCGGTTCGGCAGCAGCTGGCCGTCGCGCTCCATCGCGAGCAGCCGCCGGTTCAGGTTCTCGAAGTGCGTCGACGGCACCGCCAGCCGCTCGGCGAGCTCGTGCGGCGTCATCGGCACGTCGGCCGCGCGCAGGCACTCGAGGATCGCCTCGCGCGTCGGCGCGAACCAGGTCGCATCTCTCATGCGCGCGCCCCGCACGATTCGACAAACGCATGCACGTCGTGTACCATCCCGCCTCTATTCGCGACCGGCCCTCCCGGTCGCCGCCTGCGGAGTACACCACAGGCGCGTCGCCCAGATGGCGGAATTGGTAGACGCACCAGGTTCAGGTCCTGGCGGTGGCAACACTGTGGAGGTTCGAGTCCTCTTCTGGGCACCATTCGCAGGCCTGCGCATGCAGGCTTCCCGGTTCGCCGCTCGGCGCGGCCTATCCCCACCGCACCTTCAGGTCCGACGGCCGCATGTGGTCGTATTCCTCGAAGGGCTGATGGATCCACGGATTGCTCGGCAGCTGCTCGACGGCGTAGTCGGGCTCGGCGATCGAGGCGCCCTTTCGCCATAGTACCGCCGTGCGAAGCTCCTTCGCCTGCGGATGACGTGCGCGCAGTGCGGGCACCAGCTGCACGAGCGTCGTACCCGAATCGACCAGGTCGTCGACGATCAGCCAGTTCGGTCCGGGCAGGGGCCCGGCGCTGGCGAGATGTTCGCCGATGTGCAGCTCGCCGCGGCGCAGGCCCTCGTCCTCGCGATAGGAGCTCGTGAAGACGACGCCGAGCGGCCGGTCGAACAGCCGCGAGAAGACGTCGCCGATGCGCAATCCGCCGCGGGCGATGCACACGATCGCGTCGAAGCGCCAGCCCGACTCCCAGACCTTCAGCGCGAGCTTCTCGATCAGGCGGTTGTATTCGTCCCAGGAAACGTGCAGGTCGCGCATCGCGGTGGGCGCCGTGGCGCACGTCAGGCAAAGGGATGCCGCAGCACGATCGTCTCGTCGCGCTCGGGACCGGTCGAGATCAGGTCGATCGGCGCGCGCGCGAGCTCGGAGAGCCGCTCGAGATAGCGCCGCGCATTGGCCGGCAGCGCCGACCACTCGCGAACGCCGACCGTGCTCTCGCTCCAGCCCGGCATCTCCTCGTAGACGGGCTCGCAGCGCTCCACCGCATCGGCGCCGAAAGGCAGGATCTCGTAGGTGCGCGAGCCGCAGCGATAGGCCGTGCACAGCTTCACCGTCGGCAGTCCGTCGAGCACGTCGAGCTTGGTGACGACGAGCCCGCTGATGCCGCTCAGCTGGATCGAGCGCGCGAGCGCCGGAGCGTCGAACCAGCCGCAGCGGCGCGGGCGCCCGGTGACCGATCCGAATTCCTTGCCGACCGTGGCCAGGTGCCGGCCGACGTCGTCGTGCAGTTCGGTGGGAAACGGCCCCGCGCCGACGCGCGTGGTGTAGGCCTTCACGATGCCGAGCACCGAATGCAGCGCCTGCGGACCGACGCCGGCGCCGGCGGCGGCCGCGCCGGCCACGCAGTTGCTGCTCGTCACGTACGGATAGGTTCCGTGATCGACGTCGAGCAGCGCGCCCTGCGCGCCCTCGAAGAGCAGCGGCTCGTTGCGCGCCATCGCGTCGGCCAGCATCGACGGGACGTCGGCCAGCATCGGTACGATGCGTTCGGCGAGCACGAGCGTCTCGTCGGCGACCTGCGCGGCGTCGAGCGGCTGCGCATTCAGGAAGTGCTGCAGCGTGAAGTTGTGCAGCTCGAGCGTCTCCTCGAGCCGTGCGCGAAAGCGCGCGGGATCGCGCAGGTCGCCGGCGCGCAGCGCGCGACGCGCGGCGCGATCCTCGTAGGCGGGGCCGATGCCGCGGCCGGTGGTCCCGATCGCCGCCGCACCTCGACGCGCCTCCCGCGCCTGGTCGAGCGCGACGTGGTACGGAAGGATCAGCGTCGCGGCCTCGCTCAGATGGAGGCGTCCGCGCACCTCGATGCCGACCGCCTCGAGCTCGTCGATCTCCTGCAGCAGCGCGGCGGGCGAGACGACGACGCCGCTGCCGATGTAGCAATGCACGCCGGCGCGCAGGATGCCCGACGGAATCAGCCGCAGCACCTGCCGGCGCCCGCCGATGACGAGCGTGTGTCCGGCGTTGTGCCCGCCCTGGAAGCGCACCACGCTGCGCGCGGTGTCGGTGAGCCAGTCGACGATCTTGCCCTTGCCCTCGTCGCCCCATTGCGTGCCGACGATCACGACGTTCTTCGCCATGTCCTGGTGTCCTGTTCCACAGATGCCCTGTCTTCGGCGAGGCCCGACAGGGTGAAAAGCAAGGGATGCCTCGATTCCGGTTTGAAGGGCCGCTCGAGCCGACTCAGCACGATGCGCGAATCGGCTCGACGACCCATTGATTGCCGCGAAGCACGAGCTCGCGATCACAGACGAACTCCTGCGGACCCGGATCGCGCCCGGGCAGCGCCTGCACGACGATGTCGCCGGCCGCGCGCAGCGCATCGATCGCCTCGACGAGCGCGGCGTCGTCGGACCACGGCGCGCGAATCGCCGAAGCCGGCTCGCCGTTCTGCAACAGCCCGGCGAGCGCGCGCAGCTCGATCGAGAAGCCCGTGGCCGGCCGCGCGCGTCCGAAGGCGCGCCCGACGTCGTCGTAGCGGCCGCCGCGCGCGACCGCGTACGGCAGCGCCTCGACGTAGGCCGCAAAGGTGATGCCGTTGTGATAGCGGTAGCCGCGCAGGTCGGCGAGATCGATCGACAGCTCGAGCTGGTCCCAGCGCCGCAGCGCCGGCGACGCGCACAGGCGTTCGACGCGCTCGAGCGCATCGCGGATCGCCGGCACGGCGGGCAGCTGCGCGCGGGCGCGCGCGAGCGCGGAATCGTCGCCGTCGAAGCCGGCGCCGGCGCGGCCGTGCAGCCGGGTGAGCGTGGTCAGCGCGTCGCGCAACGCCGGCGGCGAGTCGCCCAGCGTCTCGTGCAGGCCAGGGACGTCCTTGCCCTGCAGCAGGCGGTACAGCTCGTCGACGTCGACCGCGGCGTCGAGCGGACCGAGCGCATCGAGCAGCCCCTGCACCACGCCGACGTGACACAGGTCGATGCGCAGGCGATCGACGCCGGCGGCGGCCAGCGAACGCACCATCAGGTCGATCGTCTCGACCTCGGCCTCGATGCCCGGGTGCCCGTACAGCTCGGCGCCGATCTGGATCGGCTCGCGGGTGGCGAGCACGCCCTGCGCGCGCGTGTGCAGCACCGAGCCGGCGTAGCACAGCCGCACGACACCTTCGCGATCGAGCAGGTGCGCGTCGATGCGCGCGACCTGCGGCGTCATGTCGGCGCGCACGCCGAGTGTGCGCCCCGAGAGCTGGTCGACGAGCTGGAAGGTGCGCAGGCCGAGATCGCGCCCGGATCCGGTGAGCAACGACTCGAGGTGCTCGATCAGCGGCGGCATGACCAGCTCGTAGCCGTACGAGCGGTACAGGTCGAGCAACCGGCGACGCAACTCCTCGATCGCGCGGGCCTCGGCCGGAAGCACGTCGGCAATACTCTCGGGCAGCAGCCAGCGCATCATGGAAAATCGAAAAAACCTCAGTGCGAGCGCCGGGGCGGGAGTCCGTCCCGGCGCCCGGCCAAACGGGCCATTTTAAGTTAGATGAGCAGCAGCGCGAGGCCGGCCAGCGTCGCGCCGAATCCGACGAAGCGGATCTGCCCGTCGCGCAGGCGCGCGATGCGAAGGAACATCTCGCGCCAGTTGGCGGGGGCGAACAACGGCATCAGGCCCTCGAGGATCAGCACCAGGCCGACCGCCCGCAGCCAGTCTTCGATCGTCACTTCGCGGATCCGTCGGGCGCCTTGAAGAAGCGGAAGAAGTCCGACGACGGATCGAGCACGAGCACGTCGGACCGGCTGCCGAACGACTGGCGGTACGCCTCGAGGCTGCGATAGAACGAGGCGAACTCGGGATTGCGGCCCCAGGCCGCGGCGAACAGCTGCGCCACGCGGGCGTCGCCCTCGCCTCGAATCTGCTGCGCCTCGCGATACGCCTCGGCGATGATCACTTCGCGCTGACGCTCGGCTTCGGCGCGGATCTTCTCCGATTCGGCCGCGCCGGTGGCGCGCCGTTCGTTGGCCACCTGCTTGCGCTCGGACTCCATGCGCGCGAACACCCGCTCGGACACCTCCGGGGCAAAGTCCACGCGCTTGAGCCGCACGTCGATGATCTCGACGCCGATCTGGCGGGAGTCGTGGTCGACCTTCGCGCGCACGTTCTCGACGACCTGGTCGCGGGCGGTGGAGATCATGTCGGCGACGGTGCGGCGTGCGATCTCGTTGTTCAGCGCGTCGCGCAGGCTGCGGTTGATGCGGTCGACGGCGATCTGCTCGCTGCCCGCCACCGAGCGGATGAAGCTCGGCGGATCGATGATGCGCCACTTCACGAAGGTGTCGATCATCACGTTCAGCTTCTCCGAGGTGATGAAGCGATCGCTCTCGGAAGTGTCGATCGTGAGGATCCGCTTGTCGTAGTAGACGACGTTCTGGAACGGCGGCGGCAGCTTGAAATACAGCCCCGGTGCGTCGATCACCTTGCGGATCTCGCCGAGCGCGTAGACGACGGCGAACTGGCGCTGGTCGACGACGAACACGCACGACATCAGCACGAACAGCGCGATCAGCAGTCCGATCACGGCGGGAACGATTCTCTGCATCGGTCTCTCCCCGTTCTATCGGCTGTCGCGATCGCGGTTGCGCAGCCCGTCGCTGCGCGGCGGGGGCGGCGGCGTGGGCTCGGGCACGGTCGCCGACGGCGCGCCGGTGCCGCGCGCATCGGCGCCCGACTGCCCGAGCAGCTTGTCCAGCGGCAGGTACAAGAGGTTGCCGCTCGCGCGCGCGTCGAGATACACCTTGCTCGTGTTGGCGAAGATGCGCTCCATCGTCTCCAGATACATGCGATCACGGGTGACCTGCGGCGCCTTCGCATACTCCGCGAGCACCTGCTCGAAGCGGCTCGTGTCGCCCTCGGCGCTCGCGATCACGCGCTGCCGGTAGCCCTCGGCCTCCTGCAGCAGCCGCGCCGCGGTTCCGCGCGCCTTCGGAATGACGTCGTTGGCGTAGGCGCGGCCTTCGTTGATCAGCCGCTCGCGGTCCTGCGCGGCCTTGTTGGCGTCCTCGAAGGCCGCCTGCACCTGCTCGGGCGGCTGCACCTGCTGGATGGTGAGGTCGACGACCGAGATGCCCGCCCGGTAGCGGTCGAGGATCTGCTGGATCTGCTGGCGCGCGGCCTGCGCGACCTGCTCCTTCTCCTCGTAGAGGACCTGGTCGACGCCGTGGCGCCCGACGGTCTCGCGCATCGCCGTCTCGGCGGCCTGGCGCACGATCTCCTCGGGCACCGGTCCGAAATCGTTGTTGAACAGATAGGCCTTCACGTCGCCGACGCGGTACTGCACGGTGAACTGCATGTCGACGATGCTCTGGTCGAGCGTTAGGATCAGCGACTCGCGCAGCGTCTTGTTGCGTACCGCGTTGCGGTAGCCGACCTCGACCGTGCGCAGCTGCTGCACGTTGACGATCTCGTTCGTCTCGATCGGATACGGCAGGCGCCAGGTGAAGCCGGCGCGATCGATCAGCTGCTTGTACTCGCCGAAGCGCAGCACGACCGACGCCTGGCCTTCCTGCACGATGTAGAAGCCGCTCGCCAGCCACAGCAGCACGGCCACCAGCACGAGCAGGCCGATGCCGGCGCCGGCGCCCTTCATCGAAGGCGGTTCGCCGCCGTCGCCGGCCGGCCCGCGGGGGCCACCGCCGCGGCGGAACAATCCGTTCAGGCGCCGGTTGAAGTCGCGCCAGAGCTCATCGAGATCGGGCGGGCCATCGTTGGGGCGTTGCGGCGGGCGCTGGTCGGCACCGCCGCCACCTCGTCCCCAGCCGGGATCGTTGAGCGAGAGGATCGAGCGGACGGGCTTCCACATGGGCGGGGGCGAATTCAGGCCGCTCGCGGCGCGGCCGGCTCTTGGGATTCGGGCGGATGGACGGAACCGGATGCGGGGATCGATGCCGACGGCCCTTCGGCGGGTGTCGTGCGCCCCTGGCGCCACGCGTCGACCTCCTGATCGATCGCCGCGCGCAACGCGTCGAGCCCGGCGCCGGTGACGGCGCTGGCCAGGACGCGGGCGATCCTACCACAGTGATCGCGGCCGACTTCCGGCGCGTGCCCGACGCGATCGATCTTGTTGTGCACGAGGATGCGCGGCACGTCGGAGGCGCCGATCTCCTCGAGCACGCGATCGACCTGCTCGATCTGCTCGTCGCGATCGGGCGCCGAGGCATCGACGACGTGCAGCAGCAGGTCGGCCTGCGCCGTTTCCTCGAGCGTGGCGGTGAAGGCCTCGACCAGCGAGTGCGGCAGCGCGCGCACGAAGCCGACGGTGTCGGAAAGCACGACCTCGCTGCCCGACGGCAGGCGAAGGCGCCGCGTGAGCGTGTCGAGCGTGGCGAAGAGCTGATCGGCGGCATAGGTGCCGGCGCCGGTGAGCGCGTTGAACAGCGTCGACTTGCCCGCGTTGGTGTAGCCGACGATCGACACGGTGAACGCGGGCTTGCGGTCGCGCGCGCGGCGCCGCGTGCGCCGCTGCTTGCGCAACTGCTCGAGCTGCGCGCGCAGGCGCTTGACGCGGACCGACAGCATTCGCCGGTCGAGCTCGAGCTGCGTCTCGCCCGGCCCGCCGCGCACGCCGATGCCGCCGCGCTGGCGTTCCAGGTGCGACCAGCCGCGCACGAGCCGCGCCGACAGGTGCTCGAGCCGAGCGAGCTCGACCTGCAGCTTGCCTTCGTGGCTCTGAGCGCGCTGCGCGAAGATCTCGAGGATCAGCTCGGTGCGGTCGATGACCGAAACGTTCCAGCGGCGCTGCAGATTGCGCTGCTGGATCGCCGACAGCTCCTGATCGAAGACGACGAGCGCGATGCCTTCGGCAGCCAGCTGCGCGCCGATCTCGTCGGCCTTGCCCGATCCGATGAACAGGGCGGGATCCGGCCGGGCGCGGCGCACGGCGACGCTATCGCGCGGCGAAAAGCCGGCGGTGTGCGCAAGCGCGGCGAGTTCGTCGAGGGACTCGGGTTGCGCCGGTGACGCGCCGAAGGCGACGCCGACCAGCAGGCAGGCAGCGGGAGAGATGGGTTTGCTCAGTTTTCGGGACTTTCTTGCTGGAAGTGGACGGCACGGCCCGGCACGACCGTGGAAATGGCGTGCTTGTAGACCATCTGCGTGACCGTATTGCGCAACAGCACGACATACTGGTCGAAGGAATCGATCTGACCTTGCAGCTTAATGCCGTTCACGAGATAGATCGAAACCGGAACATGCTCCCTGCGAAGCAGATTCAGGAACGGGTCTTGTAGCAGCTGCCCTTTGTTGCTCATGGGGACTCCGGCTTGTTGTGGTTCGCTTGTCTGCATTGCGCGTCCCGACTCGGACCGCGCTGCAGCCACTCTATCGCAATTTCGGGGCCGCGCTTCCCAAATCAAGTCCGCGGCGCATATGGGTTGGCTGCGCTGCGGAATTCGACGCGCAGCGGCGTGCCGGTGAGCGAGAAGCGCTCGCGGAACCACGATTCCAGGTAGCGGCGATACGACTCCGGCACGTCGCCCAGCCCGCTGCCGTGCACGACGACGATCGGCGGATTCTGCCCGCCCTGGTGCGCGTAGCGCAGCTTCGGCCGAGTGGCGCCCCGCCGCGGCGGCGGCTGGCGCTCGACCGCCTCGTGCAGCGCGCGCGTGAGCTTCGGCGTGGGGATCCGGGCCATCGCCGCCGCGTAGGCCGCCTGCACCGAGCGCATCAGCGCGGCGATGCCGAATCCCTCGAGTGCGGAGACGAAATGCCACTTCGCGAAGCGCAGGAAGTGCAGTCGGCGGTCGAGCTCGCTGCGCACGCGCTCGCGCCGGTCGGCGTCGGCGAGATCCCATTTGTTCACCGCGACGACGAGCGCACGGCCGGCCTCGAGCACGTAGCCGGCGATCGTCGCATCCTGGTCGGAGACGTCCTGGGTCGCATCGAGCAGCAGGATGCAGACGTGGGCGTCCTCGATCGCCTGCAGCGTCTTCACCGCCGAGAATTTCTCGATCGCCTGGTCGACGCGGCTGCGTCGGCGCAGGCCGGCGGTGTCGACCAGCGTGTACGCGCGCCCGCCGTGCTCGAAGTCGACGGCGACCGCATCGCGCGTGGTGCCGGGCTGGTCGAAGGCCACCAGCCGCTCCTCGCCGATGAGCGCGTTGATCAGCGTCGACTTGCCGACGTTGGGCCGGCCGACGACCGCCACGCGCACGCGCGCCGCCGGCTCGGCGGCGGGCCCGTCGCCTGGCTGGCCCGGCTCGCCCTGCCCGGCCGCGCCGGCGTCCTCCTTGCCCGGCGGCGCACGCCGGGCGCGCCGCGCGCCCTTCGCCGGCACGTCGGCGGGGGCGGACTCGGGCGGCACGAGGAAGGGCTCGAGCGCCTGCTCGACGAGCTCGCGCACGCCGTCGCCATGCGCGGCCGAGACGGCCATCGGCTCGCCAAGCCCGAGCTCGTGGAATTCGGCGACCGCCTGCTCGCGCGGCCGACCCTCGGTCTTGTTCACCGCGAGCAGCACGCGTCGTCCACTGCGCCGCAACTCGTCGGCGATCTCGCGGTCGCGTCCGGTCAATCCCTCGCGTCCGTCCACGACGAAGACGACGACGTCGGCCTCGACGATCGCCTGCCGCGTCTGGCGCGCCATCAGGGCGGCGATGCCCTCGCGCGCGACCGGCTCGAAGCCTCCGCTGTCGATGACGATGAAGGGGGTGTCGCCGATCCGGCCGCGGGCGTACTGCCGGTCGCGCGTCAATCCGGGGACGTCGGCGACCAGCGCCGAACGGCTGCGGGTGAGACGGTTGAACAGCGTCGACTTGCCGACGTTGGGGCGGCCGACGAGGGCGAGGACGGGCAGGCGGGCCATCTCAGCGGCTCGCCTCGAGCGGGGCGCGCGAGGACGCGGCGTGCGGGAGGTCGGGGTACGCCGAGTCGGCGCGTGCAACGGCGGCGCGTGCAACGGCGGCGCGTGCAAAGGCGGCGCGCGCAAAGGCGGCGCGTGCAAAGGCGGCGCGCGCAAAGGCGCGGGCCGTCGGCCGCGGGCGCGCGGGTGCGCAGCCCCCCGCTTCGCGGGGGGTGCCCTGCGATGCTCGCAGCGCCGGCTGGCGCCGCGTAACTCGCTGCGCGTGCCGCGCACGCTCCGCTCGGACAGACGCGGCGAGAGTGATCACGACGCGCGCTTCGCGCGCGCGCCGGCGCCGCCGCGCTTCTCGGCTGCGCACGAGCGCGCCCGCGGCCGACGGCCCGCACCTTTGCGGGAATCGTTGCGGTTCGCGTCGCTCCCGCCATCGGTCGATTCGCCTCACGCGCTTCGGCTCGACGATTCGGCACGTCCCGTCGATCTGCTCCGGTATCGTGCGCGCCGCCGCGCGCATCCGCTGGCGGCAGGCCGGGTCGGGGTCGGTCGCACGCCGCTGCGTTGGGTGCCGCGGTCGATCACTCGATGCGGAAGGCATACAGCGTGCCGCCGCTCGTCTGGACGACGGCGAGGCCGGCGGCGGCGACGGGCGTCGAGACGATGCGCGATCCGTCGGTGTTCAGCCGGGCGGCGATGCGTCCGTCGTCGCGCTGCAGCACGTGCACGAGCCCGCTCTGGTCGCCGAGGACGACGAAGCGCGGGAGCAGCAGCGGCGCTGCCAGCTCGCGCCGGTGCAGTCCGTCCTGGCGCCAGACGCTGGCGCCGCGCCGCGAGAAGGCGTGCACGTTGCCGGCGTCGTCCGGCGTGACGACCAGCTGGTCGTCCATGTCGAAACCCGAAGGCGACGAGAGCTCGCGCGACCAGAGCGTGCGCCCGTTCCCCGCGTCAAAGCAGCCGATGCGTCCCTGGAAGGTGGCGGCGCAGACCTGCCGGCCGCCGATCAACGGCATGCCGACGACGTCGGCGATGCGCTCGATCTCGTTGGCGCCGCGCGGAATCGACACCGCGGCTTCCCAGCGCAGCGCGCCGCTGTCGAGCGTGAGCGCGACCAGGCGCCCGCCCGGTAGCCCGGCATAGGCGCTGCTCGCGTCGATCGCGATCGCGGCGGTCTGGCGCAGCACCAGCGGCGGGCTCTGGCGATCGAAGCTCCAGCGGCGCTTGCCGCTGTCGAGCTCGAAGGCCGAGACCCGGTTGTCGCTCGTACGCACGATCACCAGGCCGAGCGCCACGCTCGGCACGGTGACGATCTCGGCGCCGGTCGGCGTGGACCAGCGCCGGTTGCCGGCACCGTCGAGTGCGATCAGCGCGCCGTCGCGGCCGGCCACGACGACCGTCTCGCCATCGCTGCCGGCGCCGGCGATCAGCGGCTGCTCGAGCTTCACGCGCCAGCGCAGCGCGCCGGTCGCCGGGTCGATGCGCACGACCGTTCCGTCGCGCGCTGCCGCCCACAGGCTGTCGCCGGCAAGCACCGGCTGGAAGTTGACGCCGCCGGGGCCAAGCGACAGCGTCCAGGCGACCGACGCGTTGGCCGGTGCGGTGATCGGCGGCGGGTCCGGAATGCGCGGCCGCGACGACGACCACGGCCACCAGGCGCAGCCGCCCAGGCCGATCGCCAGCGTGGCGACCGCCGCGCGCCGTGCGACGAGCCTCGCGCGCCCGCTCACGCCGGCGCTCCGCCGAGCGCGTCGCGCTTGAGTTGCACGACGCCGCGCAGCGCCGCGTTCGGCGAGAGCGCGGCGAGCGCGCGGTCGTAGGCCGCGCGCGCATCGTCGCGGCGGCCGGCCGCGGCCAGCAGGTCGCCCCGGAGATCCTCGTACAGCGCGAGAAACGCGCCGGGCGATGCGACGTCGAGCGTCTTCAGGCCCTCGTCGTACGCGCCCTCGTCCAGCAGGATCGCCGCCAGGCGCAGGCGCGCGGTGTGGCGGAAGGTCTCGTCCTTCGCGTTCTCGATCGCCCACTGCAACGGAACCTTCGCCGCCTTCGCGTCGCCCGCTTCCAGATAGACGCCGGCGGCGACCAGCGCGGCCATCGGACCGTAGGCGGTGCCCCCGTAGTCCTCGAAGATCGTTCCGGCGGCGGCGCGCACGCGTTCGACGTCGCGCTCACCGGCGGCACTGCGCAGCGTCTCGTAGACGGCGGCCGCCTGCGCCGACTGGCGCTCCTGGTACCAGCCCCAGCCACGCCACGCGGCGATCGACAGCGCGACCACCGCCACCAGCGTGACGATGAAATTGCCGTAGCGGTTCCAGAACGCCTTGAGATTCTCGAGCTGTTCCTGCTCTTCCAGGTTGTAGGCCATGGCCTTTTCGGGTTCTCCAGTCAGTGTTCGGCGATCGCGTCGAGCACGCGATCGACGACACGCGCCAGCGGCACGCTCTCCTGGCGCGCGGCGCCGGCCGCTGCACGGTCCGCGGCCCCGTCGCCCGCGGCAGGCGAGGCGCGCAGCCATTTCAGCGACGCCTCGTCGCGCGCCAGCTCGTCGACGCCGAGGATCAGCGCGAACTGCGCGCCGCTCGCGTCGGCGCGGCGGAACTGCGACTTGAAGCTGCCGCCGCCGCAATGCAGGATGACGTCGAGTCCGGCGTCGCGCAGGCGCTCGGCGGCGCCGAGCGCCGCCTCGAGCGTGGCGTCGCCGTGATGCACGACGTAAACGTCGCAGCGGGCGGCGGACGCGCCCTCCTCCTGCTCGCGCAGCAGATCGAGCACGCGCTCGACGCCGAGCGCGAATCCGCAGGCCGGCGCATCCTTGCCGCCGAGCATCGCGATGAGCGGATCGTAGCGGCCGCCGCCGCAGATCGTCAGCGGCGTGCCGCCGACGTCGGCGATCCACTCGAACACGCTCAGGTTGTAGTAGTCGAGCCCGCGCACCAGCCGCGGGTTGATGCGAAACGGCAGGTTCTGCGCGCGCAGCAGCTGTTGAAGCCGCTCGAAATGCGCACGCGATTCGTCGCCGAGGAAGTCGGCCAGGCGCGGCGCCGCCTCGACCAGCGACTGCATCGCCGGGTTCTTCGTATCGAGGATGCGCAGCGGATTGCTGTGCAGCCGGCGCGTCGCGTCGGCGTCGAGCCGTTCACGGTTGGCCTCGAAATACGCGATCAGCGCCTCGCGGTGTGCGCGACGCTCGTCCGACTGGCCGAGCGAGTTGATCTCGAGCCGCACGCCGGTGATGCCGAGCGCCTCCCACAGCCGCTGGCACATCAGGATGACCTCGGCATCGGCGTCGGGCCCCGAGAACCCGAGCGCTTCCGCACCCACCTGGTGGAACTGACGATAGCGGCCCTTCTGCGGGCGCTCGTGGCGGAACATCGGGCCGGCGTACCACAGCCGCTGCGGCCCGTCGTACAGGAGGTTGTGCTCGATCACCGCGCGCACGACGCCGGCGGTGTTCTCCGGACGCAGCGTGAGATGCTCGCCGTTCAGCTGGTCGACGAACGAGTACATCTCCTTCTCGACGATGTCGGTCACCTCGCCGATGCCGCGTACGAACAGCCGCGTGTGCTCGACGATCGGCGTGCGGATGCGCCGGTAGCCGTAGGCGCGCATCGTGTCGGCCACCGCGTCCTCGAAGCGCTGCCACAGCGGCTCGTCGGCCGGCAGCACGTCGTTCATGCCGCGCACGCCGTTCACGCGCTCGGCGCCGCGCCGGGTATCTCGTGCGCTCATTGCCGGTCGCCGTCCGCCGCCTGCGCGCGCCCGAAGCGCCGCTCGACGTATTCCGTGACGATCGCCTGGAACTCCTCGGCGATACGCTCGCCCTTGAGCGTGACGCTGCGCTCGCCGTCGATGAACACCGGGGCCACCGGCGCCTCGCCCGAGCCGGGCAGCGAGATGCCGATATCGGCATGCCGGCTCTCGCCCGGTCCGTTGACCACGCAGCCCATCACCGCCACCCGCAGCGACTCGACGCCCGGATAGCACTCCTTCCAGTCGACCATGCGGGTTCGCAGCCAGCCCTGGATCGATGCGGCGAGCTCCTGGAAGAAGGTGCTGCTCGTGCGGCCGCAGCCCGGGCAGGCGACGACCTGCGGCATGAACATGCGCAGCCCCATCGTCTGCAGGATCTCCTGCGCGACGATCACTTCGCGCGCGCGATCGCCCCCCGGCTCCGGAGTGAGCGAGATGCGGATGGTGTCGCCGATCCCCTGCTGCAGCAGCACGGCGAGCGCCGCCGTCGACGCGACGATGCCCTTGCTGCCCATGCCCGCTTCGGTGAGCCCCAGATGCAGCGGCCAGTCGCAGCGGCGCGCAAGCTCGCCGTAGACAGCGATCAGATCCTGCACCTGCGAGACCTTCGCCGACAGGCAGATCGCGTCGGCCGGCAGGCCGAGCTCCACGGCGCGCTCGGCGTTCTCGATCGCGGAGGTGACGAGCGCCTCGCGCAGCACCGCCTGCGCATCCCACGGCCGGCTGCGCGCCGCGTTCTCATCCATCATCCGCGCGAGCAGCGCCTGGTCGAGACTGCCCCAGTTCACCCCGATGCGCACCGGCTTGCCGTTGCGGCACGCGATCTCGATCATCCGGGCGAAGTTGTCCTCTCGGCGCCGGCCCAGGCCGACGTTGCCCGGGTTGATCCGGTATTTGGACAGCGCCTGCGCGCAATCGGGATGCTCGGCGAGCAGCTTGTGGCCGTTGTAATGAAAGTCGCCGATCAGCGGGACGTCGACACCCATGCGATCGAGCTGCTCGCGCAAGGGCGCGACCGCAGCTGCCGCCGCCGCCGTGTTGACGGTGATGCGCACGAGCTCGGAACCGGCACGGGCGAGCGCCTTCACCTGGATCGCGGTTGCGGTCGGGTCGGCAGTGTCGGTGTTCGTCATCGACTGCACGACGACCGGCGCATCGCCGCCGACCTGCACGACGCGCGCGCCCCAGGCGACGCGCATCGGGCGCGAACGGCGGCGCGGCGCCGAGCCGACGCGCATCGGTGCGGGAACGGCTGCCTCGGACATCGCTTCGGCGTTCACTCGACGCGCACGCGCGCCACGCCGCGCTGCGTGACCGTGCCGAGATCGACGTTGCGTCCGCCGTGCTCGACGCGGACGAAATGCGCATTCCCGATCGTCATCGAATACGGCTTCGGACCGGAGACCTCGCGCGTGCTGTTCGCCGGCTGCGTGCCGAGCAGCAGCACGCGCCCGGTGGCATC
>DATGRE010000222.1:0-2563 GCA_035303885.1 Zeimonas sp. | reverse complement strand
GCACGCGGAACCCCTCACCCGCGGGAAAGTCGAGGCCGGCAGCCGCCGCGGAGGTGCAGACGACCGGTCGCGCCATCGCAAGCGCCTCGAGCACCTTGTTCTGCGTGCCGCGGGCGATGCGCAGCGGCGCAACCGCAACGTCCGCGTGCGCAAGGTAGGGTCGCACGTCCGGAACCCGGCCCGTCACCTGCACGCCGCCGTGGATCTCGAGGGCCTGCACGGCGGGAACGGGGTTGCTGCCGACGATGAAGAAGCGGGCCGCCGGCGCGACGGCGCGCACCCGCGGCCAGATGTCGCGTACGAACCACTGCACCGCGTCGACGTTCGCCCAGTAGTCCATCGCGCCGGTGAACACGATGACGGGCGCGCCGCTTCGACCGGCGCCATCTTCGTACGGAGAGTCGAAGCGCGTGTCGGGGTCGAAATACTCCGTGTCGACGCCATTTTCGAACCAGCCGACGCGAGCGGCCGACTCGGGTGCGAGCCGGCGAAAGAGCTCCGCCTCGGCCCGCGTGACGAACAGCGTCGCGTCGAACTCGCGGGCGATCGCCC
The DNA here is from genome assembly GCA_035303885.1 of Zeimonas sp. Classification (GTDB taxonomy): domain Bacteria; phylum Pseudomonadota; class Gammaproteobacteria; order Burkholderiales; family Burkholderiaceae_E; genus Zeimonas. Next base: position 2,011 of record DATGRE010000222.1, on the reverse strand, counting down.
GCTCCGCATCCAACAGCCGTCGTGCCTCGCGCGCGTAGAGCCAGCGTGCCGGCCCGCGCTTTCCGTCGGCGTATTGGCGCCACTTGTCGGAATCGACGTCGCAAAGGTCGGCCACGCGGCGCAGGCGCGCATGGCGCGCACCCTGCACGTACTGCGCCATCGTCGACGAGAAGACGACCACGTGCGAGATCGACTGCCGCTCGATGGTGTCGTCGACCCAACGCCGCATCGCCGCATGCCGGTAGTACGGCAGCGACAGCGCCTCGCCGGAAAGCAGCCCCGAAGCGCTGCGAATCCGCTGGACGAGCGGATGCAGCGGCACGAGCTTCACCGAGGCGCACAACGCATCGAGCGCATCCCGATGCGTCCAATCATGCGGGTCGTCGACGAAGGCGCCGAGGTGCACCTCGTGCTGCGCGGCGAGATGGCGCAGCAGGTGGTACGAGCGGATCTTGTCGCCCTTGTTCGGCGGGTACGGGATGCGATGCACGAGCATCAGCAGTTGGCGTCGCATGCCCGTCTCAGGGTACGGCGACGACCGACGCGTCGGTGCGTGCCGACGTTCCAAGCCGCGTGAACTCGGCCACGAGCTGCTCGACACGTCGGTCCCAGCCGTGGGTACGGGCGTACGCGATGATCGCTTCACGGTCCCAGCGGCGCACGAGCGCGCGGTCGATCGCGTCGGCGAATGCCGTGGGGTCCCACCAGTCGACGAGCTCGCCCGTGTCGGGCTCCCGCACCACTTCGGCATTGCCACCCACCCGCGTCGTCACGACCGGCAGTCCGCACGCCATCGCCTCCAGGAAGACGTTCGCCCAGCCCTCGAACTCCGTGGCGAGCACGAAGACGTCGGCCGCTCCGTAGAACCACCGCAGTTCGTCCTGCGGCTGCCGGCCGCAGAACCGGACAGCGTCGGCCACGCCGCATTCGCGCGCCTGCGCTTCGAGCGAAGCGCGCAGGTCGCCCTGCGAGGCACCCGCCCCGACGATCAGATAGACGAGCCCCGGGTGCCGCTCGCGCAGCCGCGGCAGCAGCGGGACGACCCGCTGAAACCCCTTGCTCGGGATCAGGTTGCCCACGCCGATCAGCACCGGGGCGTCGAGCGGCAGGCCGAGCCTGCGGCGCGCCGCCGCACGATCGACCGGAGCGAAGCGCTCGGCGTCGACGCCGTTGCCGATCACCTCGACCTTCGAGGGTGCAGTGCCGAGGGCATATGCAACGTTGCGCGCGAGCGCCTGCGACACCGCGAACAGCTTCGTCGCGCGGGCCATAGCCTCGCGCAGCCTTGCCTCGCGTGAGGTGCCGATCAGCCACTCGTCCTTGCTGCCGCGGATCGTGATCGTGACGGGAAGACCGAGCCGCTGCGCGATCCGCGCCGCCGCCCAACCGTCGGGATACAGGAAGTGCGCGTCGATCGCCGTGGCGCGGAAGTGGCGATGGATGCCGCGCACGCAGGCCTCGGTGCACAGTGCCATCAGCCAGCCGTCGAAGCGCTTGCCGATGCCGGGCAGCGACAGCCAATAGGGCCGGTGCACCTCTATGCCGTCCATCGTCTCGCGCCGAGATGCCATCGGGCGAAATCCCGGTCGAAACAGCCGAATCAGCGCGTCGAACGGCGACCAGGCCTGCGGTGCAACCACCACGAGCGGCACCCGACGCGCGACGCGGAACATCCGCTCCCGGATGAAGGTGCCGGCCGTCGGAGCGGCATCGCTCGGAAACAGGCTGGAATAGACGATCAGGCGCGGGGCAGTCACGGAAGAAATGGTAGCGGTAGCGGTTCCTGATCTGACGTACCCCACCGACGAGCGGTAGAAATCGAAACAGTCCCCCTCGAGAACCGCTCCTCGAGCGTTCGTCGTCGGCCCTCTCTACACCAGTCCGCAGCCGACTCAGGCCCGAATCCGCACCAGCTTCTTGACCCCCAGCCCGTCGATCCTCGGTGCATGCCTGCCCAACTCCTCCCGCCAGAAGCTCTCGCTGCCGAGCAAGGCGGCAACGCGGGGCAGAT
>DATGRE010000221.1:0-4673 GCA_035303885.1 Zeimonas sp. | reverse complement strand
TGCCGGAAGTGCTGTATCGCTGAGAAGGGTGAAGGGTGAAGGGTGAGCTGCATCGGCTCTCCGCGCTCGCGGCGGCGCGCGAGATCCGCGAGGGGCGTCTGAGCTGCGCGGAGTACGTCGGGGGGCTGCTGCGGCGGATCGACGAGCGCGAGGCCGAGGTGCAGGCGTGGGAGCATCTCGATCGCGCGCAGGCGCTCGAAGCCGCACGCGCGCTCGACGCGGCGATCGCGCGCGGCGATGCGTCCGGCCCGCTGCTCGGCGTGCCGGTCGGCATCAAGGACGTCATCGACGTGCGCGGCATGCCCACCGGCGACGGCACGGTGCTGCACGCCGGCCGCACCGCGGACGACGACGCCGCGCTGGTGCGCGCACTTCGGCGGGCCGGCGCGTGGCCGATCGGCAAGACGGTCACCACCGAGCTCGCCACCTATGCGCCCGGCAAGACGCGCAATCCACACGAGCCGTCGCGCACGCCTGGCGGCTCGTCGAGCGGATCGGCCGCCGCGGTCGCCTGCGGCATGGTTCCGCTGGCGATCGGCACGCAGACCAACGGTTCGGTGATCCGTCCGGCGTCGTTCTGCGGCGTCGTCGGCTACAAGCCGAGTTTCGGTCGCATCGCGCGCGGCGGCGTGCTGCGCCAGTCGCCGTCGCTCGACCAGATCGGCGTGTTCGCACGCGACGTCGACGACGCGGCGGCGCTGGCCGAGGTCCTGTTCGGCTTCGATCCTTCCGATCCGTCGACGGCGGGCGCGCCGGTTCCGGCGCTCGCCGCGATCGCCGCCGCCGAGCCGCCGGTGGCGCCTCGCCTCGGGTGGGCGCGCACGCCGTGGTGGGATCGCGTCGAGCCCGACGCGCAGCGCGCATTCGCGCGATGGGTCGAATCGATGGGCGACGTCGTCGAGTCGATCCAGCTGCCCGACGAGACGCGCGAGGCGATCGGCTGGCAGCGCACGATCATGGAAGCCGACATCGCCGCCTCGTACGAGCGCGAATACGAGACGGGCCGCACGCGGCTGTCGGAATCGCTGCAACGGCAGATCGAGCGTGGACGGGACGTCCGCGCAGTCGACTATCGCAAGGCCATCGAGCGGCGCGAGCGCGTCGCGGCCGCGCTCGACGACCTGTTCGGGCGCTTCGACGCGATCGCCTGTCCGGCGACGCTCGGCACCGCGCCGCGCGCGAGCGAGGGCACCGGTGACCCGCTGATGTGCACGCTGTGGACCTATCTCGGCGTTCCGGCGATCAGCGTCCCGCTGCTGACGGGCGACGGCGGCCTGCCGCTCGGCGTGCAGCTGGTCGCCCGTCACGGCGACGACGCCCGGCTGCTGCGCACCGCGCGCTGGTCGATGCGTGCGACGATGCGCGCCTGAGAGGCGCGTCGAAGGCGCGGCGATGCCGGGCTCGCGAAGGGCGATCGACCACGCGAGGCCGCGAGCAGGTACCATCGCCGCATGAGCTCGATCGACACGCTGCTGCGCCGACTCGCCGCCGCCGGGGAACCGGCGCCGCTGCCCGGCGCGCTCGTGTACATCAAGACCCGGATCGGACGCGAGGAGTCGCGGCGCGCCGAGGCGACGATCCCGCGCCGCCTGCGCACCGTGCTCGCGCTGGTCGACGGCCGACGCAGCGTGCAGGTGCTGCGCACGCTGCTGCACAGCTATCGGGGCCTCGACGACGCGCTCGACATGCTGCAGAAGATGGGATTGATCGAGCCGCTGCCCGAACGCTGGGATCTCGGCCCCGGCTGATTCCGTTCCGCGCACGGTCGTCGGGCCCGTTTGAACCGCCTTTTCGTCATCGCCCACGTGCTGGGCGGCTTGCTGATGGTGTTCTCGGGCACCTTCGCATTGCCGTTGGCGTGGTCGATCGCTGCCGGCGACGAAACGCACGCGAGCTTCCTCGTCGCCGGCGTCGGCTGCCTCGGCGCGGGCGGCCTGCTGTGGCGGGCCACGCGCCGGTACCGCCGCGAGCTCGAGCCGCGCGACGGCTGCCTGCTCGTCGTGCTCGGCTGGCTGCTGATGTCGCTCGCCGGCGCCGTGCCGCTGCTGCTGGAGGTTCCGGGTCTGTCGTTCACCGACGCCTATTTCGAGGCGGTGGCGGCGCTGACCACCACCGGATCGACGATCCTGGGCGGGCTCGAGCGCCTGCCGCAGTCGGTGAACCTCTGGCGGCACGCGATGCAGTGGTACGGCGGAATGGGCATCATCGTGATGGCGGTCGCGATCCTGCCGCTGCTCGGCGTGGGCGGCATGCAGCTGTTCCGCAACGAGATGCCGGGGCCGATGAAGGAGAACCGGCTCACGCCGCGCATCACGCAGACGGCCAAGTACCTGTGGCTCGTCTATACCGGCCTCACGCTCGGGTGCATCGCGGCGCTGCACTGGGCCGGGCTCGACTGGTTCGAGTCGGTCTGCCACGCGTTCTCGGCGATGTCGCTCGGCGGCTTCTCGACGCGCGACGCCAATGTCGCGGCGTTCGACTCGCCGGCGGTCGAGGCGGTGCTCGTCGTCTTCATGCTGATCGCGGTGCTGAACTTCTTCACGCACTTCGTCGCCCTGCGCCAGCGCTCGCTCGCGCCCTATCGGCGCGACCCGGAGGCGCCCGCGGTGTGGGCGCTGCTGCTCGGCAGCGCGGTGGCGCTCGCTGCGTACTTGCACATGACTGGCCAGTACGCGACGGTGTCCGAGGCATTGCGCCATTCGCTGTTCAACACGGTGTCGATCGGCACCACGAGCGGCTTCGTCAGCCAGGACTACGCGGGCTGGCCGTTGTTCGCTCCGCTGTGGATGCTCTTCCTCGCCTGCGTCGGTGCATCCTCCGGATCGACCGGCGGCGGGATCAAGATGATCCGCTCGCTGATCCTCATCAAGCAGGCGCGGCGCGAGCTGGTGCGGCTCGTGCATCCGCGCGCGATCGCGCCGCTCACGCTCGACGGACAGGCGATCGACAACCGCATCATCTTCGCGGTGCTCGGCTACATGCTGCTGTGGGGCCTGACGCAACTCGCACTGGCACTGATCCTGCTGGCCGCCGGCGAGGACTTCGTCACCGCGGTCTCCGCCGCGGTCGCCACGGTGAACAACGTCGGACCCGCGCTCGGCCGCTACGGACCGACCGGCAACTACGCCGCGATGAACGATTTCGAGACCTGGCTGCTCGCCTTCGCGATGCTCGCCGGGCGCCTGGAGCTGCTCACGTTCTTCGTCATCTTCACGCCCGCGTTCTGGCGCAGATGAGAGGCGCGGGCGGGTTTACCCGGTTTGCGGGCAAGCGCCTTGCTGTCCATACTGCGAATGGATCGCAGCTCGAGAAAGCCTTTCGAGAAAGCGGTTTATGGCGATAGCGGGTACTAACTCCGAGGACGGAGGGAACGTCCATCGGAGCGGCAAGGACGGCGGTCGGTTCGCGCTACGATTGAATTTCGCAGCCGGCGACCCTATATCCCCAGCACTGGGAGAGGTGCCGGATGAACATGATCTACAACAGCTCGAACTACTGCGTCGTCGAGTTCCGCGATCCGGACGGCGACGTCGGCGGATTCGAGATCATGGACAAGCTCGGTCGCAAGGAAATCTACCTCGGCGGTGAGCTGGCCGAGCATTTCCGCAGCGGCGTGCAGGAACTGATCGAGAGCGAGCCGTCGGAAGAACAGGTGGACGACTTCCTTCGACGCTTCGAAGGCCTGATGCAGCATCCGCTGGTGCTGCACTGACCCGAGGGCGCCCGTGCGGCGCCGTCGGCCCCCGAAACGCCCGCTTCGCGGGCGTTTTTCGTTTCGAAAGATCCGGCACGCGGCTTGCGAAGGAGCGTCACTCTTTACTTCGTAGGAGCGGCGCCATGCCGGCAGAGAGCGGGCCGCGCGTCGTCGGCGTGAATCGTACGCAGGACGGCAGCATCTGCGTGATGGACGGCTCGACCGTCGTCTGCTGCATCCAGAAGGAAAGGCTTTCCCGGCGCAAGCACCACTGGGGCAAGCTCGGGGACCTGCGCCGCTTCTATCTCGACGCGATCCCGGAGCTGCGCGCGCGGCCGGTCGATGCGTTCGTCGAGTGCTTTTCCTCGGACCGCGAGGTCGAACGGCTCGCGCACTACGACGACGAGGTGCACGAGACGCTCGTCTTCTCGCCCGACGCGAAGCGCGCGCGTATCTCGCATCATCTGTCGCACCTGTACAGCGTCTTTCCGCCGTCGCCCTTCGACGCGTCGGCGGTGATGGTCGTCGACGGCCAGGGCAGCCCGGCGGCGCAGTTCGACGAACGCTGGCCGGGGCAGGGCCGCACGCCCGGGCATTGGCGAGAGGTCTCCTCGTTCTACCGGGCCGACCGCGACGGTGGCATCGAGTGCATCGACAAGCAACTGTGGACCGGCGACGAAGGCGAGCCGGCCGGCCTGGGGATGTTCTATTTCCTGCTCACGCAGGCGATGTTTCCCGGCGAGGGCAACGAAGGCAAGGTGATGGGGCTCGCGCCGCACGGCGACGCCGACGCGCTCGGCCTGCCGCCGCTCGACGTCGACGGCTTCGCCGTCACGATTCCCGCCGCCTGGCGCGAGATCGTCGCGGTGCGTCCGCGCTTCCGCTACGACGCGCGCGATCCGGCGCGCTTTCGCGACGTCGCGAACCTGGCCGCGGCCGGACAGCGCGCTTTCGAGGACGCGTTGCTGCAGCTCGCCGC
>DATGRE010000220.1:0-9538 GCA_035303885.1 Zeimonas sp. | reverse complement strand
GTCGTACGCGAAGCCCTCGCACGCGCCGCCGAGCGCGGCGTGAAGGCGCGGCTGATCGCGCTGCGCCTGCTCGCCCCGGCACTGCCCGAGCGGCTCGAGCGCGCGCTCGACGGCGTCGACCGCGTGCTCGTCGTCGAGCAGAACCACTCCGCACAGCTGCTGCGATACCTGCGCTCGGTCTACGACCTGCCCGGCCGTCCGGAGAGCTTCCATCGCCCCGGCCCGCTGCCGCTGCGCCCCGGCGAACTGGCCGATGCCATCGTCGAATGGAGGAACCGATGAACGACGTCGTCGCACCCGCCGAAGCGGGCCGCAAGCCGCTCACCGCGGCGAACTACAAGTCCTCGTACAAGCCGGTGTGGTGTCCCGGCTGCGGCGACTATTCGGTGCTCAGCTCGGTGACGAAGGCGCTCGCGACGATCGGCGTACCGCCCGAGGACGTCGCCGTGGTCTCCGGCATCGGCTGCTCGTCGCGCATTCCGGCGTACACCTCGTGCTACGGCTTCCACGGCGTGCACGGCCGCGCACTCGCGGCCGCCACCGGACTGAAGGTGGCGCGCCCCGATCTCACCGTGCTCGCTGCCGGCGGCGACGGCGACGGCTATTCGATCGGCGGCAACCACTTCCTGCACGCGTGCCGGCGCAACGTCGATCTCACGTACATCGTCATGGACAACCACGTCTACGGCATGACGAAAGGGCAGCCCTCGCCCACCACCGAACCCGACTGGGACTCCAAGCTCGCGCCGGGCGGCACCGGCGTGCGCTCGTTCCATCCCCTGGTCATCGCGCTCGCCTCGGGCGCCAATTTCGTCGCGCGCGCCTTCGCCGGCGATCCGAACGGCACCGCCGACATCATTGCGCAGGCGATCCGCCATCCGGGCTTCTCCTTCGTCGAGGTGCTCAGCCCCTGCGTCACCTTCCGCCCCGAACAGCGCGAGTGGAAGCAGTTCGTGCACCCCGCGGCGGTCGGTCCGACCGATGATCCGGCGCGCGCGGCGCGCCGCATCATGACCGACGACGGCTTCAACATCGGCGTGCTCTACGCCGGCAAGCGCAAGCCGTACCCGGTCGGCGACAAGCCCGCGACGAAGACGGTCGAAGACCTCACCGCGGAGTTCTCGCTATGAATCCCGAGCGGGTCCCCGGAACGCTGCACGATTTCATGCGCCAGGCGCTGCAGATGGAGCTCGACGCGGCCGCGCGCTACGCCGAGTTCGCCGATGCGATGGAGACGCACAACAACCGCGAGGTGGCGGCGCTCTTTCGGAAGATGGCCGAGATCGAAAGCAAGCACGCCGAACAGATCCTGTCGGAGATGGGCTGGAGCGAGATGCCCGGCCCGATCACTGCGCGTCCGGCATGGGAAGGCTTCGAGGCACCGGAGACGGTGCCGATCGACGAGGTGCACTACCTGATGCAGCCGTACCACGCGCTCACGCTCGCACTCGAGAGCGAGGAGCGTGCCGAGCGCTTCTTCGCCCAGATCGCCGAGGCGGCCACCACCGAGGCGGTGCGCAAGGCCGCGCGCGGGCTGCAGGAGGAGGAGCGCGAACACGTCGAGCTCATCCGCGACTGGCTGTCGAAGACGCCGAAGCCCGATCGCAACTGGGCCGACGACCCCGATCCGCCGCGCTACACCGATTGAGAGCCACGGCGAGCACAAGGAGACCCTGCGCATGAGAACCCTGCTTCCGGAAGGATGGGCCGCGCCGATCGGCTACTCGAACGGCATCGAGGTCGAGGCCGGACGCATCGTGTTCGTCGCCGGCCAGGTCGGCTGGGACGAGCAACAGCGATTCCACTCCGAAGAGATCGCGCCGCAGTTCGAACAGGCGCTGCGCAACATCGTTGCGATCCTCGCCGAGGCGGGCGCCGAGCCACAGCACATCTGCCGGATGACGGCGTACTGCTGCGACAAGCCGGCGTACATGGCGGCACGCCGCGAGCTCGGCCGGATCTGGCGCAAGCACATGGGCACGCACTACCCGGCGATGAGCATGATCTTCGTGTCGGACCTGCTCGACAACCCGGGCAAGATCGAACTCGAGGCGACCGCGGTCGTACCGCGCTGAGCGCGGCAGCGGGCACATCGCGCCGGCTACAATCCGGCGGATGCCGTCCCGCTCCGCAGCCGCCCTTCCCGATTCCGCCGCCGCAGGTCCGAGCGACTGCGCGACGCGTCCACGCGTCACGCTCGTCGTCGCGCGTGCGCGCAACGGGGTCATCGGCGCCGACGGCGGCCTGCCCTGGCACCTGCCGGAAGACCTGAAGCACTTCCGGGCCCTGACGATGGGCCATGCGATCGTCATGGGGCGGCGCACCTGGGATTCCATCGGCCGTGCGCTGCCCGGCCGGCGCTCGATCGTCGTCAGCCGCGACGAGACCCGTCGCTTCGAGGGTGCCGAACGCGCGGCCTCGATCGACGAAGCGCTCGAGATCGCGTCGCGCCCGGGAGCCGACCCGTCGATCGCCACCGACGAGGTCTTCGTGATCGGCGGTGCGCAGCTCTTTGCGGCTGCGCTGGCCCGCGCCGACCGCGCGGTCGTCACCGAGATCGACCGCGACGTGGAAGGCGACACGCACTTCGAGGCACTCGATTCCGCGGCCTGGAGCGTCGTGGACCGCCGCGAGCGGCGCGCGGCCGACGGCACGCGCTTCGCGATCGTCGACTATCGCCGTACCGGGGCGGGCGAAGATTGAAGCCGCCGCACGGCGAGCGCCCGCTGCGCGCGCTCGCATACCTCTGCGGCGCGCAGATCTGCTTCACGCTGCTCGACGCCACCGGAAAGCACCTGGCGAGCGAGATCGGCATCCCGCTCGTCTCGCTCGTGCGGCACACCGGTCACGCGCTGTTGATGCTCGTCTTCCTCGCGCCCACGCTCGGCGCCGCGCTGTGGCGCACCGGGCGACCGGGAACGCAGCTGCTGCGCGGCCTATCGCTCGCCGGCTTCACCCTGTTCTTCTTCACCGCGCTCGGGCGCCTGCCGCAGGCCGACGCGACCGCGATCAACTTCATCGCGCCCTTCCTCGTCATGCTGCTCGCCGGCCCGCTGCTCGGCGAGCGGGTGGGCTGGCCGCGCTGGATGGGTGCCGCACTGGGGTTCGCCGGCATGCTGCTCGTCGTGCGGCCCGGCGCGAACCTCGACCCGATCGGTGTCGTCTTCGTGCTGCTCACGGTTGTGTGCAACGTCGCGTTCCAGCTGCTCACGCGCAGTCTCGCGATCACCGAGAATTCGCTGGCGACGATCTTCCTCAGCTCGCTCGTCGGCATCGGCGCATCCGCGGCCGTGCTTCCGCTGCAGGAGAGCTGGGGCGGCTGGCCCGGATCGCTCGACGCACGACAGCTCGCGCTGCTCGCCTCGCTGGGCGTGACCGGCATGGTGAGCCAGTGGTTCTGGATCCGTGCGTACTACTGGTCGAGCGCTTCGTTCATCGCACCGCTGGTGTTCCTGCAAATCTTCTGGGCGACACTGGCCGGCTGGGGATTCTTCGGCCAGTTGCCCGACGTGCTGAGCTTCGCCGGAATGGCGATCATCGGCGTGAGCGGCGCGGCCGCCATGCTGCTCGATCATCGGGTACGCGGCTCGGCGCCGGCCGCGGCCGCGGGCAAGGGCTGAGGGGCGCCGGCTGCGACGGGAGCGGATGCCCCCCGCGCATCGAGCCGACGAAGCTCACGCGCCGACCGCGGCCAGCGCCCGCAGCGGCCCCGCCGATCGCAGCGCCTCGAGCTTCGCGGCGTCGCGCACGAAGAAGGTCCCGCCGAAGGCCAGCGCATTGATCGAGATTTCCTCGAAGTGCTCGCGTGCCCGCGGAACCAGCAGCAGCCAGCCGTCGGCGACGAGCAGGTTCGACGGCGGCAGCAGGCCCCGCTCGTCGGGTGCGAGCTCGAGCTTCGCGATCGCGCGCTCGAAACCGGCGTGCAAGCTCTCGGCAACCCGCTCGAACGGCATCCCGACGGTGCACTCCACGCGCACGAAGCAGTGCTTCAGCGCCAGTTTCGGGTGCATCGCCGTGGCGAGCGGCGCGACCTCGACCGGCAGGTCCGGCAGCCAGACGCGCAGGCTCGCGTTGCCCGGCGCTTCGGGAATCCACTGCACGTGCTTGTGGCGCTGGCTCGCGCCGGCCGGCGCCCCGCCGTTGTAGAAACCGAGCCCGCCGGCATCGACGAGCAGGCGCGCGAGCGCGGCGAAATCCGAGCGGTCGAGCGGCTCGAGCTGCTCGCGAAACTCGTTCGTCGCGAGGACGATGTGCCGATCCGACACGGGAAACTTGTTGAGGATGGCCGTGTGCCGATCGCCGACCGGTCCGAGCTTCAGCGCCGGATCGGGCGAGAGGAACGGATTGAAGTTCGGGTCGCGCGGACCGCCGGGAATCGCCGCGTCCTTGCCGACGAGCGTGGAAACCGAGCGCACGAGGAAGCGAAGCCCCTCGTCGACGAGCTCGGTCTGCTCGGTGACGATCGGCTTCAGGTCTCCCGAAGCGAGCGCGCTGCGGGTGCGTTCGTCGACGAGCTGCAGGAAATCGGTGGTCATCGCATCTCCGGGAGAAAGCACTGGATTCGTCGCGCTACATCGGCGGCTGCAGGCCGACGACGACCGTGCGCGCACGCACGCGGGAGAAAACGCCCGCCGGCACGTCGACCGGGATCGATTTCACCTCGGTGAGCGTGCGCGCGTCGAACACCACGAGCCGCCCGGCCGGGGCGCCGAGGCTGCGGTCGCCCGCGTAGCGCGCGCTGACGTAGAAGAAGTCGCCGCGCGCAGTGAACTCCGGAAAATGCGAGTGGCTGAGCGTGCCCGCCACGTCGAGCGTGCGCACGACGCGCAACGTCTCCTTGTCGATGAACTGGATCTTGCTGGCGTTCGGTCCGGTACCGACGATGTCGACGACGACGTAGGGCGCGTTCGGGTGTGCGGCCGGCGATTCCGTCGGACCGATCACCGGCACCTGCTCGACGACGTCGAAGGTCTCCATGTCGAAAACGGTCACCTCGAACGACTTGCAGCCCTCCTCGCCGATGTTCGTGCCGAAGCCGAGCAGCCGTCCCGAAGCGCGCACGACCGCACCCGAACCCACGTGCGGCTGGCAGCCCGACGGGATCCTGCGCACGACGCGTTGCTCGGCAAGATCGACGACGGCGTTCAGGTCGTCGTCGTAGGAAGCCACGACCAGGAAGCGCCCTTCGGGCGAGAGAAAGGCGTCGTGCAGATGCCGACCGACGTCGGGCACCACGGTGTGAGGAAATCCGCGCCGGTCGAGGTCGACGATCCACACCTGCCCGACCTGCTCGAGAACGACCGCGAAGACATTGGCGAAAGGCGTGGCGACGATCGAGCCGGCGTCGGCCTGCACCATCGTCCCGTCGGGATCGGCGCCGCGCAGCTCGAACTGCCGCAGCGGCTCGAGCGTTTCGGCATCGAAGATCACGACCGTGTGCGGAACGTAGGACCCCGCCGCGACGTAGCGCCCGTCGCGCGAGACCGCGAGCGAAGTCCCGTTCAGCCCGGCACGCACCCTTCGTACCGTCTTCATCGAGTACAGGTCGATCCGGTGGATCCAGCCGGCGTCGTCGCGCACGTAGGCCCAGCGCGGCTGCGTGGGGTGGAAGTCCATCAGATGCGGCGCGAAGGCCGTGGGCACCTCTCCGACCTTGCGATGCGTGCGGCCATCGAAGAAGAGCACTTTCGCCTGCGTGCCGGCGGCCTCTCGCCCGCGCGACATCACGGCCATCAGGTCGTCGATGTGCTCGATCTCGTAGACCGGCGCCCGGGGCAGCTTCGATTCGTCGGCGACCAGCACCTGGAGCGATTTCCGCACGTCCTCGAGCGTCCACGACACGCTTCGCTTCGGCTGCGTCGTCACGAGCTCGGCGAGCAGGTTGCGATCGCGCGACGACAGCGAGCCTCGCCAGGCCGGATGCGGCGGCATCAGCGTGGCCGGTCCCCCGCTGAGAATCTTCTCCGCGACCTGCCCGCGCGAGAGCTTCGTCTCGTCGCGATTCAATGCAGGGCCGATGTAGCCGCCGCGATCGGCTCCGTGGCAGACCGCGCAATGGCGATCGAACAGCCCCTCGGCACGCTCGAGATCGAACGCGAAGGCCGCGCCCATCGTGCCTGCGAGCATGGCCAACGCACACAGAAAGCGGACGACGAACATCGCTCCTCCCGGATCGCCGCATCGAACGGCTCCGACGCGCAAGTGGACAGCCCTCGGATACGGCCGATTCTAGCGTCGCTTCCGCGGCCCGAGCCGATTCCGCAGCAACGGCTCCGCAGCGGCTACCCGCAGGCGAAGCGTTCGCCGCGCAGCAGACGGTCGAAGTACGCGATCGTCTTCTGCAGACCCTCGTCGAGGGATACCTTCGGCCGCCAGTCGAGCAGCCGCTCGGCAAGCGAGATGTCGGGCCTGCGCCGGTGCGGATCGTCGGCGGGCAGTTCGCGAAAGACGATCGGAGACTTCGAATGGGTCAGCGCGAGGATCTTCCGTGCCAGCTCGATCATCGTGCACTCGACGGGATTGCCGAGATTCACCGGACCGGTCACCGACGGATCGGTGTCCATCAGCAGCACGAGCGCGTCGACGAGGTCGTCGATGTAGCAGAACGAGCGGGTCTGCTTCCCGTCGCCGTAGATCGTGATCGGCTCGCCGCGCAAGGCCTGCAGGACCAGGTTCGAGACGACGCGGCCGTCGTCCGGATGCATCCGCGGCCCGTACGTGTTGAAGATCCGCGCGACCTTGATCTGCAGGTTCAACTGGCGGTGATAGTCGAAGAACAGCGTTTCCGCGCAGCGCTTGCCCTCGTCGTAGCAGGCACGCGGCCCGATCGGATTCACGTTGCCCCAGTACGACTCGACCTGCGGGTGCACGCTCGGATGGCCGTAGACCTCCGACGTGGACGCCTGCAGCACCGGCACCCTCAGCCGCTTCGCCAGGCCGAGGACGTTGATCGCGCCGTGCACATTCACCTTCGTCGTCTGAACCGGATCGTTCTGGTAGTGGATCGGAGATGCCGGGCAGGCGAGATTGAAGATCCGCGCGACCTCGACGTACAGCGGGAAGGTAATGTCGTGCCGCATCACCTCGAAATCGGGGTCGTCGAGCAGGTGCGCGATGTTGCGCCGGCTCCCGGTGAAGAAGTTGTCGACGCACAGGACCGGATGCCCGTCGCGCAACAGGCGCTCGCACAGGTGCGAGCCGATGAAGCCGGCCCCGCCGGTGACGAGCGTGCTCGCGTCCATCGTCCTTCTCCTCGGGCGGATCGCGGCTCCAGCATAGGTCGCGGGCATCCATGCCCATCGGGGAGACCCTCGGCGAGCGATGCGAATGCGGTCGGCGGTCGAGGCGGCGGCGGCGTCGGAGTCGGGGATCGCCGTCGTCCACGGCGCGAGCGTGCAGGCCATCGATGCGCACGCGAGTTTCGGCTGCGCCCGCCGGCACGGCGATGCGCTATCCTCACTTCGCCGCGGCCCTCGCGCCGAAGGACACGCCCCCGTAGCTCAGTGGATAGAGCATCCCCCTCCTAAGGGGAGGGTCGCACGTTCGATTCGTGCCGGGGGCGCCATCGCGTCCACCCCCCTTCCGCAGGGCGCGACGCACCCGATCGGAATCACTCAGAAGCGTCCGCGACGGCGTCGCGTCGCCGCCCCCTGCCTACCACGAGCAGTGCACCGGCCAATGCCGCCGCAACCAGCGCGAGCGTGCCCGGCTCCGGCACCGCCGCGACGAGAAAGCCGCGAATCTCGCCGCCCGGCGCGAAGGTGCTGTGCACGTTCAGGTAGGCGCGACCGCTCGCCAGCCCCGCGCCGAGCGCGTCCTCCGCGCCCTGCGCGGTGCCGCCGTTCGCCGTGATGAACGCCGGGTTCCAGCTCGCCGGATCGGTGAGATCGAAGGAGTTGGCATAGCTGCCGCTGGTGACGCCCACCGGGAAGCCGGCGAAAGTGGGCACCTGTGTCGCGACCGCCGCGTTGCCCTCGAAGGGATTCGCGGTGCAGCAATGGATGTGCGAGACGGTCGTGGGGGCGACCAGGCCGCTGAACACGACATCGACGCCCAGCCGATGGATATCCGGGTCGAACACGACGATCGTCGTGCCGGTGCCGGGCGACGCGACCGGCGGCGACTCGGCCGCGCCGCTGAGCCCGGCCGTATAGGTGATTGGAGCGCCTTGTACGGCCGAGGAGGCGAGAGCCGTCGTGGCCACGAACAGCAGGGTCCGGAGATCGCTTGTCATCGGGCTGTCTCCCGGAAGAGCCGCCTCGGTGCAGGCCCGCGAGCCGCCGAGGGCGGCAAAGAGATCTCTCGAGAATTCTCGTGCAGGAATCGCACCAGCGAGTCGAATCAACGACTTGCCTCGAGCCTGCCCCCGTCACTGTAAAGAAGGCCGACAAATGCGCGCCCGCGGCGCACCGGCTTGGCGCCGCGCGGGACGGGCATCGCGGCCCTGCTCCAGCCGTTGACCGCCGGTGCGCGCCGGGATCAAACTGCGCGCATCCGCGCCCGGAACAGCGAGGCGCCGGTCCGCGGGGTCCCGGACGCGTCCCCTTTGCGTTCGGCAACCGACCCCGCGGCACGACGGAGGAGACGACGATGAGCGCGCAACGCAGCCTCGGTTCCCGTCCTGTCGTCGGCCGATGCGTCGGCCCCTCGCTGATGCTGCTGTGCACGCTGGTTCTCGCGGCACCCGCATCGTCGCAACCGCGGTCGCCGGATCCGGGCACGCCCGATCACATCCGCGCCGCCACGCACGCCGTCGACGACGCCGCGATCATCGAGAACGCCCGCGAGAGCCGCAACTGGCCAAGCTACGGTCTCGACTATGCCGAGACGCGCTTCAGCCGGCTGCGCCAAATCGACACGAGCAACGTGAAGCGGCTCGGGCTCGTCTGGGCCTACGACCTCGCGTCGACCCGCGGCGTGGAGGCGACGCCGCTCGTCGTCGACGGAATCATGTATGTCAGCGCGTCCTGGAGCATCGTGCACGCGATCGATGCGCGCACGGGCAAGCGGCTGTGGACCTACGACCCGAAGGTGCCGCGCGAAGCGGGATATCGCGGCTGCTGTGACGTCGTCAATCGCGGCGTCGCCCTGTATCGAGGCAAGGTCTACGTCGGCGCCTACGACGGCCGCCTGATCGCGCTCGACGCGGCCACCGGCGACGTCGTATGGGAGAAGGACACGATCGCCGACCATTCGTTCTCGTACACGATCACGGGCGCACCGCGCGTCGTGAAGGGCAACGTGATCATCGGAAACGGCGGCGCCGAGTACGGGGTACGAGGCTATGTCACGGCCTACGACGCGGAGACGGGCGAGCAGAAGTGGCGCTGGTTCACCGTTCCCGGCGACCCGAGCAAGCCCTTCGAGGACGAGTCGATGGCGATGGCCGCCAAGACCTGGGATCCGGCCGGCCGCTGGTGGGAGGCCGGCGGCGGCGGCACGGTCTGGGACACGATGGCCTTCGATCCCGAGCTCGACCTGCTCTACCTCGGCACCGGAAACGGCTCACCGTGGTCGCACGCGAGGCGCAGCCCGGCCG
>DATGRE010000219.1:0-31221 GCA_035303885.1 Zeimonas sp. | reverse complement strand
GCCCTTCGCATGCCCGAGAGCGCCGTCTATGTCCTCGAGAAGATGGCGCACGGGTACAAGCGGATGGGACGCGCCTACGGCGGCGGCTTCTACGAATACCCGGCGGACGGCGAGAAGTCGCTTTGGCCGGGGCTGAAGGCGTTCGAACGCGCGGGCGCAAAGGTGCCGCCCGACGACGTGCGAGACCGCCTGCTCTACGTGCAGTCGCTGGAGACGATCCGCTGCGTCGAGGAAGACATCGTCCAGACCGCGCGCGACGCGAACATCGGCTCGATCTTCGGCTGGGGCTTCCCGGCCTGGACCGGCGGTACCCTGCGCTTCGTCGATCACGTCGGTGCACGCCGTTTCGCCGAGCGTGCACGCGAACTCGCGCGAAACTACGGGGAGCGCTTCGAGCCGCCGATGCTTCTCGAACGTCACGCGGAAAGTGGCGAACCGATCGGCGGTACAAAGCCCACGGAAGGTAATCTGCCCGCATGACGGTCCGACCCCGCCCCGAGAAACACCTGCACGGCTGGAACGAGCCGGCGACACCGCGTCCGGCCGCCACCATCCTGCTGCTGCGCGACGCCGACGAAGGCCCCGAAGTGCTGATGACGCGGCGCTCGCTCGCCGCGAGCTTCGCTCCGGGCGCCTACGTATTTCCGGGCGGCGTCGTCGACGCGGCCGACGCGCGGGCGCGCGAACGGGGCCTGGTGCACGCCCGTGACGATCAGGAGCACGAAATCCTCGCGTACGCGGCGGCGGCGGTGCGCGAAGCCTTCGAGGAGGTCGGTATCCTGCTGGCGCGTGGGGCGGGCGATGCTCGCGAGCTCGCGCAGCTCGCCGAGCGTCTCGGCCGGCAGCGCCACGAGAACTTCCTCGAGCAGCTCGCGGCGCACGGCCTGCGGCTGGCGCTCGACGAGGTGTACTGGTTCAGCCACTGGATCACCGACCGCGACCTGCCGAAGCGCTTCGATGCGCGCTTCTTCGTCGCGCGCATGCCGGAGCATCAGCACCCGGTGGCCGACGAAGGCGAGCAGTTCGAGCCGGTCTGGGTGAACCCGGCGGTGGGGCTGCAACGCTACGAGCGGGGCGAATTCAACATCATCTTCCCGACGATCCGCACCCTGCGCCGGCTCTCCGCATTCGGCAGCACCGACGAGATCCTCGCGCACGCCCGCGGCCAGAAGCAGGTGACGATCTCCTGCCCGCGTGCCGGCTGGATCGGCGGGCAGCTCGAGCGCTTCAGCGAGGAGGAGCTCCCCTACGGCGAGCTCGAGCTGGTCACGCCCGATGGCCGGGCCGAACACAGCCTCGACTGGCAGTCGGACCGTGTCGTGCCGCTGCTGCGGCACGTGCATCGCCTGACGGCACCCAATCCGGGGCGGATGACGGGTCCCGGAACGAACACCTATCTGATCGGCGAACCCGGCGACTGGCTGGTGATCGATCCGGGTCCGGACGATGCGGCACACATCGAGCGCATCCTCGCGTTCGTCGGCGACGGCCTGAAGAGCATCGTCTGCACGCACGGACACCCCGATCACGCGCCGGGGGCGGCGCCGCTGCAGCGACACACCGGCGCACCGATCCTGGGCCGTGCGAGCGGCGAGGGCTTCGCGCGCGAGTGGACCTTCCGTCCCGACCGTCAGCTCGAGGACGGAGACAAACTGCGGGTGGGCGATTCGACGCTGCGCGTCCTGCACACGCCCGGTCACGCCGAACACCACGTGTGCCTGCTGCTCGAGGAGGACGGCCTGCTCTTCTCGGGTGATCACATCCTGAACGGCTCCACGACCGTGATCGATCCGCCCGACGGCGACATGCGCGCCTACGTCGAGTCGCTCGAGCGGCTCGCGCGGGAACCCTTCGAGTTCATCCTTCCGGCGCACGGGCACGTGATCGGCCGCGGCAAGACCGAGGTGGCCCGGCTGATCGCGCACCGGATGGCGCGCGAAGCGAAGGTGGTAGACGCGCTCGATCGGACGGGCGGCGGAAGCCTCGACGAGCTGGTACGCGTCGCCTACGACGACGTCGATCCGATCCTGTACCCGGTGGCGAAGCGCTCGCTCACCGCGCATCTGCTGAAGCTGCGCGACGAACAGCGCGCCGCCGAGGACGCGGGACGCTGGTCGTTGCGCTAATCGGCCCGGGGGCCTGCGGGCCGGCACGCGCCGCCCGCAGCGGACGGCCGCGTTCGGGCAGGATTCAGGTCGCCGACTGACCCGTGGCTGCAGCCGCCGCAGCCGCGGCGTCGTCGGCGGCGGCCGCCTTCATCGACAGGCGCAACCGGCCCTTGTCGTCCGCCTCGATCACCTTCACGCGCACGGCCTGCCCTTCCTTCAGATAGTCGGAGACCTGGTTCACGCGTTCGTTGGCGATCTGCGAGACATGCAGCAGGCCGTCGCGACCGGGAATTACCTGCACGATCGCGCCGAAGTCGAGAATCTTCAGCACGGCGCCGTCGTAGATGCGGCCGATCTCGACCTCGGCGGTGAGATCCTCGATGAGCTTCTGCGCACGCTTGGCGGCGTTGCCGTCGACCGCCGCGATCGTGATCGAGCCGTCGTCCTGGATGTCGATCTGCGTGCCGGTGCTGTCGGTGATCTGCCGGATCGTCGCACCGCCCTTGCCGATGACGTCGCGGATGCGCTCCGGGTTGATCTTCATCGTGTACATGCGCGGCGCGAAATCGGAGAGCTCCTCGCGCGCCCCGCCGATCGCCTGCTGCATCAGCTCGAGGATGTGCAGCCGGCCCTCGCGCGCCTGCGCGAGCGCGACCTGCATGATCTCCTTGGTGATGCCCTGGATCTTGATGTCCATCTGCAGCGCGGTGATGCCCGCGGCAGTGCCGGCCACCTTGAAGTCCATGTCGCCGAGGTGATCCTCGTCGCCGAGGATGTCGGTGAGCACCGCGAAGCGGTTGCCTTCCTTGATCAGGCCCATCGCGACGCCCGCGACGTGCGCGCGGATCGGCACGCCCGCGTCCATCAGCGCCAGGCAGCCGCCGCACACCGAGGCCATCGACGAGGAGCCGTTCGACTCGGTGATCTCCGAGACGACGCGCAGCGAATACGCGAACTCCTCCGCGCTCGGCAGCAGCGGGCGCAGCGCGCGCTTGGCGAGATTGCCGTGGCCGATCTCGCGGCGCTTCGGCGCGCCGAAGCGTCCCGCCTCGCCGGTGGCGAAAGGCGGCATGTTGTAGTTGAACATGAACCGCTCGCGGTATTCGCCGTTGATCGCGTCGATGATCTGCTCGTCGCGCGACGTGCCGAGCGTGGCGACGACCATCGCCTGCGTCTCGCCTCGGGTGAACAGCGCCGAGCCGTGCGCGCGCGGCAGCACGCCGGTGCGGATCGAGATCGGTCGCACGGTGCGCGTGTCGCGCCCGTCGATGCGCGGCTCGCCCGAGAGGATCTGCTGGCGCACGATGCGCGCCTGCAGATCGAAGAGCATGTTCGACAATGCGTTCGCGTCGGGCGGCGGCTCGCCGGCATCGATCGCCTCGGCCGTGATGCGCTCGATCGTCGTGCTCTCGATCTGGCGGATGCGCGCGACGCGCTGCTGCTTGTTGCGGATCGCGTAGGCGGCGCGCATCTCCTCGCCGGCGAGCTCCTCGACGCGGAGCACGCGCGCGGTGTCCTTCGGCGGCGGCTGCCAGTCCCACGCCGGCTTGCCGGCCTCGGCCACCAGCTCGTCGATCGCACGGATCACGGTCTGCATCTGCTCGTGGCCGTAGACGACGGCGCCCAGCATCACGTCTTCGGGCAGCTCGTGCGCCTCCGACTCGACCATCAGCACCGCCGCATCGGTTCCGGCGACGACCAGGTCGAGCTTCGACGACTGCATCTGCGTCGTGGACGGATTCAGCACGTACTGGCCGTCGATATAGCCGATGCGCGCCGCGGCGATCGGGCCGTCGAACGGGATGCCGGAAAGCGCGAGCGCCGCCGACGAGCCGATCATCGCGGCGATCGCGTTGTCGACCTCGGGATCGCTCGACATGACGTGCACGATCACCTGGACTTCGTTGTAGAAGCCCTCGGGGAACAGCGGGCGGATGGGCCGGTCGATCAGGCGCGAAACGAGGATCTCGCGTTCGGTCGGGCGCCCTTCGCGCTTGAAGAAGCCGCCCGGGATGCGGCCGGCTGCGTAGAACTTCTCGGTGTAGTCGACCGTCAGGGGGAAGAAGTCCTGGCCGGGCCGGGCGGTGGGTGCACCGACCACGGTGGCGAGAATGACCGTGTCGTCCATCGTGACGACGGCCGCTCCCGATGCCTGCCGGGCGATTTCACCGGTTTCGATGGTGACGGTGTTCGCGCCCCACTGAAACGTTCTCTTTGCGATTTCAAACACTTGGTTTCCTTTCGAGCGATGCAAAAGCAAGAAACCCGCAAGGTTCGCTTGCGGGTTTCGGCTCGTTCGTTTCAGCCGCGCAGACCCAGTTTCTCGACCAGTGCGCGGTAGCTGGCGGGATTCGTCCCTTTCAGGTAGTCGAGCAGCTTGCGGCGCCGGCTCACCATCTTGAGCAGCCCGCGGCGCGAGTGATGGTCTTTCGCGTGCGTCTTGAAGTGCTCGGTGAGATCGACGATGCGCGCGGTGAGCAGCGCGACCTGAACCTCGGGCGAACCGGTGTCGTTGCCCGTACGCTGGAAGTCGGCGACGATCTTCGCCTTCTCGGTGGTGCCGATGGCCATGAATTTCCCCTGGGACGTTGCCTGAACTTGCGGCACCACCGGGATGCGGTGCCGTGCTTTCCCGGCCACCCGGCCGGGAACCGACCCCCGACCGCGGCCGGGGGAAACATCGGATTCTAGCGCACTCAGACGCCCGGCTGCGGATCGATGCGCTCGACCCGGGAGTGCAGCTTGTTCAGCGCATTCAGATACGCCTTGGCCGAGGCCACGACGATGTCCGGATCGGCGCCGACGCCGTTCACGATGCGCCCGGAGCGGGCCAGGCGCACCGTGACCTCGCCCTGCGACTCGGTGCCGGTCGTGATCGCGTTCACCGAGTACAGCACGAGCTCGGCGCCGCTCGCCACGCGCGCCTCGATCGCCTTGAAGGTCGCGTCCACCGGACCGTTGCCGGTGGCTTCGCTCGCCGTATCGACGCCGTCCACGGCGATCGTCACCCGGGCATGCGGTCGTCCGCCCGTCTCCGAGGCCTGCGCCATCGAGACCAGCCGGTAGTGCTCCTCGGCTTCGTGGTGCACCGCCTGATCGGAGACGAGCGCATGGATGTCCTCGTCGAAGATCTCCGACTTGCGGTCGGCGAGATCCTTGAAGCGCTGGAACGCCGCCTGAAGCTCCTGCTCGGAATCGAGCTCGATGCCGAGCTCCTGCAGGCGCTGCTTGAACGCGTTGCGCCCCGAGAGCTTGCCGAGAACGATCTTGTTCGCCGTCCAGCCGACGTCCTCGGCGCGCATGATCTCGTAGGTGTCGCGCTGCTTGAGCACGCCGTCCTGATGGATGCCCGAGGCGTGCGCGAAGGCGTTGGCACCCACCACCGCCTTGTTCGGCTGCACCGGAAAGCCGGTGATGCTGGAGACGAGCTTCGAGGTGGGCACGATCTGCGTCGTGTCGATTCCGACGTCGAGGCCGAAGTAGTCGCGGCGGGTCTTCACCGCCATGACGACCTCCTCGAGCGAGGTGTTCCCGGCGCGCTCACCCAGCCCGTTGATCGTGCACTCCACCTGGCGGGCGCCCGCCATGACGCCGGCCAGCGAGTTCGCCACCGCCATCCCGAGGTCGTTGTGACAGTGCACCGACCAGATCGCCTTGTCGGAGTTCGGGACGCGCTCGCGCAGCGTGCGGATGCGTTCGGCGAAACCCTCGGGAACGGCGTAGCCGACGGTGTCGGGAATGTTGATCGTCGTCGCACCCTCGGCGATCGCCGACTCGAGCACTCGGCACAGGAAATCGAGGTCGGAGCGGCTCGCGTCCTCGGGCGAGAACTCGACGTCGTCGGTGAACTGGCGCGCGAAACGCACCGCCAGGCGCACTTGCTCGTGCACCTGCTCGGGCGTCATCCGCAGCTTCTTCTCCATGTGCAGCGCCGAGGTCGCCATGAAGGTGTGGATGCGCTTCGAGCGGGCCCCCTTCAGCGCCTCCGCGGCACGCGAGATGTCGCGGTCGTTGGCGCGCGCCAGGCTGCAGACGGTGGAATCGCGAATGGCGTCGGCGATCGAGCGGACGGCCTCGAAATCACCGTTCGACGAGGCGGCGAAGCCGGCCTCGATGACATCCACGCGCAGCTTCTCCAGCTGCTTGGCCAGACGAAGCTTCTCCTCGCGGGTCATCGATGCGCCCGGGCTCTGCTCGCCGTCGCGCAGGGTGGTATCGAAAATGATCAGCTTGTCGGCCATCGGAATGCTCCTGTTGCGCCCGGCCCGCCGACGCGGGAGGCTGCGAACTACTGGAAACGAAAAGGAGGGGGAGAGGGAGTGTCAGCGCGCGGGGCGCAGTAGCGGACCCAGCACCGAAAGCAGGTGCAGGCCGCCGAGCGTCGCGTTGCCGGACGCCGAGAGGGGCAGGAGCCGAAGGGCGCCGAAGGCGCCGGATGTGCGGCGGCGGCCGCAGGCGGGGTTCATTCGCAGAATATAGCGGCTCCGTGGCGCAGCCGCAACCGAGCGCGACGGCGCAAGCGCTCGAAGCGCGGGTGCCGACGAACGCCGGGCACGGGCGCCGCGCCCCGTGCGCCACGAGGAGCCCCGGCGTCTTGCGCTGGCTCAGGTCTTCGGCAGCGTGACGCCGGTCTGGCCCTGGTACTTGCCGCCTCGGTCGGCGTAGGAGGTCTCGCAGATCTCGTCGGATTCGAGGAAGATGACCTGCGCGCAGCCCTCGCCCGCGTAGATCTTCGCGGGCAGCGGCGTGGTGTTCGAGAACTCGAGCGTGACGTGCCCTTCCCATTCGGGCTCCAGCGGGGTCACGTTCACGATGATGCCGCAGCGCGCGTACGTCGATTTCCCGAGGCAGATCACCAGAACGTTGCGCGGAATCCGGAAGTACTCCACGGTGCGCGCCAGGGCGAACGAGTTCGGCGGAATGATGCAGACGTCGCCGGTGAAATCGACGAACGAGTCGGCGTCGAAGTTCTTCGGGTCGACGATCGTCGAATTGATGTTGGTGAAGATCTTGAATTCGCGCGCCACCCGCACGTCGTAGCCGTAGCTCGACGTCCCGTAGCTGACGATCTTGTGCCCGTCGGCGGCGGTGCGCACCTGTCCGGCCTCGAAGGGCTCGATCATGCCTTCTGCCGCCATCCGGCGGATCCAACGGTCGGACTTGACGCTCATGTTTCGCTTCGAAAAGTTCACTGCGGGGAGCATTCGCCGAGGCGGCCGCTCCCGCGGGAGGGCGGGGAAGCGGTCCGCTCGAGGCGGCTGCGCCGTGCGCGGCGTTGCAGACGGGTCGTGCGGCGGGCATGCGGCGGTTGCGGGCGATTCCCGCCGAATTCCGCGATGGCGATTCTAGCAATGGCCGAGCGTGCCCCGATTGGTGCATGATGCCGGTCAGCCGCGCCGAGTCGGCGCGCGACGAACCTGCCCGCAGAAGAAGCAGGTCCGGCCCACCCCCGATCCCGCCGCGCGGCGCGGCGGGGCCGTCGTCCTGAGGAGGCTTCATGGAACAGACCGTGACGATGACGGTGAACGGCAAGTCCGTTTCCGCCCGCATCGATCGCAGAACCCTGCTCGTCCAGTTCATTCGCGAACACCTTCAACTCACCGGCACGCACGTCGGCTGCGACACCGCGCAGTGCGGCGCCTGCACGGTGCACCTCGACGGCCGGGCGATCAAGTCGTGCTCGATCCTTGCGGTACAGGCCGACGGCGCGTCGATCACGACCGTCGAGGGTCTGGCCAACGGCGACGAGCTGCATCCGCTGCAGAAGGCGTTCAACGAGTGCCACGCGCTGCAGTGCGGGTTCTGCACGCCCGGCATGCTGATGTCGGCCGTGCAGCTGCTGAAGGACAATCCGAAGCCCACCGAGGCGCAGATCCGCGAGGGCCTGGAAGGAAACCTGTGCCGCTGCACCGGCTATCAGAACATCGTGCGCGCGATCGAGCAGGTCGCGGCGAGCGGCAGCTGAGAGGAGGAGCGCCATGACCGACCTTTCGACCACGCCCGTCTCGCCGATCGGGCAATCACTGGCGCGTCGCGAAGACCGTCGCTTCCTCACCGGCGCCGGGCAATACACCGACGACATCGTCCTGCACGGACAGACCTACGGCGTCTTCGTGCGCTCGCCGCATGCGCACGCGCGCATCGTGTCGATCGACACCGCGCAGGCCAAGGCCGCACCCGGCGTCCTCGACGTGATCACCGGCGCCGACCTCGCCGACGCGAAGGTGGGCGGCCTGCCCTGCGGCTGGCTGATCCACTCGAAGGACGGCTCCCCGATGAAGGAGCCGCCGCATCCGGCGCTCGCGCAGGGCAAGGTGCGCTACGTGGGCGACACGGTGGCGCTCGTCGTCGCCGAGACGCAATTGCAGGCGAAGGACGCCGCCGAGCTGGTCGAGGTCGAGTACGAGGTGCTGCCGGCGGTCGTCGATCCGCGCAGCGCCGACTCGGCCGGCATCGCGCTGCACGACGACGCGCCCGACAACGTCTGCTACGACTGGAGCCACGGCGACAAGGACGCCGTCGACGCGGCGTTCGCCAAGGCGGCGCACGTGACGCAGCTCGACTTCGTCAACAACCGGCTGATCCCGAACGCGCTGGAGCCGCGGGCGGCCAACGCCGTGTATTCGCGGCACGACGACAGCTACACGCTGTACGTGGCGAACCAGAACCCGCACGTCGAGCGGCTGCTGATGTGCGCGTTCGTGCTCGGGCTGCCCGAGTCGAAGGTGCGCGTGATCGCCCCCGACGTCGGCGGCGGCTTCGGCTCGAAGATCTTCCTCTATCCGGAGGAGACCGCCCTCGTCTGGGCGTCGAAGCGCGTCGGGCGCCCGATCAAGTGGACGGCCGAGCGCAGCGAATCCTTCCTCGCCGACGCGCACGGACGCGACCACGTGACCCACGCCGAGATGGCGATGGACGCCGAGGGCCACTTCCTGGCGATGCGCGTGAAGACGACGGCGAACCTGGGCGCGTACCTGTCGACCTTCTCGACGGCGGTTCCGACGATCCTCTACGGAACGCTGCTCGCCGGGCAGTACCGCACGCCGGCGATTCACGTCGAGGTGAAGGCGGTGTTCACCAATACCGCGCCGATCGATGCGTACCGCGGGGCGGGACGCCCCGAGGCGACCTACGTCGTCGAGCGGATGGCCGAGCAGTGCGCACGCGACCTCGGTCTCGATCCGGCCGAGATCCGTCGGCGCAATTTCATCACCGAGTTCCCCCATGCGACGCCGGTCGGGCTCACCTACGACATCGGCGGGTACGCGGCGTCACTCGATCGGGCGCAGCAGCTGGCCGACGTCGCGGCCTTCCCCGCACGCAAGGCGGAAGCGGCCAAGCGCGGGATGCTGCGCGGACTGGGCTACTCGTGCTACATCGAGGCCTGCGGCATCGCGCCGTCGAACATCGCCGGCGCGCTCGGCGCGCGCGCCGGCCTGTTCGAGGCGGGCGAGGTGCGCGTGCATCCCACCGGCACCGTGACGGTGTTCACCGGCACGCACAGCCACGGCCAGGGTCACGAGACCACCTTCGCGCAGGTCGTCGCGGGCAAGCTCGGCATCCCGGTCGAGAACGTCGAGATCGTCCACGGCGACACCGGCCGGATTCCCTTCGGCATGGGCACCTACGGCAGCCGCTCGCTCGCCGTCGGCGGCACCGCGATCGTGATGGCGGTCGACAAGGTGATCGCCAAGGGCAAGAAGATCGCCGCGCACCTGCTCGAGGCGTCGGACGCCGACATCGAGTTCGAAAACGGCGAGTTCCGCGTGGCGGGCACCGACCGCAAGGTGCCGTTCGCGCAGGTCTCGCTCGCGGCGTACGTCCCGCACAACTATCCGCTGGACAAGCTCGAGCCGGGGCTGAACGAGAACGCGTTCTACGACCCGAGCAACTTCACGTTCCCGGCGGGCACCCACATCTGCGAAGTGGAGGTCGATCCGCAGACCGGGCGGACGCGCGTCGTGCAGTTCGTCGCGGTCGACGACTTCGGCAACGTGGTGAACCCGATGATCGTCGAAGGGCAGGTGCACGGCGGCGTGGCGCAGGGGCTCGGCCAGGCGATGCTCGAAGGATGCCGCTACGATCCGGAATCCGGGCAGCTGCTCACCGGTTCACTGATGGACTACACGCTGCCGCGTGCCGACGACCTGCCCCGCTTCGTCGTCGACACGACGGTGACGCCGTGCACCCACAATCCGCTCGGCGTGAAGGGATGCGGCGAAGCGGGCGCGATCGGCGCGCCGCCGGCCTTCATCAACGCGCTCACCGACGCGCTCGGCGTACGCGACGTGCCGATGCCGGCCACCGCCGAGCGGGTCTGGCGCATCGCCAACCGCGTTGCCTGAGGAGGAGACAAACATGTACGGATTCGAATACGAGCGCCCCTCCAGCGTCGCCGACGCGGTGCGCGCCAGCGCGGGCGACGCGCGCTATCTCGCCGGCGGGCAGAGCCTCGTGCAGTCGATGAAGCTGCGGCTGGCTTCGGCCAGCACGCTGGTCGACCTCGCGGCGATCTCCGGGTTGCGCGGCCTCACCCGCGAGGCGTCGGCGCTGAAGATCGGCGCGATGACGCGGCACTCGGAAGTCGCTCGCTCGCCGGAGGTGCGCGACGCGATTCCGGCGCTGGCCGACCTCGCCGAAGGCATCGGCGACCCGATGGTGCGCAACCAGGGCACCATCGGCGGCTCGATCGCCAATGCGGATCCCGCCGCCGACTACCCGGCCGCGGTGCTGGGCCTGGGCGCGACGATCGAGACCGACCGGCGCACGATCGCCGCCGACGATTTCTTCGTCGACCTGTTCACGACCGCGCTCGAGCCGGGCGAGCTGATCGTCGCCGTGCGCTTCCCGCTGGTGAAGCGGGCGGCCTACGTGAAGCTGCGCCAGCCGGCCTCGCGCTTCGCGCTGGTCGGCGTGTTCGTCGCGCAGGCCCCCGACGGCGTGCGGGTGGCGGTCACCGGCGCGCGCTCGCACGTCTTCCGCGTGGCCGAGATGGAGCAGGCGCTCGCCCGCGACTTCACGCCCGAGGCGATCGAAGGCGTGCAGGTCGACCCGGCCGGCTGCAACAGCGATCTGCACGGCTCGGCGCAATACCGCGCCGCGATGGTGACCGTGCTCGCCCGCCGTGCGGTGGCCCAGGCCCGTGAGCGATAAACTCCGGGCATGACCCGACCGGCCAGCGTAGACGAAACCCTGGCGTTGCTGGCCGGCGAGGACTATCTCGCCGGCCGCCCGCTCGCCACCGCCGTTTTCCTCGCGCTGCGGCTCGGACGCCCGCTGCTGCTCGAGGGCGAGGCCGGCGTCGGCAAGACCGAGCTGGCGAAGGTGCTCGCCCGTGCGTTGCAGGCGCCGCTCATCCGCCTGCAGTGCTACGAGGGCCTCGACATCACCTCGGCCGCGTACGAATGGAACGTCGCGCGGCAGATGCTCGAGATCCGCATCGCCGAGGCGGGGCACGAGGCGGGCCGCGAGCCGCTGCTGCGCAAGCTGTATTCGCGCGAGATGCTCATCGAGCGCCCGCTGCTGCAGGCACTCACGCAACCGGTATCGCCGATCCTGCTGATCGACGAGCTCGACCGCGCCGACGAGCCCTTCGAGGCCTTCCTGCTCGAGGTGCTCTCGGAGTCGCAGCTGTCGGTGCCCGAGTTCGGCACGATCCGCGCCGAGCACCCGCCGATCGTCGTCATCACGTCGAACCGGACGCGCGAGATCCACGATGCGCTGAAGCGGCGCTGCCTGTACGCCTGGGTCGACTATCCGGACGCGGCGCGCGAGCTCGACATCATCCGGCGCAAGGCCACCGGTGCCGGGGAACGACTCGCGCAGCAGGTGGTCGGCTTCGTGCAACGCGCCCGCGCGCTCGATCTCTTCAAGGCGCCCGGGGTGGCCGAGACCATCGACTGGGCCAACGCGCTCGTCGCGCTCGACACGCTGTCGCTCGACCCGCAGTCGGTCTCCGACACGCTCGGCGTGCTGCTCAAGTACCAGGACGACATCGCGCGCATCGACGCCGGGGCCGGCGCGGCAATCCTCGAGGAGCTGCGCGCCGAGGGGATCCTCGAGCGTCATCCGGCCTGAAGCGCCTGCGATGGCCGGGCGAATCGCCGAGAACATCGCGCACTTCGCGCGGGTGCTGCGCGCTGCCGGGCTTCCCGTCGGTTCCGACCGCGTGCTCGCGGGCATCGCGGCGGTCGAGCTCGTCGGACTCGATCGACGCGACGACGTCCACGCCGCGTTGTCGGCGGTGATGATCGACCGGCACGAGCAGCAGCCGGTCTTCGACGCCGCCTTTGCCGCCTTCTGGCGCGACCCGAAGCTGCTCGAGCGGCTGATGTACCTGATGCTGCCGCGCGTCGAAGGACGCGCCGGCGCGACGCCGCCCCCGCAGCGCCCCCGCCGCGTCGAGGAGGCGCTGTCGCCGCCGGCCCCGCCGAACACCCCGGCCGCGCCGCGCGAGGCCGACGAGCAGCGCATCGAGGCGCTGCTGGGGTTCTCCGAGCACGAACGGCTGCAGCATGCCGACTTCGAAAGCATGTCCGCCAGCGAGTTCGCGATCGCGCGCCGGCTGGCGGAGTCGGTGCCGCTTCCCGTGAGGCCGCGGCGCACGCGGCGCCGCGCCCCCTCGGCTCGCGGGCGCATCGACTTGCGACGCGCGCTGCGCCGGCTGTCGCGCGCCCCCGACACGATCGACCTGCCGCGCTCCGCGCCCCGGCTGCGCGTTCCGCCGCTGGTCGTGCTGATCGACATCTCCGGGTCGATGGACCGCTACGCGCGCGCGTTCCTGCACTACGCCTACGGCCTGACGCAGCACCACCATCGGGTGCACACGCTCGTGTTCGGCACCCGCCTGACCGACATCACGCGCTGCCTGCGGCACCGCGACCCGGATGTCGCGATCGAGCGCGCCGATGCGCTCGTGCAGGACTGGAAGGGCGGAACGCGCATCGCGTCGAATCTCGCGCTGTTCAATCGACGCTGGGCGCGGCGGCTGCTCACCGGCAACGCCGCGCTGCTGCTCGTCACCGACGGACTCGACCGCGACGATCAGGGCTCGCTCGGCGCGGAAGCGGCACGCCTGTCGCGCTACGCGCATCAACTCGTCTGGCTCAATCCGCTGCTGCGCTACGACGGCTTCGAGCCGCGCGCCAGCGGCGTG
This sequence comes from Zeimonas sp., assembly GCA_035303885.1. Classification (GTDB taxonomy): domain Bacteria; phylum Pseudomonadota; class Gammaproteobacteria; order Burkholderiales; family Burkholderiaceae_E; genus Zeimonas. The sequence continues at coordinate 17,958 of DATGRE010000219.1, read as the reverse complement.
CGCGCGCTGCTGCCCCACGTCGACCGGATGCTCCCCGTGCACAACCTCTCGAGCCTCGCGGAGCTCGAAGCGGCGCTGCGCGCGCCGCCCGGACGCGCGAGTCCGCGAACGCTCGTCCAACCAACGGCTGAATCGAGAACATGAACCTGCAAGGCGAACGATTGATTCCGGCGGCGCCCGAAACCACCTGGGCGGCGCTGAACGACCCGGAAACGCTGAAGGCGTGCATCGCCGGCTGCGAATCGCTCGAGCGCGTCGGCGACGACGAATATCTCGCCACGGTGGCCATGCGCATCGGTCCGGTCAATGCCCGTTTCAAGGGTCGGCTGAAGCTGCAGAACGTGGTCCCGCAGACCTCGTACACGATCGCCTTCGAGGGCCAGGGCGGCGCCGCGGGCTTCGGCAAGGGATCGGCCGACGTGCGGCTGTCGCCCGACCCGGCCGGAACCCGGCTCGGCTACGAGGCGAAAGCGCAGGTGGGAGGCCGGCTCGCGCAAGTGGGATCCCGCCTGATCGACGGCGCAGCGGCGAAAATCGCGGAAGACTTCTTCGCCGCCTTCGAGTCGCGCCTGAGCGCGACGGTGCAGGCTGTCGACGAGACGATCGCCGGAGACGGCGCCGCCGACGCGCGCGCGAAGGCAGCTGCGGCCGAACGCGAACGCGAGTCGGCCGGTGCGGCACGCCCGGGCGGCGCGATGCGCTGGCTGGCGTGGATCGTCGCGATCGTCGTCATCGCCGCACTGATCTCGTACTGGCGCAGTTGAGTCGAGAACCGAGCGTAGGAGGAGCCCGATGGACAGCATCGATCGTGAAGTGCTCGAGCACGCACGCGACTGGTTCGGCCAGGGACGCCACGTCTGGCTGATCACGGTCGTCGAGACCTGGGGATCCGCGCCGCGACCCGCGGGTGCGCTGCTCGCGCTGCGCGACGACGGCCTCGTCGTCGGCTCGGTGTCGGGCGGCTGCGTCGAGGACGACCTGATCGAGCGCGTGCGTACCGGCGAACGCGTCGGCCGCCCGTCGATGATCGTCTACGGCGTGAGCAAGGACGAGGCGGCGCGCTTCGGGCTGCCGTGCGGCGGAACGCTGCGGCTGCTGCAGGAGCCGCTCACCGACGCCGGCTGGATCGACGAGGTGCTCGAGCGCACGGCGCGTCACGAGCTGGTCGCGCGCACGCTCGAGATCGACAGCGGCAGGACGCGCATCGAGCCGGGAAGACCCGGCGACGCCTTCCAGTTCGACGGCGCCACGGCGCGCAGCGTCTACGGGCCGCGCTACCGGATGCTGATCATCGGCGCCGGGCAGCTGTCGCGGGTGCTCGCCGACATGGCCAAGGCGCTCGACTTCCAGGTATTCATCTGCGACCCGCGCGAGGAGTACTACAGCACGCTCGAGATGCCGCAGGTCACGTGGCTGCCCGGGATGCCCGACGACGTCGTGGCGGACTTCAAACCCGACGCGAACACCGCCGTGGTCGCGCTCACGCACGATCCGAAGCTCGACGACCTGGCGCTGCTCGAGGCGCTCAAGTCGCCCGCGTTCTACGTCGGTGCGCTCGGCTCGCGCAACAACTCGGCGCGCCGCCGCGAACGCCTCGCGATGTTCGATCTCACGCCCGAGGAGATCGCGCGGATGCACGGCCCGATCGGGCTGCACATCGGCAGCCGCACGCCGCCGGAGATCGCGGTGGCGATCCTCGCCGAGATCGTCTCGGTCAAGAACGGCATCGCCCCCGTCCAGAAGAAGGCGCCGCAGGAAGAGGCGGCGTGCGCAGCGGGGTTCTGAGCGCCCCTCGCGCGTCCGGCAGGTCGTGCCGGCACGACACGTGCTAGAGCCAGCACGGGCCGTTACCGGAGCACCTGCATGAAAGTCGCCGACGTCATGACGCGCGGGGTCGGGCTCGTCTCGCCCGATGCGACCGCGCAGCAGGCCGCCATCCAGATGGCGGAGCTCGACGTGGGCGCGCTGCTCGTCGGTGACGACCGGCTCGAGGGCGTGCTCACCGACCGCGACCTGATCCTGCGCGTGGTGGTCGAAGGCCGAGACGTGCGCAGCCTGGCGGTACGCGAGGTCATGTCGTCGATGGTCTTCGCCTGCCATGCCGACGATCCGATCGAATCGGCGTTTCGTGAAATGCGCGAGCGCCAGGTGCGACGGCTCCCGGTGCTCGATGCCGACGAGCGGCTCGTCGGCATCGTCACGCTGGGCGACCTCAGTCGGGCCGAGCCCGGGCACGCCGGCGAGGCCCGGCTCGTCGAGGCACTTCGGGCAATCGCCGAGCCGCACCGGCAACGGGCGCGCGGGCCGCGCGAACCGGAGCTGCCCGACGGCGCGGGCGACGAGACGCGCGCGTCGAACCCGCCGCCCGGGTCGCAGCCCCCGGGGGCGCCGAAGCGATCCGGCGAATCCGCCGACTCGACCGAGAACGCGTCCGGGCGGTGACGCTCGACCAGGCCTTCGCCTTCGCAATCGTCGCGGCGATGATGGCCCTGTTCGTCTGGGGCCGGCTGCGCTACGACCTCGTGGCGCTGCTCGCGCTGCTCGCGGCGGTCGCGGTCGGGATCGTCCCGCCCGACAAGGCGTTCTCGGGCTTCAGCGACGACATCCTCGTCATCGTGGCCAGCGCGCTGCTGGTCAGCGCCGCAGTGGCGCGCTCGGGCGTGATCGACATCGCGCTGCGCCACGTAGGCCGCTTCCTGGCGACGCCGCGCCTGCAGGTGCTCGGCCTCGTCGGTGCGGTGACGGTGCTGTCGGCGTTCGTGAAGAACATCGGCGCGCTGGCGATGCTCGTACCGGTGGCCTTCCAGATCGCGCGCAAGTCGGGCACCCCGGTCTCGTACCTGCTGATGCCGATGGCCTTCGGTTCGTTGCTCGGCGGCCTGATGACGCTGATCGGCACCTCGCCCAACATCATCGTCTCGCAGATGCGGGCGCAGATCGTCGGCGAGCCCTTTCGGATGTTCGACTTCATGCCGGTGGGCGCGGGGCTCGCGCTGGCCGGCGTCGTCTTCCTCGTGCTCGGCTATCGGCTGCTGCCGGCCCCACGCAAGGGCACGGCGTCGATGGATGCCGCGTTCAAGATCGAGGACTACACGGCCGAGGCGCGCGTGCCCGAGGATTCGCCGAGCGTGGGCAAGACGGTGGCCGAGCTCGAGGCGCTCGGCGACGGCGAGGTCAGTGTGGCGACGATCATTCGCGAACGCTACCGGCGCTACACCCCCGCCGATCACTGGACGCTGAACGCCGGCGACCTGCTGCTGCTCCAGGGCGAACCGGGCGCGCTCGAGAAGGTCGTAGCGCAGGGCAAGCTCGAACTGGCGGGCGACGAACGGGTCGAGCCCGACGAGAAGAACGATCCGGAGGACACCGGCGTGATGGAGGGCGTCGTCACCGGCGACTCGCTGCTCGTCGGCCGCTCCGCCCGCCAGGTGCGGCTGTCCGAACGCTTCCAGGTGCGCCTGCTCGCGGTAAGCCGCAGCGGCGAGCGGATCACCAACCGCCTGCGCTCGCTGCTGTTCCAACCCGGCGACGTGGTCGTCCTGCAGGGCAAGCTCGAGCAGATGCCCGACACGCTGGGCGACCTGCGCGTGCTGCCGCTCGCCCAGCGCGACCTGCGGCTCGGTCGCGGGCGCCAGGGCTTCGTGCCGATCGCGGCGCTCGCCGCCGCGATGATCCTCGTCGCGCTCGACCTGCTGCCGGTCGCGATCGCGTTCTTCGGCGCGGCCGTGCTGCTGATCCTGCTGCGGACGCTGAGCCTGCGCGAAGCCTACGAAGTGATCGAGTGGCCGATCCTGATCCTGCTCGGCGCGCTGATCCCGATCAGCGACGCGATCCGCACCACGGGCGGCACCGAGCTGATCGCGGGGTGGCTGTCCGCCGCCACGTCCGCCCTGCCGACGATGGGGTCGCTTGCGCTGATCATGATCGTGGCGATGGCAATCACGCCCTTCCTGAACAACGCGGCCACCGTGCTCGTGATGGCGCCGATCGCGGCGAGCCTGGCGCATGCGCTCGGGCGCGCACCCGATCCGTTCCTGATGGCCGTCGCCGTCGGTGCGGCCTGCGACTTTCTCACGCCGATCGGCCACCAGTGCAACACGCTCGTGATGGGACCCGGCGGCTATCGCTTCGGCGACTACTGGCGGCTCGGCCTGCCGCTGTCGATCCTGGTCGTCGTCATCGGCGTGCCGCTGATCGCCTGGGCATGGGCACCCTGACACGGGCTGCCGGCGGGCAACGCGATCGACAGGACCAGGCGTCCGTCGGCGGTGCGCGCGCCGTCGATCGGCACGCCGTAGACGCGCGACAGCGTATCCGGCTCGACGAGCGAGTCGACGGCACCGAAACGCATCCTTCCGTCGGGCAGGTAGACGAGCGCGCGCGTTCCGGCGCGGCGCGCATGATTGGGGTCGTGCGTCGAATAGACGATGCCCAGTCCGTCGGCGGCGAGCGAGGCCAGCACGTCGAGCACGCGCCCCTGGTTGCCGAAGTCCAGGCTCGTCGTCGGCTCATCGAGCAGCAGCGTCGAAGCCTCCTGCGCGAGCGCGCGCGCCACCGCCGCCAGCTGCCGCTCGCCGCCCGACATCCGCGACAGCGGCCGCGAACGGAACGGTTCCAGTCCGAGCCGCGCGATCGCGCGCGCAACCGCCGCACGATCGCTTCGCCCGGGCGCCGAGCCCGGCGCGAGCCGGCCCAGTCGACCGAGCATCACGTACTGCTCGACCGTGAACTCGAAGGCGGCGCCGGGATGTTGCGGAACCCACGCGACGCACTGCGCGAGCTCGCGCGGCGAGTGCCGTTCCAGCGGCCGGTCGCCCCATCGCACGGAGCCGGAGACGGGCCGCACGATGCCCAGCAGCGTACGGAACAGCGTGCTCTTGCCCGAACCGTTCGGTCCGAGCACGACGACAATCTCGCCCGGACCAAGCACGAGATCGATCGGTTCGGTGATCGCGCGGCCGTCGTAGCCGAAGGCGAGCGACACGGTACGCAGCAGTTCACTCATTGCGCGCGCGCACGAGCATCAGCGCGAACAGCACCGGCGCACCGATCAGTGCGGTGAGCACGCCCGGGGGCACTTCGGCGGCGGCCAGGTTGCGGCCGACGGTGTCGATGACGAGCATCAGCCACGCGCCGAGCAGCATCGACACGGGCAGCACGCGCGCGAACGACGCGCCGACGAGCAGGCGCGCGGCGTGCGGAACGACGAGCCCGATCCAGCCGATCACGCCCGCTGCGGCCACCGTCGCGCTCGTCGCGAGCGTCGCGCCGACGACGAGCGCCAGGCGCAGCACCGGCAGGCGCACGCCGAGCGCATGGATCTCGTCGTCCGACAGCGCGAGCGCGTCCGCGCGCCATCGCATCAGCACGAGCGGAGCCACGCCGACCACGCCGAAGACCGCGAGCAGCGCGAGATCGTGGCGGGTGATCGACGCGAAGCTGCCGAGCAGCCAGAACGTGATCGCCGGCAGCTGGGTGTACGGATCGGCGAGCGTCTTGATCAGCGCGATCAGCGCGCCGAGCACGCTGCCGATCGCGATGCCGGCCAGCACGAGGCTCAGCGTCCGGTCGCGCAGCGGCAGCAGCGTTCCGACCGAGTAGACGATCGACACCGCCACGAGGCCGCCGACGAAGGCGGCGCCCTGGATGGCGAACACGGTCCACCCGAGGAAGATGCCGGCGACGGCGCCGAGCGCCGCGCCCGCCGAGACGCCGAGCAGGTCGGGCGCGGCCAGCGGATTGCGGAACACCGACTGCAGCGCGACGCCGGAGGCGGCGAGCGCCGCGCCGACGGTCACCGAAGCGAGGACGCGCGGACCGCGAATCTGCCAGAGCACCGTCTCGGACATCGCGCCGCCGCTGCCGTCGCCGGTCGCGCCGCTGCCGAGGACGATCTGCAGCACTTCGCTCAACGGCAGCTCGAAGCGGCCGCTGCCGAGCGCATAGAGCATCGTGACGACGAGCGCGGCGACGAGCAGCACCGGCACCCACCACCACGACGCGCGCCATCCGCGCAGCGACGAAGGCACGGCGATGCTCATCGCGCCGCGGGCGCCGGAGCCGTCATCGTGCGCCGTCCAGCAGCCCGCGCACCTGCGCGAGCGTCGGGCGACGGTGATACAGCCATTCGAAGACCTCGGCGATCCGTTCGTCGAGCCGGTACCCGACGCGTCCGGGATGGAACACCGCCGACAGCCAGACGACGCCGACCAGCCGGTTCAGCGCCGGCGGCGCGTCGAACCAGCCGAAGGGCAGGCGCGGAATGCGCAGGACGCGGCCGGCGCGCACGGCGTCGAGCCGCGACCACACCGGGTGATCGGCGAGCTGCGCAGCGAACGAAGCCTCGCTGGCGAGGATCCACTGCGGCCGCCAGGCGAGCACCTGCTCGAGCGAGACGCGTGCGAGATTGGGCGCCTCGACGCGCGCGACGTTCACCGCGCCGACGACGTCGAGCACCTCGGCATTCAGTGCGCCGGCGGCCGCGGTGGCGAGACCGTCGTGCCCGCGCGCGAAGTACACCCGCGCTCGCTCGCCCTCGGGCACGCGCGCGCGCATCTCCGCGGCCGAATCGAGGATCGCGTGCACGCCGCGCGCAAGCGATTCGGCACGGGCCGTCACGCCGAGCGCGCGTCCGAGACTGCGGATCGTCTGCTCGGTGCGATCGAAGGCGCCGTCGAACAGCAGGTACGGGACGCCGGTCTGCTGCTGCACCTGGTCGGCGAGCGACACGTAGGTGGGTGCGACCGAGCCGACGTCGACGATCAGCTGCGTGCGCATCGCGAGCAGCGCTTCGAGCGCCGCGGTGGAACCGCGGCCGGTGAGCCTGCCCAGTTCGGGACGCGCGGCCGCATCGGGCAGCAGGAACGCCGCCTCGTCCTCACGCACGCGGCGGCTCCATCCGAGCAGCTTGTGCGGCGCCAGGCAATAGACGAACACCGATGCGGGCGGACCCGCGGGAAAGACCCGCTCGGGACTCGACGCGAGCGCGACCGACCGTCGCGCGTCGTCGGTCAGCGTCGCCGCGGCGCGCTCGCGAGCCCGAAGCGTGCGGTTTCCGCACGCCAGGCCGGCGCCGACCGCCAGCAGCGCGCGCAGGGAACGGCGGCGAGGAATCGACGCGCGCCGCCGGTCATCGCGCAGAGCCGAATCCGTGCTTCGCGAGGATCGCCTGGCCATCGGCGGAGAGGATAAACCACGCCAGGCGCCAGGCGGGCTCGGGCGAGCCGCGCATCACCGTCAGGCCGTATTGCGCACCGACGGCGAGCTCGGGCGGAATCTGCACCGAGACGAGCTGCGGGAAGTCGCGCCGCGCGACCAGCGCGTTGGTGCAGTACGTGAGAAAGACGTCGGCCTTGCGCGTGGCGACGAGGTCGCCGTAGACGCTGCGATCCTTCGGCGGCACCGGCGAGTTCGGCCCCCCGGTGAGCTGCAGCGCCTTCGCTTCGAGCGCCGCACGCGCGCCGGGGCGCACGGCGTCGGCGCGTTCGAAAAGCGCCCACGCGTAGTCCCCCGAAGGATCGGCCTTCGGCGTCGAGATGCCGAGCTTCAGCGACGGATCGAGCATGCGTTCGAGCAGGTTCGACGACTGCACGCCGGTGTCGCTGCGCGTGAGCGCGCACAGCACGTTTCGCGTGAAGACGACCGGCGCAACCGCCCTGCCCGCCTCCGCGAGCGCCTGCGGATGCCCGACGTTCGCCGATGCGAAGACCTGGGCGGGCTCGCCCTTGGCGATGCGCTCGCGCAGCAATCCGGACGCACCGTAGACACGCGCGACCCCGACCCCCTCGCGCCGCTCGAACTCGTCGGCCGCCTCGTCGAGTGCGCCGCGAAGGCTTCCGGCCGCGTGCAGGGTGACGGGCTGCGCCAGCGACACCTGCGACGAGACGATCGAGCAGGTGGCGACGGACAGGGCGAGGAACCAGGGATGGGCGCGCAGCGGCGAGGGCATCGGCGCGATCCTCCGGAGACGTGTGTCTGCGAGAATAGACGCACCCATGCCGCGCATCGATATGAAGCTCCATGCATAAGTCCTCGGGGATCGTCGGCGTCGAGTTCCGCTACGAGTTCGCGCGCGAGCCCTCCACGCTGCTGCGAAACACGTTCTTCGACGTACTCGGCGCGGTTCGTCACGAGGGCTCGATCGCCGCCGCCGCTCGCGCACTCGGCCTGTCGTACCGACACTTGTGGGGCTACCTGAAGGACCAGGAAGCGAAGCTCGGCCGCCCGCTCGTGCACTGGGACAAGGGGCGCGCCGCGCGACTCACCGAATTCGCCGAGAAGCTGCTGTGGGCCGAGACGCGCATCCGTGCGCGCCTCGCCCCGCAGATCGAGAACCTCGCCGCCGACATCGGCCGCGAACTGTCGACGGCGTTCAACGACGAGGTGCGCATCGCGCGCTGCGTGGCCAGCCACGACCTCTCCCTGCCGCTGCTCAAGAACCTGTGCCGCGAGCGCGAGCTGCTGCTCGACCTTCGCTTCGAAGGCAGCCTCGCGGCGCTCGAGGCGCTCAACGAAGGACGCTGCGCCTTCGCCGGAATCCACCTTCCGCTGTCGCGGCCCGACCTCGCAACGCGCGGCTCGCACGTGCATCGCACCTTCGCACCGTTGCTGCGCCCTCGGCGCCACGCGATGCTGCGCGCGGCCAGGCGAACCCAGGGCCTGTTCGTCGCACAGGGAAATCCGCTGCGCATCGGCGAACTCGACGATCTGCCCCGGGTGCGCTTCGTCAACCGCGCACCCACCGCCGGCACGCGCGTGCTGCTCGACGAGCTGCTCGAGCGGCACCGCATCGACCCCGAAACGATCGACGGCTATCGACACGAGGAGGCGAACCATCTCGCGGTCGCCGCCGCCGTCGCCGCCGGCGCGGCGGACGCCGGCTTCGGCATCCAGGCCGCCGCCGCCGGAAAGAGCATCGACTTCGTGCCGCTCGTCGTCGAGGACTACTTCCTGGTGTGCGCCCGCGAGGACCTCGAAGGCGCGGCTGCACAGGAGCTGATCCCGCTGCTGTCGTCGCCCGCGTGGCGCGAGCGGATCCAGTGCCTGGCCGGTTATTCGGCCGCGGGCGCCGGGGAGGTCGTCGGGCCGGGTGCCGTCCTGCGCTGGTGGCGCTGAGGCGGGCAACGCGTCCGGCGGAATGGGATCGTCGGAGCGCAGCGGTGCTCGCCGGAGCGCGGCGGTGGTCGTCGGAGCCGAGGGGTGATCGTCCGAGCGTGGCGCCGAGGGCCGCAATGGAGCGCTGGCCGTCGAGAATGTCCCGCCAAGCGGGAGAAAGCGACGACGCCCGCTCCCGCCCAGGCCGAATATGCCGAGTATCGGGACAAACCGGTCGCGCAAGCCGTAGCCCGAGCACAACCTCCCGAAAAGAGGGAGAAATCGTCGCGGCTCAACCGTAGCGGCGGCTCAACCGACGCGACACCTCAACCGACGCGGCAAAGATGTGCCGTCAAGTCGTGCAAAGGGACAGACAGGGCCAAGAGGTCGGGCTCGTCAGGCGACAAGCTTCATTGCCGCCTTCTTCTGCTCGCGCAGCGGGTCCCTGTCGTGGTGCGGTTGTCCTCCAGCCAGGTTTCGTGGATCTCGGCGCATAAAGCTCGAACCAGCCGCAGGCATGACTGCTCGTTGGGGAAGCTGCGAACGACGCCCGTTCGTCGCTTGTGATCTCCTCGTTCACGCGCTCGAGCAGGTTCGTGCTCTTCAAGTGCTTGTGGTGCTGGCGCGGCAGCCGGTAGAAGGTCAGCGTCTGCCCGATGTGCTCCTCGGCCCAGTCGGTGAGCTTCGGATAGCGCTGCTCCCAGCGCTGAGCCACGCCGAGAGGTCGGTTTGCGCCCCCTTCAGGTCGCGCCGCTCGTAGATCCAGCGCAACTCCTGCAGGCAGTCGTCGTCGGCCTTGCGCGGCAGGTGATCGAGCGCGTTGCGCAGGAAGTGCACGTAGCAGCGCTGCCAGGCGGCCTCGGTCAGCAACTCCGCCACGGCCTTGCGTAAGCCCTCGTGGTCGTCGGAGACGACGAACTCCACACCGTGCAGGCCGCGCTCCTTCAGGCGCCGCACGAACTCCTTCCAGCTGGAGGCCGACTCGCGGTTGGCCAGCTCCACCCCGAGCATCTGCCGGCGCCCCTCCCGGTTGATACCGCTGGCGATCAGCACGGCCTGCGAGCGGATCACGCCGTCGATACGCACCTTCTCGTAGCGCGCATCGAGCACCAGGTACCGGTACGGCTCCTCCAGCGTGCAGCCGACAAGAACAGCGCCTCGTCCAGCCCCTTGTCGATCTGGCCGATCGTGCTCGCCGAGAACGCATGCCCGCACGGCTCCTCGGTGATCGCCCGGACTTTGCGGGTCGACACCCCTTGCACGGACATCTCGGCCAGGGCACTCACCAGCGCCTTCTCCCAGCGCAGGCAGCGCTCGAGGAGCTCGGCGGAGAAGCGCTCGTCGTAGTCTCCGGGCACGCGCGGCTCCAGCTTGCCGATCCGGGTGATGAGACCCCTGCTGTAGTAGCCGCCTCGGTACCCGCAGCGATCCGGGCTGCACTTCTGCCGGGCCGGCGCCGATGATCTCGGCCCACCCGCTTCGAGCGGTTCTGCACACAACTGCCGACACTACCGCGGAGCGCTGGCCGTCGAGAATGTCCCGCTAAACGGGAGAAAGCAACGACGCCCGCTCCAGCCCATGCCCAATATGCCGAATATCGGGACAAACCGGTCGCGCAAGCCGTAGCCCGAGCACAATCTCCCGAAAAGAGGGAGAAGTCGTCGCGGTTCAACGTCGCGGCGGGTGCTCAAGGTCGCCGCGGCTCAAGGTCGCGGCAGTTCAACCGTCGCGGCGGGCGATGCCGTCGCGACGGGTTCGACGGCCGGTCCTGCTCACGCTAACGGCCGTCGTGCGCACCCTCGTTCGTACCAGCCGCGCCATGCGCGCGCTCCGCTCCGTGCCGCACCCGCCGCGCAACGCGCACCCGCCGCGCAACGCGCACGCCCCGCGCCATGCGCATACACCGCACGCTGCGCCCGCCACGCCCCGCGCCCCGCGCCCTGCGCACCCGCCGCACCCTGCGCACCCGCCACGCCACGCGCACGCCACGCACTCTCTCTCCGAGCGTTCCCACTCGTGGAACCGATTCCACGAGCAAGAACGCTCCGAATGCGAGCGGCGCGGCCGAGAACCGAGACCCGAGAACGCCCTCAAGTGTCCTGGAAGACGATCGGCGGCACTTTCCCGGTCATGTCCTCGGCCTTCTCGGCGATCTTCACCGCGATGCGCCGGGCGATCTGCCGGTAGATCTCGGCGACGGCTCCGTTCGGATCGGCGACAACCGTCGGCTTGCCCGAATCGGCCTGCTCGCGGATGCGGATGTCGAGCGGCAGCCCGCCGAGGTACTCGACGTCGTACTCCTTCGACATGCGCTCACCGCCGCCCGCCCCGAAGATGTGCTCGACGTGCCCGCAGTTCGAGCACTGGTGCATCGCCATGTTCTCGACGATGCCGAGGATCGGGATGCCGACCTTCTCGAACATCTTCAGGCCCTTCTTCGCGTCGATCAGCGCGATGTCCTGCGGCGTGGTGACGATCACCGCTCCGGTGACCGGGATCTTCTGCGCGAGCGTGAGGTGGATGTCGCCGGTGCCGGGCGGCAGATCGATGACGAGATAGTCGAGCTCGCGCCAGTTCGTCTCACGCAGCAGCTGCTCGAGCGCCTGCGTGACCATCGGACCGCGCCACACCATCGGGGTGTCGAGATCGATCATGAAACCGATCGAGCTCGCCTGGATGCCGTGGCCTTCCATCGGCTCGAGGGACTTGCCGTCACGCGACTCGGGCCGTCCGCTGATGCCGAGCATCGTCGGCTGCGAAGGGCCGTAGATGTCGGCGTCGAGCATGCCGACGCTCGCGCCCTCGGCCGACAGCGCGAGCGCGATGTTGACCGCCGTGGTGCTCTTGCCGACGCCACCCTTGCCCGAGGCGATCGCGACGATGTTCTTCACGCCGGGCAGCGTCTTCACGCCGCGCTGCACCGCGTGCGCCTCGATCTTCTGGTAGACGTTCGCCGTCACCTTCGAGACGCCGGGCAGCGCTTGCAGCGCGGCGATCGTCTCGCGACGGATCGGCTCGATCTGGGTGCGCGCGGGATAGCCGAGGGCAACGTCGACGGACACTTCTCCGCCTTCGACGCGGACGTTGCGCGCCGCGCCGCTGTCGACGAGGCTCTTCCGGGTGTTGGGATCGACGACGCGCGACAACGCCTCGTTGACCCGTTCGACGGTCAGGCTCATCTGTGGATCCGGGATTTCGGGGAAGATGCACCGGAGTCTAGCAGGGGTCCCTTCCCCCGCCGCCCGGGCATCGGCCGCCACTGCACGCCGGACCGAGCCCGACGGCACCGGAAGCCGCGCACCCGTTTGCTAAGATCCCGCGATGACCGCGCGCACCTTGTTCGTCACGACCGCGCTGCCGTACGCGAACGGCCCCTTCCACATCGGCCACATCATGGAGTACATCCAGGCCGACATCTGGGTGCGCTTCCAGCGAATGCGCGGCCACACGGTGTATTTCGTCGGCGCCGACGACGCGCACGGCGCGCCGATCATGATCGCCGCGAAGAAGGAAGGCGTCACCCCGCAGGCCTTCGTCGAGCGCATCGCCGCCGGACGCCAGACCTATCTCGACGGCTTCCACATCAGCTTCGATCACTGGCACAGCACCGACTCGCCGGAGAACGTCGAGCTGTCGCAGTCGATCTACCTCGCGCTGCGCGATGCGGGCTTCATCGACGTGCGTCCGGTCGAGCAGTTCTTCGATCCGGTCAAGGGCATGTTCCTGCCCGATCGCTACATCAAGGGCGAATGCCCGAGCTGCGGTGCGCCCGACCAGTACGGCGACTCGTGCGAGAACTGCGGCGCGGTCTATGCGGCCACCGAGCTGAAGAATCCGTTCTCGGCGCTCACCGGTGCGACGCCGGAGCTGCGCGTTTCCGAACATTACTTCTTTCGCCTGTCCGATCCGCGCTGTGTAACGTTCCTGCGCGATTGGACGCAGGGGCACGACCGCTGGGGAGAGCCCCGGCTGCAGCCCGAGGTGCTCGCGAAGGCGCGTGAATGGCTGGGCGACGAGAACGGCGACGGCAGCCTCGCCGACTGGGACATCTCGCGTGACGCGCCCTATTTCGGCATCGAGATCCCCGACGCACCCGGCAAGTACTTCTACGTCTGGCTCGACGCGCCGATCGGGTACCTCGCGTCGCTGAAGGCGCTGTGCGCGCAGCGCGGCATCGACTTCGACGCGCTGCTCGCCGATCCGGCCACCGAGCAGATCCACTTCATCGGCAAGGACATCATCTATTTTCACGTGCTGTTCTGGCCGGCGATGCTGCATTTCGCGCGGCGCAAGACGCCCGACCGCGTGAACGTGCACGGCTTCATCACCGTGAGCGGCGCCAAGATGAGCAAGAGCCGCGGCACGGGCATCTCGCCGCTGCGCTATCTCGAGATCGGGATGAATCCCGAGTGGCTGCGCTACTACCTGGGGGCGAAGCTGAACTCGCACGTGCAGGACGTCGACTTCGATCCCGACGACTTCGTCGCGCGCGTCAACGCCGACCTGATCGGCAAGTACGTGAACATCGCCAGCCGGGCATCGGGCTTCGTCACGAAGCACTTCGACGGCCGGCTGCTGCCGGCCGACGAAGTCGAAGACGAAGCGCAGCGCGAACGCGTCGCCCGGCTCGCCGCGCAGGTGGCCGACGCCTACGAGCAGCGCGAATTCGGCGCCGTCGCCCGGCTCGTGATGGGCTACGCCGACGAGATCAACCAGTACTTCGATGCGCACAAGCCGTGGGAGATGGTGAAGGACCCCGCGCAGCGCGACACGCTGCACCGCGTCTGCTCGCACTGCCTGATCGCCTTCCACCGGCTGACGATCCTGCTCGCGCCGATGCTGCCGGCGACGGCGGCGAAGGTGGCCGAGCTCTTCGGCACGCCCGCGCTGCGCTGGGACGACCTCGGCGTGGCCGAAGGCGCACAGTCTCCGGTGCGCTCGATCGGACGCTACACGCACCTGATGACGCGCGTCGAGGCGAAGCAGCTCGATGCGCTGTTCGAGCCGGCCGGCGAAGCCGCGAACGCGCCGGGCGCCGCGCCGAAGGCGGCCGGCGCCGCGGACCCCGCGGAAACCGACGCCGCCGCGCTCCCGACGATCTCGATCGACGACTTCGCCCGCGTCGACCTGCGCATCGCGCGCATCGTCGCCGCGCAGGCGGTCGAGGGCTCGAAGAAGCTGCTGCGGCTCGAGCTCGACGTCGGCGAAGAGCGCACGCGCACCGTGTTCTCGGGCATCCGCGCGGCCTACGAGCCGGAGGCGCTCGTCGGAAGGCTCACCGTCGTCGTCGCCAACCTGGCGCCGCGCAAGATGCGATTCGGCGTGTCGGAAGGCATGGTGCTGTCGGCGTCGGCGGACGATCCGCGGCAGCCCGCCGGGCTCTATCTGCTCGAGGTCGACGAACGCGCGCAGCCGGGCATGAAGGTCGGCTGAGGCGCGGTCGTCGCAGCCTGCCCCGCTGCCGCCGTCAGCCGGCCGCGTTGATCAGCCTCGGATCCGGGCTGCGGCTCGTGCGAAGCACCCGGCCCTCGGGCGAGAGGTGCGCATGGAACATCTCGGTGCTCGTGCCCGTGCTCGTCTTCACGCGCCAGGTCCACACCGTCTCGTTGCGTGCCGGGAAGCGCTCCTCCTCGTCGGGCTTGCCGAGCAGCCGGCGCAGGTCGTCGCGGCTCATCCCGGGGCGCACCTGCTCGAGCTGCGCGGCGGCGCGCGCGTCGGCCATCCCGCGATAGCGGCCGTCGGGTCCGATCTGGACCATCCACGTCTCGCTGCCTTCGGGCCCGCGCGAGTACTCGAGCACCTGGCTGCCGTCGTCCTCCTCCCAGATCATCACCGGCTTGCCCATCAGGCGGCGCACGTCGTCGACCGTGGACACGCCGGGTTCCAGCTCCTTCTGGGCGAAGTAGTCGCAGGCGCCGAGAAAGGCGAGCAGCGCGCACAGCCAGCCGGTCCACAGCGATCGTTTCATGGGCACCCTCCCGTGCCCGCCGAGTATCGCCGAAGACGGGCGACGGGGCCGCCGACGCGCGGGAAAGGACGCGCCGATCGCTTACACTTCCGACCTGGAGAACGACCGCCCATGTACAAGTCGGACATCACACGCTTCCTCGAGCAACTCAAGAAGGAACGCCCGCACCTGGAGCGCAGCCAGCGCGAGGGGCGCGCCCTGCTCTGGGACCGCCCGCAGGATCTCGAGACGATGCAGCGCAACCGTCAGTCGCGGGTGCCCCGCTCGTCGTACGTCTACTACCCGAAAGACTACACTTGAGCGCCCCGCCCTCCGGCGCGCAGCTCGATGCGCCCGAAGCCGCCGAAGGCGATGCGCCGGCCGAAGCACCCGAGCAGCTCGAGCTGAAGGTGTTCGCGCGCCTGTACGGCGAGCCGATGCTGCGGCTGCCGCAGGACCTGTACATCCCGCCCGACGCGCTCGAGGTGTTCCTCGAGGCCTTCGAGGGTCCGCTCGACGTGCTGCTGTACCTCATTCGGCGGCAGAACTTCGACATCTTCGACATCCCGATGGCGGAGGTCACGCGGCAGTATCTGGCCTACATCGACGAGATCCGCAGCCGAAACCTGGAGCTCGCCGCCGAGTATCTGCTGATGGCGGCGCTGCTGATCTCGATCAAGTCGCGGATGCTGCTGCCGGTGAAGAAGGCCGACAGCGGCGAGGAGGTCGAGGATCCACGCGCGGAGCTCGCGCGCCGGCTCGTCGAGTACGAGCGCATCAAGTACGGCGCCGAATGCATCGACCGGATCCCGCAGCTCGGGCGCGATTTCCTCGCCGCCAGCGTCTGGGTCGAACAGACCGTGACGACGCGGCTGCCGAGCGTGAACGCCGAGGACCTGCGCACGGCGTGGGCCGACATCCTGCGGCGCGCGCGCCTCGTGCAGCACCACCGCGTCACTCGCGAGGAGCTCTCGGTGCGCGAATACATGACGGTCGTGCTGCGCCGGCTGCAGGATCGCCGCTTCGCCGAGTTCGACGAGCTGTTCGAGACCGCCCGCGGCGTCCCCGTCGTCGTCGTCACCTTCATCGCCCTGCTCGAGCTCGCGCGCGAATCGCTGATCGAGATCACGCAGGCCGAGGCCTTCGCCCCGATCTACGTTCGGCTGGCGTACCGCCCGAGCTGAATGCGGTGAGCGCGACCGAGCGCCACGACGTCTCGCTGCGCGCGTGGAACACCTTCGGCGTCGAGGCGCGCGCGGCCCGGCTGTTCGAGGTCGACGACGCCGCCGATCTCGCGCGCCTCGCGCAGGCGCTGCGCGACGGACCGCCGCCCTTCGTGCTCGGTGGCGGCAGCAACGTGCTGTTCACGCGCGATCCGCCGATGCCGCTGGTGCGCATCGCGATCCGCGGCCGGCGCGTGTTGTCCGAGGAGGCACGCGGAACCGTGCTCGTCGAGGCGGGGGCCGGGGAGGACTGGAACGACTTCGTCGGCTGGACCCTCGGACAGGGACTCGCCGGCCTGGAGAACCTCACGCTCATCCCCGGCACGGTCGGCGCGAGCCCGATCCAGAACATCGGCGCCTATGGCGTCGAGATGCGCGAGCGCTTCCATTCGCTCGACGCCGTCTCGCTGCGCGACGGGGCACTGCGACGCTTCGATGCGGGCGAATGCCGCTTCGGCTACCGCGACAGCATCTTTCGGCACGACGAAGGCGCCGGCTGGGCGATCGTCGCCGTGCGGTTCCGGCTGATGCGCGAAGCGCGGCTGCGCCTCGACTACGGCGAAATCCGCGACGAGCTGCGCGCGCTCGGCGTCGACCGTCCGACGCCGCAGGACGTCTCGCGCGCCGTCGCCGCGATCCGGCGGCGCAAGCTGCCCGACCCGGCGAAGCTCGGCAATGCCGGCAGCTTCTTTCGCAATCCCGTCGTCGAAGCGCCGCTGGCCGACGCGCTGGCTGCGCGTCATCCCGATCTGCCGCGCTATCCCGTCTCCACCGCCGTGCGGGACGCGCAGGCGGCCGACGAAGCGCAGCTCGCGCGCGGTGCATCGGGCGCCGGCACCCCGGAGAAGGGACGCGTGAAGCTCTCGGCCGGCTGGCTGATCGAACGCTGCGGCTGGAAGGGCTTTCGCGAAGGCGACGCCGGCGTGCACGAGCGCCATGCGCTCGTGTTGGTCAATCACGGAACGGCCAGCGGCGCGCAGATCGCGGCGCTCGCCGAGCGGATCGCACGCTCGGTGCGCGACCGGTTCGGCGTCGCGCTCGAGCCCGAGCCGACGATCGTCTGAACCGCACGCGCGGCGCAGCCCGACGGGCCTCAGCCGCGGCGGAACACCCAGGTCGACTCGTTCGAGGCGCCCGGCTCGAAGCGATAGCCGTCGACGGCGAAGCCCTGCAGCCGCACCGGATCGTCGATGCGCCGCTCGATCGCGTAGCGCGCCATCATCCCCCGCGCGCGCTTCGCGGCGAAGGCGACGACCTTCCACCCGTCGGGCCGGCGCTGCTGGAACACCGGCTGCACGACGCGCGAGCGCAGTCCGGCCAGCGCCTTGAAATACTCGGCCGAGGCGAGGTTCACCAGCACGGGCGTCTCGTGTGACGCGAGCTCCTCGTCGACGGCGGCCGCCAGCCGATCGCCCCAGTACGCATAGAGATCGGCGCCCTTCGGATTGCGCAGCCGCGTGCCCATCTCCAGCCGGTACGGCTGGATCAGGTCGAGCGGGCGCAGCAGGCCGTACAGCCCGGAGAGGATGCGCAGGCGGTCCTGCGCCCACAGCAGATCGGACTCGTCGAGGCTGGATGCGTCGAGCCCCTCGTAGACGTCGCCGGCGAAGGCGAGCACGGCCTGCCGCGCGTTGCGCGGGGTGAACGGAGGCCGCCACTGCCCGAAGCGCGCCGCGTTCAGCGCGGCGAGCGGAT
>DATGRE010000218.1:0-8022 GCA_035303885.1 Zeimonas sp. | reverse complement strand
CATCCGCGCCGACGAGGTCCGCCGCCTGATGGAGGACAAGGCCTTCGACATCGGCCCGATGCGCCGCGTCCTCGGCGTGACGCCGATGCCGCTCGCGGAAGGGCTTGCGCGCACCTTCGCCCCGGCCCCATGAGGGCCTGGCGCGAGCGCGCGCAGGCTCGAATTGGGTGACCCGCCATGCCGATCATCAACCGCATCGCCGAATTCCATTCCGAGATGACGGAATGGCGGCGCGACCTGCACGCCCACCCCGAGCTCGGCTTCGAGGAGACGCGCACTGCGCGCCTGGTCGCCGAGCGGCTCGAGTCCTTCGGCCTCGAGGTGCATCGCGGCGTCGGGCGCACCGGCGTCGTCGGCGTGCTGCGCAATGGATCGTCGCCGCGCGCGATCGGGCTGCGCGCCGACATGGACGCGCTGCCCATCGAGGAAGCCAACGACTTCGAGCACCGCTCGCGGCATCCGGGTCGCATGCACGCATGCGGGCACGACGGCCACACGACGATGCTGCTCGGTGCCGCACGCCACCTCGCCCGCACGCGCGATTTCGACGGCACCGTGCATTTCATCTTCCAGCCGGCCGAGGAAGGCCTAGGCGGCGCGCAGGCGATGATCGACGACGGCCTGCTCGAGCGCTTTCCCTGCGAAGCGATCTTCGGCATGCACAACCGGCCGAGCCTGGAGGTGGGACGCTTCGCCGTGCGCGCCGGGCCGATGATGGCCGGCGGGGCGTTCTTCGACGTCGAGATCGACGGCGTCGGCACCCACGGCGCGCGGCCCGAGGCCGGCGTCGACCCGGTGATGGTCGCGGTGCACATCGCGGCGGCCGCGCAGACGATCGTCTCGCGCAACGTCGCGCCGGTGCAGACCGCCGTGCTGTCGATCACGCGGATCCACGCGGGCGACGCGTACAACGTGATCCCGCAGCAGGCGCGCCTGGCCGGTACGGCGCGGGCCTTCTCCCGCGAAACGATGGAACGCATCGAGCGGCGGCTGCGGGAGGTCGTCGAGGGCGTCGCGCGCGCGATGGGCGCACGCGCGCGGCTCGACTTCCGCATCCCGTTCGCGCCGACCATCAACGACGCCGACGAAGCCGAGTTCGCGGCGTCGGTCTGCGCCGAACTCGTCGGCGCCGGAAACGTCGAACGCGATCCGCCGCTGATCATGGCCTCGGAGGACTTCTCCGCGATGCTCGAGCGCGTGCCGGGCTGCTACCTGAACATCGGCAACGGCGGCGCCGACGGTGCCTGCGAGGTGCACAACCCCTCGTACGATTTCGACGACCGGGCCCTGCCCTACGGCGTCGCGTTCTTCGTGCGCGCCGTCGAAAGAAGACTTTCCGCCCGCTGAACGACCGAAGCACCCCGATGTCCGATCCGAGCGACGCCCGCGCGACCGACTCCCTTGCGGGCGAAACGCCGCGAAGACGCCGTGCCCGGCTGCCGATCCTGGTCGTGCTCTCGCTCGGCCTCGTCGCCGCGATCGCCGCGTGGTGGATCGCGCGCGACGGCGGCCCGCCGTCGTCCGGCGCGCCCGACGCCGCGTCGCCGCGCGCAGGCGCCGGCCCCGGCGTGCGTGCCGAAGCCGAACGGCCGCTTCCGGTCACCGTCGTCGTCGCGAAGCGCGACGACGTGCCGATCGTGATCGACGCGCTCGGCACCGTGACATCGCTGCGCACGGTCACCGTGCGGCCCCAGGTCGACGGGCAGCTGCTGCGCGTCCCCTTCCGCGAAGGACAGCTCGTGAAGCCGGGCGAGCTGCTCGCCGAGATCGATCCGCGCCCCTACGAAGTGCAGCTGGCACAGGCGGAAGGGCAGCTCGCGCGCGACCGCGCCCTGCTCGAGAACGCGAAAGTCGACCTCGAGCGCTACCGCCAGCTGGTCCGGCAGGACGCCGCGAGCGCCCAGCAGCTCGACACGCAGGCCGCACTCGTGCGCCAGTACGAAGGCGCGCTGAAGACCGACCAGGCGCAGGTCGAGAACGCCCGGCTGCAGCTGGGCTACACGCGCATCACGGCGCCCTTCGCGGGCCTGCTCGGCCTGCGGCTGGTCGATGCCGGCAACCTCGTGCGCGCCGGCGACGCCACCGGCATCGTCACGATCACGCAGGTGCAGCCGATCGGCGTGACCTTCTCGATCGCGGAGAAGGACCTCGGTCCCGTGCTCGAGCGCTACCGTGCCGGTCGCACGATGAAGGTGCAGGCGCTCGACCGAGACCTGCGCGAGGTGCTGGCCACCGGCGTGCTCACCACGCTCGACAACCAGCTCGACACCGCGACGGGCACGTTGCGGATGAAGGCCGAGTTCGACAACGAGGATCTGGCGCTCTTCCCGAACCAGTTCGTCAACGTGCGCGTCGAGATCGACACGATCGAGGGCGCGGTCGTGATCCCGGGCGCGGCGGTCCAGCGCGGCGCGCCGGGCACCTACGTCTACGTCGTGCGCGCCGACGACACCGTGGCGCTGCGCCCCGTCTCGCTCGGACCGGTCGACGGGCAGCGCATCGTCGTGCACGAGGGCGTCTCCGTCGGCGAGCGCGTGGTGGTCGACGGGGTCGACAACCTGCGCGAAGGCCGGCGTGTCGAGCCGATCGACAAGGACGCCGCCGAGCGCGCGGCCACGCAACCCGGCGAGTCGCGCCCCCCGTCCGGCAGCCGCTCTTGACGAGCGGGGCCGCGCGCGCATGAATCCCTCGCGCCCGTTCATCCTCCGCCCGGTCGCGACCTCGCTGCTGATGATCGCGATCCTGCTCGCCGGGCTCGTCGGCTATCGGATGCTGCCGCTGTCGGCGCTGCCCGAGGTCGACTACCCGACGATCCAGGTGACGACGCTCTACCCCGGGGCGAGCCCCGAGGTGATGGCTTCCTCGGTCACCGCGCCGCTCGAGCGGCAGTTCGGGCAGATGCCGGGGCTGATCCGGATGTCGTCGACGAGCTCGGGCGGTGCGTCGGTGATCACGCTGCAGTTCGACCTCGCGCTCGCGCTCGACGTCGCCGAGCAGCAGGTGCAGGCGGCGATCAACGCGGCGGCGACGATGCTGCCGAACGACCTGCCGGCGCCGCCGATCTACAACAAGATCAATCCGGCCGATGCGCCGGTGATCACGCTCGGCATCACGTCGCGGACGATCCCGCTCACGCGGCTGCAGGATCTCGTCGAGACCCGCGTCGCGCAGAAGATCTCGCAGCTTCCCGGCGTCGGCCTCGTGTCGATCACCGGCGGCCAGCGCCCGGCGGTGCGCGTGCGCGTCGATCCGCTCGCACTGGCCGCAGCGGGGCTTTCGGTGGAGGACGTTCGCACGGCGATCGTCGGCGCGAACTCGAACCAGGCCAAGGGCAGCTTCGACGGTCCGGAGCGCGCCGCGACGATCGACGCGAACGACCAGATCCGCGCCATCGACGGCTATCGCGACCTGGTGCTCGCCTATCGCGACGGCGCGCCGCTGCGCCTGGGCGACGTCGCGCGCATCGACGAGGGCGCGGAGAACGCGCAGCTCGCCGCGTGGGCGAACGACGAGCCGGCGATCGTGCTGAACATCCAGCGCCAGCCGGGCTCGAACGTCATCGAGGTCGTCGATCGCATCCACGCGCTGCTGCCGTCGCTGCGTGCGTCGCTGCCCGGCGCAGCGGATCTCACCGTGCTGACCGACCGCACCGTGACGATCCGCGCGTCGGTGCGCGCGGTGCAATTCGAGCTCGTGCTCGCCATCTCGCTGGTCGTGATGGTGATCTTCCTGTTCCTGCGCAGCGCCTCGGCGACGGTGATCCCGGCGGTCGCGGTTCCGCTGTCGCTGGTCGGCACCTTCGGCGTGATGTACCTCGCCGGCTTCTCGCTGAACAACCTCACGCTGATGGCGCTGACGATCGCCACCGGCTTCGTCGTCGACGACGCGATCGTGATGATCGAGAACGTCGCGCGCTTCCGCGAGAAGGGCGATCCCCCGTTGCAAGCGGCACTCGAGGGCTCGCGGCAGATCGCGTTCACGATCGTCTCGCTGACGCTGTCGCTGATCGCCGTGCTGATCCCGCTGCTGTTCATGCGCGAGGTGGTCGGGCGGCTGTTCCGCGAGTTCGCGATCACGCTCGCGGTGGCGATCCTGATCTCCGCGGTCGTCTCGCTCACGCTCACGCCGATGATGTGCGCGCGGCTGCTGCGCGACCGCCCGGGCGACCGCCCGCCCGGACCCGATGCCCCGCGCGACGGCCCGGGCGCGGCGGGCGGCTGGTTCGACCGGCTCGTCGCCGCCTACGGCCGCTGGCTCGCCGTCGTACTCGACCACCAGGCGGCGACGCTGCTGGTGGCGATCGGAACGCTCGCGCTCACCGTCGTGCTGTACATCGTCATCCCGAAGGGCTTCTTCCCGGTGCAGGACACCGGGCTTGTCCAGGGCATCTCCGAGGCCCGCCAGTCGATCTCCTTTCCCGCGATGGCCGAACGGCAGCGCGCGCTCTCGCGCGCGATCCTGGAGGATCCGGCGGTGCAGAGCCTCACGTCGTTCATCGGCGTCGACGGCGCGAACCCGACGCTGAACACCGGCCGCCTGCTGATCAACCTGAAGCCGCGCGACGCGCGCGACGCCGACGCGGCCGAGGTGATCCGCCGCCTGCAGCGGCGCGCCGCCGCCGTGCAGGGCATCACGCTGTACCTGCAGCCGGTGCAGGACCTGACGATCGACGATCGGCTCGCGCGCACGCAGTTCCAGTTCGCCGTCGAGGACCCGGACCCCGGGCGGCTCGCGCAATGGGTGCCGCGACTGGTCGACGCGCTGCGCGAGCTGCCCGAGCTCGCCAACGTCGCGAGCGACCTGCAAGACCGCGGGCTGCAGGCCTTCGTCGAGATCGACCGGGACGCCGCGGCGCGGCTCGGCGTGACGATGGCGGCGATCGACGAGGCGCTGTACACCGCCTTCGGCCAGCGCCAGGTCTCGACGATCTTCACGCAGGCGAACCAGTACCGCGTCGTGCTCGAGGTCGCGCCGCATTTCGCGTCGAGCCCCGAGTCGATCGGCGCGATCCACGTCCAGGGCCGCGACGGCGCGCTCGTGCCGCTCGCGAGCCTCGCGCGCGTCGTCGAGCGTCCGGCGATGCTGGCGATCCATCACCTCGGGCAGTTCCCGTCGGCGACGATCTCGTTCAACCTCGCGCCGCGCACCTCGCTCGGCGAAGCGGTCGACGCGGTACGCGCGGCGCAGGAGCGCCTCGAGCTGCCCCCGAGCATGCAAACGAGCTTCCAGGGCGCGGCGCTCGCCTTCCAGGCGTCGCTCGACAGCACGGTGCTGCTGATCCTCGCCGCGCTCGTCACGATGTACATCGTGCTCGGCGTGCTCTACGAGAGCTACGTGCACCCGATCACGATCCTGTCGACGCTGCCGTCGGCCGGCGTCGGCGCGCTGCTGGCGTTGATGCTCTCCGGCAACGACCTCGGCATCGTCGCCGTCATCGGCATCGTGCTGCTGATCGGCATCGTGAAGAAGAACGCGATCCTGATGATCGACTTCGCGCTCGACGCCGAACGCATCGAGGGCAAGCCGCCGCGCGAGGCGATCTTCCAGGCCGCGCTGCTGCGCTTCCGTCCGATCCTGATGACGACGCTCGCCGCGCTGCTCTCGGCGCTGCCGCTGATGCTCGGCACCGGCGTCGGCTCGGAGCTGCGCCATCCGCTCGGGGTGACGATGGTCGGCGGCCTGCTGCTCAGCCAGGTGCTCACGCTCTTCACCACGCCGGTCGTCTACCTCGCCTTCGACCGCTCGGCGCGCTGGTTCGCGTCGCGCCGGCAGCGCGCCTGATGGGCTTCTTCGAGACCTTCGTGCGCCGGCCGGTGGCGACGACGCTGCTGACGCTGGCGATCGTGCTCGCCGGGCTCGCCGCGCTGCGCGTGCTGCCCGTGGCCCCGCTGCCGCAGGTCGACTACCCGACGATCTCGGTGTCGGCATCGCTGCCCGGCGCAAGCCCCGAGACGATGGCGGCCACCGTCGCCACGCCCCTCGAGCGCGCACTCGGCAAGATCGCCGGCGTCACCGAGATGACCTCGCACAGCTCGCTCGGCCAGACGCGCATCGTGCTGCAGTTCGATCTCGACCGCAGCATCGACGCGGCGGCGGTCGACGTGCAGGCCGCGATCAACGCGGCGCGGCCGTCGCTGCCGTCGAGCCTGGTACGCAATCCGACCTATCGCAAGGTCAACCCGGCCGAGACGCCGATCCTGATCCTCGCGCTCACCTCCGAGTCGATGACGCAGGGCCAGGTCTACGACGTCGCCTCCACGGTGCTCGCGCAGCGCCTGTCGCGGGTCGCGGGCGTCGGACAGGTGGTCGTCGGCGGCAGCTCGCTGCCGGCCGTGCGCGTCTCGGTGAACCCGCTGCAGCTCGATCGCTACGGCATCGGCCTCGAAGCCGTGCGCCAGGCGATCGCGAGCGCGAACGCGAACCGCCCGAAGGGCGCAGTCGCCGACGCCGAGCGGCGCTGGCAGATCGCGGCGAACGACCAGTCCCGCTCGGCCGCCGACTACCTGCCGCTGGTCGTCGCGTACCGCAACGGCGCCGCGGTGCGGCTGTCCGACGTCGCCTGGGTGCGCGAGTCGGTCGAGGACGAACGCCACGCCGGCTCGGCGAACGGCCGCCCGTCGGTGCTGCTGATGGCCTACCGCGAGCCGGCAGCCAACATCATCGAAACGGTCGATCGCATCCACGCGCTGCTGCCCGCGCTGAAGGCGTCCGCGCCGGCGGCGATCGATCTCGTCGTGACGATGGACCGGACGACGACGATCCGGGCGTCGCTGCGCGAGGTGCAGCACGCACTCGTGCTCGCGGTCGCGCTCGTCGTGCTCGTCGTCTTCCTCTTCCTGCGCAGCGTGCGTGCGACGCTGATCCCGGCGGTCGCGGTGCCGACGTCGCTGGTCGGCACCTTCGGCGTGATGTACCTCGCCGGCTTCTCGCTGAACAACCTCACGCTGATGGCGCTGACGATCGCCACCGGCTTCGTCGTCGACGACGCGATCGTCGTCGTCGAGAACATCGCGCGCCGGCGCGAGATGGGCGAAGGCCCGTTCGAAGCCGCGATCCGCGGCGCGCGTGAGGTGGGCTTCACCGTCGTCGCGATCAGCCTGTCGCTGATCGCCGTGTTCATCCCGATCCTGGCGATGGGCGGCCTCGTCGGACGCTATTTCCGCGAGTTCGGCATCGTGCTGTCGGTGGCGATCCTGATCTCGCTCGTCGTCTCCCTGACGACGACGCCGATGCTCGGCGCGCGTCTGCTCGGCGCACGCGCCGCGAATGGGCGGGACGCGGGGCCGGACGGCAACGGCGCGACGCAGCCCCCGGATCGCGGCGAGCCGGCGCGGGCGCGGCGCGCGAACGCGATGCGCGAGTCCCGGCTAGCCTCCTTCGGCCGCAACGCGCTCGAGCGCCTGACGCGCGGCTACGCGCGCAGCGTCGGCTGGGCGCTCGACCATGGCTGGCTGATGCTGCTCGTGCTCGGGGCGACGATCGCGCTGAACGTCTGGCTGTACACGATCGTGCCGAAGGGCTTCTTCCCCGACCAGGACACCGGTCGCATCTACGCGTCGGTGCGCGGGGACCAGAGCATCTCGTTTCGCGCGATGCGCGAGAAGCTCGACACCTTCATCGAGATCGTGCGCCGCGATCCTGCGGTGGCGAACGTGACCGGCTACACCGGAGGCTCGCGCGTGAACAGCGGCGCGATGTTCATCTCGCTGGTGCCGCTCGCCGAACGCCGCGAGAGCACCGACGAAGTCATCGCCCGCCTGCGCGCGGCGACGTCGCAGGTGCCCGGCGCACGGCTGTTCATGGTCGGGCAACGCGAGATCCGCATCGGCGGGCGCTCGAGCAGCTCCAGCTACCAGTACACGCTGAAGAGCGACGACCTCGGCGAGCTGCGGACGTGGGAGCCGCGCATCCGCAACGCGATGAGCCGGCTGCCCGAGCTCGTCGACATCGACACCGACGCCGAGGACAAGGGCAGCCAGATCACGGTGGCCATCGACCGCGACGCGGCCGCCCGCCTCGGCA
>DATGRE010000217.1:0-4702 GCA_035303885.1 Zeimonas sp. | reverse complement strand
CAGCCACCAGAACCTTTCTCATCGTCTCGACCTCTGCAGTTGCATGTTCATCAATGCGGACCTCGGGGCGGAAGGCGCTTCAGATCGTCCTTCCCGTGCCTGCCCAGAATCGGTCGCGAATGTCCTTCTTGCGCACCTTGCCCACCGGGCTGCGCGGCAGCTCATCCCAGAACTCGACCGACTTCGGCGTCTTCACGCTGCCGAGGCTCCGGCGGCACAGCTCGAGGATCTCCTGCTCGGTGACGTTGCCGCCCGGCCTGCGCTCGATCACCGCCTTCACCGCCTCGCCCCATTTCTCGTCGGGCACGCCGATGACGGCGCAGTCCTGCACTCCGGGATGGCTCCAGATCACCTGCTCGATCTCGCTCGGGAAGATGTTGAAGCCTCCGGAGATGATCATGTCCTTCTTGCGATCGACGATGTACACGTAGCCGTCTTCGTCGATGTAGCCGACGTCGCCCGTGCGATGCCAGCCGAAGGCGGAGACCTCCTTCGTGGCCTCGGGATTCTTGTAATACCCCGGCATCACGAGGCTGCCGCGAACGACGATCTCGCCGCACTCACCGCGCGCCAGGAGCTTCCCGTCGTCGTCCATGATGGCCACCGGCGTGAGCAGCGTCGGCCGGCCGCAGCTGGAGAGCCTCTTCTCCTTCTCGAGGTCGCCGATCACGAGGTGCTCCTGCGGCGAGAGGTACGTGCACAGCATCGGCGCCTCCGCCTGGCCGAAGCACTGCGTCATGACCGGCCCGAACACCTCCAGGCACTGCTTGAGCTTGTCGACCGACATCGGCGCGGCGGCATAGAGGAAGTAGTCGA
Source organism: Zeimonas sp. (assembly GCA_035303885.1). Taxonomy (GTDB): domain Bacteria; phylum Pseudomonadota; class Gammaproteobacteria; order Burkholderiales; family Burkholderiaceae_E; genus Zeimonas. Next base: position 3,886 of record DATGRE010000217.1, on the reverse strand, counting down.
GCGAGGAATAGTCGTGCTCGCGCAGCTTCGGGTACGCGAGCAGCATGTAGACCGCCGTGGGCGGGAGGAACAGATGCGTGACCTTCTCGCGCTCGATCGCCTGCGCGACCTGGGCCGCGTCGAAGTGCGGCAGGATCACGTGCGTGGCACCGGTGGCCATCAGCAGCATGGCCAGGATGCCGGCCGCGTGCGTCATCGGTGCGATGACGAGGTGCACCGGAGGCTTGCGGTTCGGCATCGACGCGTAGTAGTTCGAGAACAGCGCCTCCCACGTCCGGTTGCTCCACATCACCCCCTTGGGCCGACCGGTCGTGCCGCCCGAGCTGACGATCGACACCACCGCATCGGGATCCTCGGGGAGATCGGGATCCGAATCGGGCGCGTCGCCCAGCCATTCCTCGAGGAACACGCCGCTGCCGCCGGTCCGGTCGATGCAGACATAGCGCTGGATCTTCGGGCACAGGCGCCGGAATTCCTGGACCGCCGCCTCGAAGTCGCCGTGATAGAAGAGCGTCTCGACGTCGCAGTTGTCCAGGATGTACGCATTCTCGGACGCGACGTTGCGCGCATTCACCGGCACCCAGGCTCCACCGGCCCGCAGGATCCCGAGCACGCATTCGAAGGGCGCGGCCGCGTTCGGGCTGAGCACGGCGGCCTTGTCCTGCGGCGCGAACCCATCGCGGATCAGCGCGTTCGCGATCCGGCAGCTCTGCTTGCGCACCTCGTCATAGCTTCGCGCGACGTTCGCGTCCTTGAGACAGATCCGGTCGGGAGCGAGTGCCGCACCCCGGTCGAAGAAATCGATTACGCGCATGGCGCCTCCATTCCCTATACGCTGATGAACGCCTCGACCTGCTTGCGCTCGGCGAGCAGCTGCTCGGTTCGTCCCTGCCAGACGATGCGGCCGTTGTCGAGCACGTACTGGCGCTTCGCCAGCGCCAGCGGAACCTTCAGGTTCTGCTCGACGAGCAGGATCGCCACGCCCTCCGCGTTGATCTGCCCGATCGCGTCGATCAGGTCCTTGACAATCAGCGGAGCGAGCCCTTCGGTCGGCTCGTCGAGCAGCAGGACTTCCGGGTTGGTGAGCAAACCGCGCCCGATCGCGAGCATCTGCTGCTCACCTCCCGAGAGCGTGTCGCCGCGGAAGCGGGCGCGCTCGAGCAGGCGCGGAAACAGCCGATAGATGCGATCGATCGTCCACGCGCCGGTGCGCCCCATGATCGTCGCGATCCGGAGGTTCTCCTCGACGCTGAGCGTCGCGAAGATGCGCCGGTTCTCGGGGACGAAAGCGATGCCCAGCCGGCCGAGCCGATCGGGAGCGGCGTGCGTCACGTCGGCGCCCCGCAACAGCCGCCGGCCGCGACGGAGCGGATTCAGGCCGATGGCCGCCTTCAGCAGCGTGCTCTTGCCCGCGCCGTTTCGGCCGACCAGCGAGACGATCTCGCCTTCCTGGACCTCGAGCGAGACGCCGTGCAGCGCCTGCGCCTTGCCGTAGTACACGTCGGCGTCGACGATGGAGAGCAGGCTCATTCCTCCTCTCCCAGGTAAGCGCTGCGCACGCGCGGATCGTCGCGGACCGTCCTCGGCGATCCGGAGGCGAGGATCCGCCCCGACACCATCACGACGATCTCGTCGGAGATCTCCATGACCACTTCCATGTTGTGCTCGATGAGCAGGACCGTCCGTCCGCGCGCGATCCGGCGGATGCGTTCGACCGATCGGTCGATGTCCTGCACGCCCACACCGGCCAGCGGCTCGTCGAGCAGCAACACCTTCGGCCGGCTCAGCAGCGTGAGCCCCACCTCGAGCGCGCGCTGGTCGCCGTGCGAGAGGTTCTCGGCACGAACGTGCGCCGCGGGCTCCAGGCCGATCTCGGCCAGCACCGCTTCGGCGTCCTGCTGGATCGCGCGAAAGCTGCGCACCGGGCGCCAGAACGGCTGCAGGCGGTAGCGGCTGGCCTGCGCCGCCAGGCGAAGATTCTCCAGCACCGTGGCGCCGGGAAAGATCTGGGTGATCTGGAAGCTGCGGCCCAGCCCGGCGCGCGTGCGCTGGTACGGCGCGAGCGACGTGATGTCGCGCCCGTCGAGCAGCACCTTCCCGTTGTTCAGCCGGCTGCGGCCCGACAGCGCGTTCATCAGCGTCGTCTTGCCCGCGCCGTTCGGCCCGATCAGGCTGTAGAGCCGGTTCGGCTCGAATTCGTAACTGACGCCGTCGACCGCGCGCAACCCGCCGAACGCGACCTCGATGTCCTGGCAGCGAAGCGAGACTCCGTTCAACGCTGGTCTCCCGATCGGCGAAGGAGCAGCGCGGCCAGTCCGGCGAATCCCTGCGGCGCGAAGATCGTCGCGACGATGAAGACGAGACCCAGCACGCCGTACCAGTGCGCCGTCACCTGGCTGAGCCACTCGCGCAGCACCTCGAACACCGCGACGCCGAGGATCGGCCCGAACAGCGTTCCCATCCCGCCGAGCAGCACCATGATCACCACGTCGCCCGACGTGCTCCAGTGCAGCATCTGCGGGCCGACGTAGAACATCAGCGATGCCAGCAGCGCGCCGCTGACGCCCGCGTAGAAGCCGGAGATCGCGAAGGCCGACTGCCGGAGTCGCTGGATGTCGAAGCCGATCTGCTCGGCACGCACGTCGTTGCTGCGGACGGCACGCAGCGCGTGACCGTACGGCGACGATCGCAGGATCGCGGCCACGACCAGTGCGATCACGAACACGGCGAGAATGAAGTAATAGTAGTTGCCGTCGTCGTAGAAATCGATTCCCCATAGCTCGGGCCGAGGCACGCCCGGCAGCCCGTCGACGCCGCCGGTGAGGTCGCGCAGCTTGCTGCCCGCGAGAACGAACAGCAGTTGCGCGAGCGCGAGCGTGAGCAGCGCGAAGAAGAGTCCCGATACGCGCAGCGCGAAGAAGCTGAACAGCACGGCCACGAACGCGCCGACGATGCCGGCGGCAGCCAATGCGGGAAGGAATCCCCAGCCGAGACGGGTGGTCAGCAGCGCGAGCGCATAGGCACCCGTGCCGAACATCGCGGCGTGGCCGAACGACAGCATGCCCGCCACGCCGAACACGAGATCGAAGCCGATCGCGAAGATCGACCAGACGAGGATCAGGCTGACCAGGCTGCGGCCCGCCTCGCCGGGCAGCGCGATCGGAACGAGGACGATCAGCAGCACGATCGCCGCGAGCATGGCCGAGACGAAGCGTTCCGAGCTCATGCCGTGCGCCCCTTCCGACTGAACAGGCCCTCGGGCCGCACCATCAGCGTCACGATGAGGACCAGATAGGTGATGAAGTCGACCCAGTCGGGCGCGTAGGTGTAGCCGATCGCTCTCGTCATGCCGAGCAGCAACGCCGCCATCACCGCGCCACGAATGTTCCCCAGTCCGCCGACCACGACGACGATGAAGCAGTCGATGATGATGCTCATGCCCATGCCGAGCTCGATCGGAACGAGCGGCGCGGCCACGGCGCCGCCGAGCGCCGCGAGCCCGCAGCCGAATGCGAACACGCCGGTTCGGATCCGCCCCACGCGAATGCCGAGCGTCTGAACCATCTCGGGATCGGCGCTCGCCGCGCGGATCACCATGCCGTGGCGGCTGCGATCCAGCGCGAGGAACAGCACCACCGACACGAACGTTCCGAAGCCGAGGATGAACAGCCGATAGCTGGGGATCGAGCTGCCGAAGAGCTGCACCGGCTGCGAGAAGAGATCGGGCGTGGGGACCTGCTTGTAGTCCAGCCCCCAGAAGATGCGTACCGCCTCCTCGATCACGAGGATGAAGCCGAAGGTGAGCAGCAGCTGGTACACGTGATCGCGCGAGTACACCGGCTTCAGGGCCAGCCATTCCATCGCGGCGCCGAGCACGCCGGCGATG
>DATGRE010000216.1:0-30677 GCA_035303885.1 Zeimonas sp. | reverse complement strand
ACGCTGGTGTTCATGACCGTGTTCGGGATCCTGCTTCAGGTGCTGGTGCTCAGGCCGATGATCGGCGAGCCGATCATCTCGGTGATCATGGTCACGATCGGCCTGTCGATCTTCTTCCAGGCGATGATGAAGTGGATCTTCGGCGTCTTCGCCCAGCCCTATCCGCAGGTGTTCGGCTCGCAGTCGATGAGCATCTTCGGGATGAACGTGCAGACGCCGTACGTGATGTCGATGATCATCTCGCTGATCATCATGGCCGGCTTCGCGTGGTTCTTCAAATACTCGCGGATGGGGCTGGCGATGCGCGCCACCGCCTTCAACCAGCAGGTCGCGCAGAGCCTGGGCATCTCGGTGAAATCGGTGTTCGCGATGGCCTGGGCGATCTCGGCGATGGTCTCGGCACTCGCCGGCGTCGTCGTCGGCATGGTGAACGGCGTGTCGTCGGCGCTGTCGTTCTTCGGGATCAAGGTCTTCCCGGTGGTGATCCTCGGCGGGCTCGACTCGATCATCGGCGCGATCCTCGGCGGGCTGATCATCGGCGTGCTGGAGAACGGCGCCGAGTTCGTCGACAGCCAGTACCTGAACTGGGGCAACCTCTACACGATCGCGCCGTTCTACGCGCTGGTCATCATCCTGATGATCAAGCCGTACGGGCTGTTCGGTACGCACCAGATCGAGAGGGTCTGACGTGGCGAGCACTTCCTCGGCGATGATCCCGTGCGGGCAGTTCAAGACGAGCTACCGCACCGACACCACGATCTTCCCCACGCCGGTCTCGCGTTGGCTCGTCATCGCGGGGATCGTCCTGCTGTGCGTCGCGCCGCTCACCGGCTGGCTCAGCAAGTACCAGCTGAACCTGCTGATCCAGATCGGCTATTACGGAATCGCGGCGCTCGGACTGAACATCCTCGTCGGCTTCACCGGCCAGATCTCGCTCGGCCACGCGGCGTTCTTCGGCTTCGGCGCCTTCGCCTCGGCCTGGCTGAGCAACGACTGGGGCGTGCCTGTGTTCTGGTCGATTCCGCTCGCCGGCGTGATGACGACCCTCGTCGGGCTGCTGTTCGGCATCCCGGCGGCGCGCATCAAGGGGCTGTACCTGGCGATCGCCACGTTCGCCGCGCAGTTCATCCTCGAGGACTTCTTTGCGCGCGCCAACTGGTTCACCGGCGGCTCCTCGGGCACGCTCGCGCAGTCGTTCTCGCTGTTCGGCTGGGCGATCGACGACGACCGGAGCTACTTCTACGTGGTGCTCGCCTGGCTCGTGCTGATGTACGTGCTCGGCACGAACCTGTTGCGCACGCGCGACGGCCGCGCGTTCGTCGCCGTGCGCGACCACTATCTGTCGGCCGAGGTGATGGGCGTGGGCCTCACCTGGTACCGGGTGCTGTCCTTCGGGATCTCGGCGTTCTACGCCGGAATCGGCGGTGCGCTGTTCGGCCACTATCTCGGCTTCGTGTCGGCCGAGGCGTTCACGCTGCTGCTGTCGATCCAGTTCCTGGGGATGATCATCATCGGCGGACTGGGCAGCGTGATGGGCACCCTGCTCGGCACCGCCTTCATGGTGCTGCTGCCCGAGACGATCGGCTTCCTGTCGCAGAGCCTGGGCGATGTGTTCCCTGCGCTCACCACCGGGCTCGCGTTCGTCAAGGAGGGCGCGATCGGGCTGGTGATCGTCCTGTTCCTGATCTTCGAGCCCGAGGGGCTCGCTCATCGCTGGCACCTGATCAAGGCGTACTGGAAGCTGTATCCGTTCTCGTACTAGCTCGTTCCCGCAACGTTCACCAAGGAGAGGAGTACTGCAATGAAGGGAACCACCGTCACCGCCGCGGCGGCCGCGGCCGTACTGCTGGCCGTCGGCCCGGCGGCCGCGCAGGGCATCTTCGTCGGCCACCTCGCCGACTACACCGGTGCGACCTCCGACGTCGGCAAGCCGTACGGCGAGGGGGTCGCCGACGCGCTCGCGTACGTCAACCAGCACGGCGGCATCAACGGCAAGAAGATCGAGTTCGAAACGGTCGACTACAGCTATGAGATCCCGCGCGCGATCGCCACCTACAAGAAGTGGCTGGGCGGGCAGAAGCCGGCGGCGATCCAGGGCTGGGGCACCGGCGACACCGAGGCGCTCGTCACCTTCGTCGCGAAGGACGAGATCCCGTATTTCTCGGCGTCGTACTCGGGCCACCTGACCGATCCGACCGGCAAGAACAAGCACGGCGCGAAGCCGGCGCCCTACAACTTCTTCTACGGTCCGTCGTACACCGACGGCTGCCGCGCGCTCGTGCAGTGGGCGGCCGCGGACGCGAAGCAGAAGGGCATCGCGTCGCCGAAGTTCGTGCACATGGGCGACAACCATCCGTATCCGAACGCGCCGAAGGCGGCGTGCGGCGAATACGCGAAGGAGATGGGCTTCGGCATCGTACCCCCGATCCAGTACTCGCTGAAGCCGGGCGACTTTAAGGCGCAGTGCCTGAGCCTGAAGGAGTCGGGCGCGAACTACGCGTTCCTCGCGAACACCGGCGGCTCGACGATCTCGCTGCTGAAGTCGTGCGAGACGGTCGGCGTCGACGTGCAGTTCATGGGCAACGTCTGGGCGATGGACGAGAACGCGCTGAAAGCCGCGGGCGACGCGGCCAACGGCACCGTGTTCGTCGTCGGCGCAGCCGCCTGGGATTCCGACGCGCCCGGCATGAAGACGGTGCGCGAGATCTCGAAGATCTCCGATCCGTCGGGCAACCAGTACCGCGCGGTGCACTACATGCGCGGCATCTGCTCGGTGTTCTACATGCGTGACGCAATGGTCGCGGCCGACAAGGCGGGCGGCGTCAACGGGCCGAACGTGAAGAAGGCGATGGAGTCGATGAAGGACCACGTCCCGGCCGAGCTGCAGGGCGTGTGCATTCCGTCGACGTGGACGGCGGAAGACCACCGCGGCACGACGAAGGTCTTCATCTACCGGGCGAACTCCAAGGACGGCAAGCAGTCGATCGAGAAGATCGGCGAGGCCGAGATCGAGCGCAAGCCGGAGTGGCTCGGCTGGTAAGGCGGGCCGGGCGCGTCCGCGCGCGCGGTGGCGGGGCGCATCGCGCTCCGCCGCGCGGCGCGCGGATGTTGGTAGAGGAAGAGCGGCAGTCATGATCGAAGCGCAGGAGCACGAGTCGCAGGCGGGCGCCGCGGCGGTGGCCGAAGGCCGTCCGCCGATGCTCGTCGTCAACAACATCGAGGTCGTCTACGACGAGGTGATCCTCGTGCTGCGCGGCGTGAGCCTGGAGGTGCCCGAAGGCGAGATCGTCGCGCTGCTCGGTCCGAACGGCGCCGGCAAGTCGACGACGCTGAAGGCGATCTCGGGGCTGCTGCGCACCGAGGACGGCGAGGTCACGCGCGGCAACGTCACGTTCATGGGCGAGGAGATCACCAATCTCGAGCCCGAGGCGATCGTGCGCCGCGGCATCTTCCAGGTGATGGAGGGCCGACGCATCGTCGAGGACATGACGGTGATCGAGAACCTGCGCCTGGGCGCGTACACACGCCGCGATTCGGCGGGCGTCAAGCGCGACATCGACATGGTGCTCGACTATTTCCCGCGCCTGCGCGAGCGCACCGGGCTGGCCGGCTACCTGTCGGGCGGCGAGCAGCAGATGCTCGCCATCAGCCGCGCGCTGATGGCGCGACCGAAGATGATCCTGCTCGACGAGCCGTCGATGGGGCTGTCGCCGCTGTTGGTCAAGGAAGTGTTCGGGATCATCCGCGAGCTGAACCGCGAGCTGAAGATCACGATGCTGCTCGTCGAGCAGAATGCGCGCATGGCGCTGCAGGCGGCGAGCTTCGGCTACATCATGGAGTCGGGCAAGATCGTTCTCGACGGCACCCGAGACGAGCTCGTCAACAACGAGGACGTCAAGGAGTTCTACCTGGGCGGCGGCGGCGGCGAAGAGCGCCGCTCGTTCAAGAACCTCAAGTCGTACAAGCGGCGCAAGCGCTGGCTCTGAACGCGGCCGCCCCGGCGGCCGCTCCCGGTTGCCGGCCCGCCCATGCCGCGTTACCCCTATCGAGCATGCCGTGAGCGAATATTTCGATTCCCTCGAGACGCGTCCGGCCGAGGCGCGCGAGGGCGCGCTGATGGCGCGCCTGCCGTCGTTGATCGAGCATGCGAAGGCGAACGCGCCCGGCTGGGCGAAGCGGCTGGCCGATGTCGACGCCCGCCAGATCGCCTCGCGCAAGGCGCTCGCCCAGCTGCCGGTGCTGCGCAAGAGCGAGCTGAAGGCGCTGCAGCAGGCCGATCCGCCCTTCGGCGGCTTCGTCACCGTCGAGCCGGGACGGATGTCGCGGCTGTTCCTGTCGCCCGGGCCGATCTTCGATGCCGAGGGCACCGGCGACGATCCCTGGCGCGCCGCACGCGCGCTGTACGCGGCGGGCATCCGCGCCGGGCACGTCGTGCAGAACTGCTTCGGCTACCACCTGACGCCCGGCGCGTGGATGGTCGACGGCGCGGCGAGGAAGATCGGCTGCGCGGTGATTCCCGCCGGCGTCGGCCAGATCGAGCAGCAGCTCGAGATCCTGCGATCGCTCGCCCCGGACGCGTATGCCGGCACGCCTTCGTTCCTGCGCATGATCGTCGAGAAGGCGCAGGAGAGCGGGGTCGACGTCTCGAAGCTGCGCCGTGCGCTGCTCGCGGCCGAGGCGCTGCCGCCGAGCCTGCGCGCGTGGTTCCGCGAGCAGGGCATCGAGACGGTGCTGCAGTGGTACGGCACCGCCGACGTCGGGATGATCGCCTACGAGTCGCCCGCGATGGAGGGGATGATCCTCGACGAGGAGCTGATCCTCGAGATCGTGCGACCCGGCACCGGTGAGCCGGTGGCCGACGGCGAGGTCGGGGAGGTCGTCGTCACCAGCTTCAACCCGGCCTATCCGCTGATCCGCTTCGGTACCGGCGACCTGTCGGCCGTGCTGCCCGGCATCTCGCCGTGCGGGCGCACCAACGTGCGCATCCGAGGCTGGCTGGGTCGGGCCGACCAGACGACGAAGGTGCGCGGGATGTTCGTGCATCCGGAGCAGGTCGCCGAGGTGGCGAAGCGCTTCCCCGAGGTGCGCCGCGCGCGGCTGGTCGTCGAGGGTGAGCGCGCCGACGACCGGATGACGCTGCGTTGCGAGGTCGGCGACGAGACGCTGCGCACGGGCGGCGATGCGGATGCGCTCGCCGCGCGGATCGCCGCCGCCGTGCGCGACGTCATGAAGCTGCGCGGCGAGGTCGAGCTCGTCGCCGCCGGGACGCTGCCGAACGACGGCAAGGTGATCGAGGATGCCCGCAAGTACGACTGACGCGGCCGAGCGCTTCCGTTCGCTGCGCTACGAAGTCGACGAGGCGAATCCGCGCATCGCGCGCATCGTGCTCGATCGTCCCGACCGGCTGAACGCGATCGACGAGCACATGCCCGGCGAGATCCGGCGCGCGGTCGAGCTCGCCCACGAGGACGACCGCGTGCACGTGATCGTCGTCTCCGGTGCGGGGCGGTCGTTCTGCGCCGGCTACGACCTGCAGGCCTTCGGCGAGGGCGTCGTCGACCACCCGTGCCAGCAGGAAGGCGTGCCGTGGGATCCGATGCTCGACTACCGCACGATGAAGCGCTTCACCGACGACTTCATGAGCCTGTGGCGCAGCCACAAGCCGACGATCGCGCAGGTGCACGGGCACGCGGTGGCCGGCGGCAGCGACATCGCGCTGTGCTGCGACCTGCTCGTCATGGCGGACGACGCCCGCATCGGCTACATGCCCACGCGGGTCTGGGGCTGTCCGACGACGGCGATGTGGACCTATCGGCTCGGGCCGATGCGCGCCAAGCAGCTGATGTTCACCGGCGACACGATCGACGGCGCGACCGCGAAGGACTGGGGACTCGCGGTGGATGCGGTGCCGGCGGCGGCGCTCGAGCAGAGCGTGCGCTCGCTGGCGGAGCGCATCGGGAGCGTGCCGCGCGGCCAGCTGACGATGCAGAAGCTCGTCGTCAACCAGGTGCTCGAGTCGATGGGGCTCGCGCAGGCGCAGACGCTGGCGACGCTGCTCGACGGCATCACGCGGCACAATCCCGAAGGAATGTGGTTCCGCCGGTACGCGCAGCTGCACGGCTACAAGGACGCGGTGGCGTGGCGCGATTCGGGCCGCCCGATTCCCGAGGGCGCCGAGGCGCAGGCGTTGGTCGAGCAGATGCAGCGCGAGCTCGACGCGAAGGCGCGCGGCGGCTGATCGCGGCACCGGCGCATCTTCTGCAGGGCGACGCCGGCGCCGGCCGGCCAACGAGGAGACGACGATGTTCCAGCCCGATCTGTTGCGCGGGAAGCGGATCCTGATCACCGGCGGCGGAACCGGCCTGGGTCGCGCGATGGGCGAGCGCTTCCTCTCGCTCGGCGCCGATCTCGTGATCTGCGGCCGGCGCAAGGGCGTGCTCGACCAGGCGGCCGACGAGATGACGAAGGCCTACGGCGGTCGCGTGCAGACCTTCGGCGTCGACATCCGCGACGCGCAGGCGGTCGACGCGATGGTCGAGTCGATCTTCGCGGACGCTCCGCTCACCGGGCTGGTGAACAACGCGGCGGGCAATTTCATCAGCCCCACCGAGCGGCTGTCGCCGCGCGCCTTCGACGCGATCGCCGGCATCGTCTTCCACGGCACGTTCTACGTGACGAACGCGGTGGGCCGGCGCTGGATCGAGCAGGCGCGTGCGGCCGGGGGCTGGTCGAGTCCGCAGCCGATGAAATCGGTGGTCTCGATCATCGTCACCTGGGTCGAGAACGGCGGCCCCTACACGGTGCCGTCGGCGATGAGCAAGGCGGGCGTCGCGGTGATGACGAAGTCGCTCGCGGTCGAATGGGCGAAATACGGCATCCGGCTGAACGCGATCGGCCCAGGCGAGATTCCCACCGAGGGGATGAGCCGGCGGCTCAATCCCGGCGAGGATCCGGGCGAACGGTCGAAGGCGACGAATCCGCAGGGCCGCGTTGGCGAGCGCAGCGAGCTGCAGAACCTCGCCACGTTCCTGATGGCCGAGGGCTGCGACTGGCTGAGCGGACAGACGATCTACATGGACGGCGCGCATGCGCTCGCCACCGGTGCGAACTTCTATGGCCTTCGCGACTGGAGCGACGAGCAGTGGCGCGAGGCGCGCGCGCGCATCGAGTCGGAGAACGCGAAGGATCGCGCGCAGCGCGGCTGATTCAGACCGCGGGCTCGGCGAGCGTCTCGCCGTAGCGCACGACGCGATTGCGGCCCTCGGTCTTCGCGCGGTAGACGCAGTGATCGGCGTGCACGAGCACGCGGCCGAGGGCGTCGGCGTCGTCGATCGGTACCGCGCCCACGCTGGCGGTCAGCGCGATCGTCATCGGGCCGGCGCGCAGCGGCGCGCTCTCGAGCGCCTGGCGCAGCGCGTCGATCGTGCGCCGCGCCTCCTCCTCGTCGCGACTCGAGATCAGCGCGCAGAACTCCTCGCCCCCGTAGCGCGACAGTAGCCCGTTGCCGCGTATCGCCGCGCGCAGCACGCGCGCCGCATGGCACAGCGCCCGGTCGCCGACGCTGTGTCCGAAGCGATCGTTGACCGACTTGAAGTGGTCGAGGTCGATCATCAGCAGGTGGTGCACCGTGCGCCCGGCAGGCGGGTGCGCGAGATGCCGGCGCGCGAGCTCGAAGAAGTGGCCGCGGGTGTACAGCCCGGTGAGCTCGTCGGTGGTGGCGCGCACGCGCAGCTCGCCGGTGACGCGCGCGTGCAGGATCGTCTGCAGCACCAGCGCGAGCACGATCGGCATCAGCGCGAACAGCAGGATGAACGCCACCTGCGCGACGCCGGGCGCGGTCGCGCCGCCGGCGGGTGACCCTCCGGCCAGCGCCAGGCCGCCGCGCAGCACGTGCGCCGTTGCGTAGGTCGCGAAGGCGGCGCCGAGGACGCGCACGTAGCGCTCGCCGCCCCAGGCCGGGTTGCGCGTGAGCGCGACGACGATGCCGAAGCCGTAGGCCGCGTGCAAGATGGAGAAGACGAGCACGCGCGCGAGCGAATCCGCGGGGTCGTTGCCGATCGCGATCCAGAGCGCGACGATGGCGAGCGCCTGCAGCGCGAGCCAGCGCTGCGGCGGATCGCGGTCGAAGGTGCGCACCGTTGCATCGGCGCACAGCGCGATGCCCAGCGTGGCGAGGATGTTCGGCGCGACGTGGGTGAACGACGGCAGCAGCGCATCGCGCAGTGCGAACAGCAGCAGCGCCGCGCTCATCACCGCCATCGCCATCGCGTGCCGGCGCAGCACCGCCGCGCTGCGTGGGTGGATCGGCTGCAGCGCGAGGAAGGTCACGCTGCCTAGCGCGGCGGTACAGGCGGCGACGAGGAAGATCGTCCGCGGGTCGAAATCCAGGCCCATTCGAGAGTATCGCCGTACGAGCGTTCGGTTCGCCGCCGGGCTTCCGACGGGCGGGCCCGCCGATCGGAGGAAGGGGCCCCGGGCGTCTCGTCGATGCGCCGCTGCGTCGCGCGCGACCGCGGTGTTAGCATCGAAGGCTTTTCCCGGCCCTGCATCATGCGACCGACCGTATACGCTTTCGAGGGCATCGTCCCGGTGATCGACCCGCAGGCCTGGGTGCACCCGAGCGCGGTGCTGATCGGCGACGTCATCGTCGGCCCGGGGTGCTACGTCGGGCCGGGTGCGGTGCTGCGCGGCGATTTCGGCCGCATCGTGATGCAGCCCAACGCGAACGTGCAGGACAACTGCGTGGTGCACTCGGCACCCGACTTCGATTGCGTGATGGAAGAGGAGAGCCACGTCGGGCACGGCGCCATCATCCACTGTGCGCGCATCGGGCGCGACGCGCTCATCGGCATCCAGGCGGTGATCATGGACACCGCCGTCGTGGGCGAGCAGGCGATCGTCGCGGCGAAGTCCTTCGTGAAGGTGGCCGACGTCGTTCCGCCGCGCGTGCTCGTCGCCGGCGTCCCGGCCCGGGTGCGGCGGGCGCTCACCGACGAGGACATCGCGTGGAAGCGGCACGGGACGGCGCTGTACGTCGAGCTGGCGCGGCGCGGACGCGACGGGGTCGTCGCCGCCAAGCCGCTCGAGCGGGTGGAGGAAGGGCGCGAACGCCCGCGGTGGAATTTCGCGAGCGTGCGCCCGCGCGACTGACGCCAGCCGTCAGGCGTCGACCAGCTCGCCGCCTTCGCGCCGCAGCAGGCCCTGCTGCACCAGCGAATCCACCGCCCACGCCAGCGCCGGCTCGTAGTCCATCCCCGCCTGCGCGGCCGCGCTGCGCATCACCGTGGCGCCGTGTGCGTGCCGGTACAGCGCGCGCTCGTCGATGCGCTCGACGTCGAGCATCAGGAACTTCACGAGCACCTTCAACGCGTGCCGCGCATGGCGTTGCGGGTCGGCGCGCATCGCCTCGAGGCGGGCGCGGGCGCGCGCGAGCGCCGCGTCGACGTCGCCGAACATGCGGCCGTGGCCGGGAAGCACGCGCTCGACGCGCAGGCGCCCGATCAGGTCGAGCACGGCCCGCTGCTCGTCGAAGCCCGACTCGCCCTCGAGCTCCGGGAAGACGATGCCGAAGCCGTTCTCCCACAGCGCGTCGGCCGAGATCAGCAGCCCCTCGCGCTCGCAATGGAAGATCAGGCTCTTGGGGTCGTGGCCGGGGGCGGCGTGCACGTCCCAGTCGAGTCCGCCCAGGCGCAGCGTGTCGCCGGGCGCCAGCGTGGCGTCGTATCCGAAGCGCTCGCACCGCTGTCCGGTTGCCGCGAAGCTGAGCTGCGATTCGTCCCATTGCGCGACCTCGTCGGCGCTCGCCGCCGGGATGGTGATCGCGCAGCCGAAGGCGTCGGCCAGTGCGCGATTGCCGCCGCAATGGTCCGAATGCAGATGGGTGTTCACGATGCGCACGAGCCGGGCGCCGGTGCCGTCGAGCACCTGCCGAATCCGTTCGACGGTGCGCGAGGCGTCCTTGTCGTAGCCGGTGTCGACGACCGTGGCCTCGTCGCCATCGATGCCGACGATCTGGTTCGACGACAGCCAGTCTCGTTCGACGAAGCGCAGCGATGCGGGAAGCGGCTTCACCGTCGTCCGGGCCCCGCGTCGCGCGTCGCGCGGCGCTCGTCGATCGCCTGCCACACGGCGCGCCGTTCGTCGTCGGTCATCGCACCCCATTGCGCGATTTCGTCGAGCGTGCGCAGGCAGCCTTCGCACAGGCCGCTCGACGCCTCGATGCGGCACACCGAGATGCAGGGCGAAGGAACGCCGGCGCTCGCGTGCGCCGGCGCGCGCGCGGCATCGCTCACGCGGCTTCCTCGGCCCGCGCACGCTTGCGCGCGGCGAGCGCATTGCCGGCGCGCGACGCGCTCGCGCGCCCGAGCCGGCCCGAGATCCACTGTCCGGTCTCGACCAGCGCGTCGAGATCGAGCCCCGTCTCGATGCCCAGGCCGTGCAGCAGGTAGACGACGTCCTCGGTGGCGACGTTCCCGGTGGCGCCCTTCGCATACGGGCAGCCGCCGAGCCCGGCGATCGAGGAGTCGAAGCGGTAGATGCCGACCTGCAGGCTCGCGAGCACGTTGGCGACGGCCTGCCCGTAGGTGTCGTGGAAATGCGCCGAGAGCTGGTCGACGGGAATCTCGCGCATCACCGCGTCGAAGACGCGCTGCACGTGCGCGGCGGTGCCCACGCCGATGGTGTCGGCGATGCCGATCTCGTCGCAGCCGAGGTCGCGCAGGCGCCGGGCGACGTCGACCACGTCGGCGATCGGCACTTCGCCCTGGTACGGGCAGCCGAAGGCGACCGAGACCGCGGCGCGCAGCCGGATGCCGTTCTCGCGCGCGGCGGCGGCGACCGGCGCGAAACGCTCGAGGCTCTCGGCGATCGAGCAGTTGATGTTGCGCATCGAGAAGGCTTCGCTCGCCGCGCCGAAGATGACGACTTCGTCGGCGCCGGCCGCGAGCGCGGCGTCGAAGCCCTTGCGGTTCGGCGTGAGCACCGAGACGCGAACGCCGCGGCGGCGGCCGACGGCGGCCATGACGTCGGCCGCATCGGACATCTGCGGCACCCACTTCGGCGAGACGAAGGAGGTCGCCTCGAGCTGGCGAACGCCGGCCGCCAGCAGCCGCTCGCAGAGCTCGATCTTCGTCGCCGTGGGGACCGGCTGCGATTCGTTCTGCAGCCCGTCGCGCGGGCCGACCTCGGTTATGTAGACGCGTTGCGGCAGTTTCATCGTGGACCTCCCGGTCGGGTTGCGCGGGCGCGGTCAGTAGCCGCGCGTGCGATCGACGAGCCCGGTCACCGGTTCGCCGCGCTCGAGCGCGGCGATCTTGCCCGCGATCTGTCGGGCGGAGTCGTCGATCTCGGTGATGCCCGAGATGTGCGGCGTCAGGCGCACGCCCCGATGGTGCCAGAACGGGTGCGCAGGGGGCAGCGGCTCGTTGGCGACGACGTCGAGCGTCGCGCCGGCGAGGCGCCCGGCGTCGAGCGCGGCGAGCAGCGCGGCTTCGTCGACGAGCGCGCCGCGTGCGACGTTGACCAGCCAGGCGTGCGGCAGCAGCCACGACAGCCGCTCGGCGTCGAACAGGCGCTCGGTGTCGCGCGTGAGCGGCGCGACGACGACGAGCAGGCGCGTGCCCTCGAGAAAGGCGCGAAGTCCGTGTCGTTCGTCCAGGCACTCGATGCCGTCGATGCGCTTCGGCGACCGGGCGTAGCCGCGCACCGGGAAGCCCGCCTGCGCGAGCGTGGTCGCCACGCGTGCGCCGATCGCGCCGAGGCCGAAGACGCCGACCGGCCAGGCCGTCTTCGGCTCGACCTCGAGCGTGCGCCAGACCCGCTCGCGCTGCTGCGCTTCATAGTCGCAGAAGCGGCGCTGCACGCGAATCGCCTCGTACAGGCAGTACTCGGCCATCTGCGCGGCCATGCCGCCGTCTTCGATGCGCACGACGGGCAGCGCTTCGGGCAGCGCGCCGCCGCGCAGCAGCGCGTCGACGCCGGCCGAGGTGGTGAAGAAGGCGCGCAGCCGCGGATGCGCGGCGAAGAATTCGCGCCCGGGATTCCAGCCGATCGCGTAGTCGGCATCGTCGCCGGCCGCGTCGTCGGCGCCGCGGACCTGCGCATCGGGCAGCAGCGCGGCGAGCGCCTCGAGCCAGCGGCGGCGCGGGCCCCAGGGGTCGGCGACGACGACGCGAAGCTTCACGGGGCGGCGAACTCGACGAGCTGGACGCCCTCGGTGACCTGGTCGCCGACGGCGAAGCGGATCGACGCGATGCGTCCGGCCGACGGGGCGCTGATCGTGTGCTCCATCTTCATCGCCTCGATGACGAGCAGCGCCTGCCCGCGCTCGACCTCGGCGCCCACCTCGACGAACAGCGCGATCACCTTGCCCGGCATCGGCGCGACGAGCGCCGAGTCGTCCTCGTGCTCGCCGACGTGCGCGAGCGCGGGCGTATAGCCGAGCGCGTAATGGCCGAGCGGGCTGAAGACGTGCAGCGTCTCGCCGTCGATCACCGCGTCGACGACGAAGCTGCGATCGTCGACGACGCCGCGCACGGTGCGCGCCGCCACCGCCGCGCCGGCCGTCGCCGGCGTCGTGTCCCAGTGCAGCTCGGCGAGGCGCACGCAGTCGTCCCCCTCGCGCACGAACCATTCGTCGTCGCCGTATTCGACCTGCACCGGGCACGGCTGGCCCGCTTGCTCGAAATGCAGCGTGCGCACGAGGCGCGCGGCGCAGCGCCAGCCGCTGCGGGCGCTCCACGGGTCGCCGGGCCAGGACCGACCGTCGTTCGTCGCGGCGCCGTCGAACTCGGCGGCGAGCACGGCGGCGACGGCGAGCGCCCGCCGGCGCAGCGACGGCTTCTCCGGCGCCGGCAGCAGCCGCTCCTTCTCGCGCTCGATCAGGCCCGTGTCGAGGTCGCCCGATGCGAAGGCCGGGTTGGCGACCAGCCGCGCGAGGAAATCGACGTTCGAAGCGGGGCCGACGACCTGGAACCTCGCCAGCGCGCGCGCCAGCCGCGCGAGCGTCGTTTCGCGGTCGGGGCCGTGCACGATGAGCTTGGCGATCATCGGATCGTAATGCGGCGTGATCGTGTCGCCCTCGCGCACGCCGCTGTCGATGCGGATCGGCGCGGTCGGTGCGCCGGCCGCCGCCGTTTCGGTGCGTGCGAACTCGACCGCGGGCGGGGTGCGCAGATGGCGCAGCGTGCCGATGGACGGCAGGAAGCCGCTGTCGGGATTCTCCGCGTAGATGCGCACCTCGATCGCGTGCCCGTCGATGCGCAGCGCTTCCTGGCGCGCCGGCAGCGGCTCGCCCGCCGCGACGCGCAGCTGCCACTCGACGAGGTCGAAGCCGGAGATCATCTCGGTGACCGGATGCTCGACCTGCAGCCGCGTGTTCATTTCCATGAAGAAGAACGCGCCCGAGGCGTCGGCGATGAACTCGACGGTGCCGGCGCCGACGTAGCCGACGGCGCGCGCCGCCGCGACGGCGGCCTCGCCCATCGCGCGCCGGCGCTCGTCGGTCATGCCGGGCGCCGGCGCTTCCTCGACCACCTTCTGGTGGCGGCGCTGCACCGAGCAGTCGCGTTCGAACAGGTGGATCGTGTTGCCGTGCGTGTCGGCGAAGACCTGGATCTCGATGTGCCGCGGGCGCACGACGTAGCGTTCGACGAGCACGGTGTCGTCGCCGAACGCGTTGCCCGCCTCGCGGCGGCACGACGCGAGCATCGCATCGAATTGCGCGGCGCTCTCGACGATGCGCATCCCCTTGCCGCCGCCGCCTGCGCTCGCCTTGATCAGCACCGGGTATCCGATGCGCTCGGCCTCGGCGGCGAGCTTCGCGTCGGACTGGTCGGTGCCGTGGTAGCCCGGGACGAGCGGCACCCCGGCCTGCTCCATCAGCCGCTTGGCCGCCGCCTTGTCGCCCATCGCGGCGATCGCCGACGCCGGCGGTCCGACGAAGACGAGGCCGGCGTCGGCGACCGCGCGCGCGAACGCTTCGTTCTCGGCGAGGAAGCCGTAGCCGGGATGGATCGCCTGCGCGCCGCTTCGCCGGGCGATCTCGAGCACGCGCCCGGCGTTCAGGTACGACTCGCGCGCGGGCGCCGGTCCGAGCCGCCATGCCTCGTCGCAGAAGGTGACGTGCCGCGCCGACGCGTCGGCGTCGGAGTAGACCGCGACGGTTCGAATGCCCAGGCGCCGCGCGGTCGCGGCGATGCGGCACGCGATCTCGCCGCGGTTGGCGATCAGCAGCTTGTCGAACATGTGCTCGTTTCCCGGAAGTGTCGCTTCACTCGCCCTGCGGCACCCATGAAGGGCGACGCCGCTCGAAGAACGATGCGATGCCCTCCTGGCCTTCGTCGGACGCGCGGATGCGCGCGATGCGCGCCGCCGTGTCGTCGACGAGTGCGTCGTCGATCGGGCGTCCGGCGACGTCGCGAATCAGGCGCTTGGCCTCGGCGAGCGCCTTCGGCCCGCCCAGCGCGAGCTGGCCGAGCACGACGTTGACCGTCCCGTCGAGCTCGGGATCCTGCGCGATGTCGTGCACGAGCCCGATCCGGTACGCCTCGGCCGCGTCGAACACCTCGGCGGTGAGGAAGTAGCGGCGCGCGCGGTGCTCGCCGATCGCGCGGATCACGTACGGGCTGATCACCGACGGGATCAGCCCGAGCTTGACCTCGGACAGCGAGAAGCTCGCGCCCACGCCGGCGATCGCAATGTCGCAGGCGGCGGCCAGTCCCATGCCGCCGGCGAAGCACGCGCCGTGCACGCGGGCGACGACCGGCTTCGGGCTTTCGTGGATCGTGCGCAGCAGGCGCGCCAGGCGCGCCGAATCCTCGTGCGCTTCCTCGGGCGTGAACTCGCGCGCACGCTTCATCCATTGCAGGTCGCCGCCGGCGCAGAAGGCCTCGCCGCGTCCTGCGAGCAGGATCGTGCGGACTTCGTCGTCGTCGATCGCGGCTTCGAAGGCGTCGGCGAGCTCGCCGATCATCCGGTCGTCGATCGCGTTGCGCTTCTCGGGCCGGTTCAGCCAGATCAGGGCGACGCCCTGGTTCAGTACGGTTTCGATCGTCTGGTAGCTCATCGCGGTACCTGCGCAAGTTCTCTCACATGCGGAATACGCCGAAGCGCGGTTCGGGAATCGGCGCGTTCATCGCGGCCGACATCGCCAGCGCGAGCACGGTACGGGTGTCGGCCGGATCGATGACGCCGTCGTCCCACAGCCGCGCGCTCGCGTAGTAGGGGTGTCCCTGCACTTCGTACTGCTCGCGGATCGGCGCCTTGAAGGCCTCTTCCTCCTCGGCGCTCCAGGTGCCGCCGCGCGCCTCGATGCCGTCGCGCCGCACGGTGGCGAGCACCGACGCCGCCTGCTCGCCGCCCATCACGCTGATGCGCGCGTTCGGCCACATCCACAGGAAGCGCGGGGAGTAGGCGCGCCCGCACATCCCGTAGTTCCCGGCGCCGAAGGATCCGCCGATGATCACGGTGAACTTCGGCACCTGCGCGCACGCCACCGCGGTGACCATCTTCGCGCCGGCGCGGGCGATGCCCTCGTTCTCGTACTTGCGTCCGACCATGAAGCCGGTGATGTTCTGCAGGAACACGAGCGGGATGCGCCGCTGCGCGCACAGCTCGACGAAGTGGGCGCCCTTGTTGGCCGACTCGGAGAACAGGATGCCGTTGTTCGCGACGAAGCCCACCGGCATGCCGTGGATGCGCGCGAAGCCGGTGACGAGCGTCGTGCCGTAGCGCGCCTTGAACTCGTCGAAGGCCGAGTCGTCGACGATGCGCGCGATCACCTCGCGCACGTCATAGGGCTTGCGCACGTCGGTGGGGATGACGCCGTACAGCTCGTGCGCCGGGTAGCGCGGCTCGACCGGGTCGGCGAGGTCGGGCGGCCGGGGCTTGCGCCGGTTCAGATTGCCGACGATGCGCCGCGCGAGCGCGAGCGCATGCGCGTCGTCGTGCGCGAGGTGGTCGGCGACGCCCGAAAGCCGCGTGTGCACGTCGCCGCCGCCGAGGTCCTCGGCGCTGACCACCTCGCCGGTGGCCGCCTTCACCAGCGGGGGCCCGCCGAGGAAGATCGTCCCCTGGTCGCGCACGATGATCGTCTCGTCGCTCATCGCGGGCACGTAGGCGCCGCCGGCGGTGCACGAACCCATGACGACGGCGATCTGCGGAATGCCCATCGCCGACATCGTCGCCTGGTTGTAGAAGATGCGGCCGAAGTGGTCGCGGTCGGGAAAGACGTCGTCCTGGTTCGGCAGGTTCGCGCCGCCCGAGTCGACGAGGTAGATGCACGGCAGCCGGTTCTCGCGCGCGATCTCCTGCGCGCGCAGGTGCTTCTTCACGGTGAGCGGGAAATAGGTGCCGCCCTTGACCGTGGCGTCGTTGCACACGACGACGCATTCGAGGCCCGAGACGCGCCCGATGCCGGTGATCACGCCGGCGCTCGGCGCCTCGTCGTCGTACAGGCCGAGCGCGGCGAGCGGGGAGAGCTCGAGGAACGGGGTGCCGGGGTCGAGCAGCGTCTGCACGCGCTCGCGCGGCAGCAGCTTGCCGCGTGCGACGTGCTTGGCGCGCGCCGCCTCGCCGCCGCCGCGCGAGACGTGCGCGATCTTCGCCTTCAGGTCGTCGACGAGCCCGCGCATCGCATCGGCGTTGGCCTGGAACTGCGCGTCGCGCGGATTGAGCTTGCTCTCGATCCGGTTCAATGGCTTCTCCGTGGCGAAGGGGCGTGGGCGGCGCGCGGGCCGGGGGGCGGCGCCGCGCCGACGCATTGCAGGACGAGTCGGGTGTACTGGTCGATCAGCTCGCGCTTGCCGAGGCGTCCGCCGTCATTGAACCACGTGCCCACGCCGGTGAGCATCGCGAGCACGGCGAAGGCCGCGATGCGCGGATCGGGCACGTGGAAGGCGCCGCCTTCGACGCCGGCGCGCAGGATCGCGGTGAGCACGTCCTCGTAGCGGCGGCGAAGCGCCACCACGCGGCGGCGGTCGGGCGCCGACAGGCTGCGCAGCTCCATGTTCGCCACGAAGACCTCGCGCCGGCGCAGCGTGTGCGAGCGGATGTGGAAGTCGACGAAGGCGCGCAGCCGCTCGTACGGATCGTCGCCGGCCGGCTGCTCGCGCTCCCAGCCGGCGAGCAGGAACTCGAGGTGCTCGACCATCAGCTCGACGAGCATCCGGTTCTTGCTCGGGAAATAGCGGTACAGCGACCCGGGCTGCAGCCCGACGCGCTCGGCGAGCTCGCGCAGCGTCATCGCCTCGAAGCCGCGCTCGGCGATCAGCGCGATCGCCGCCTGGCGGATCGCTTCGTGCGTGCGGGCGCCGTCGGAGCCGGCCGTGCGTGCCATGGGCGGGAAGGGGAGCGGGCGACGCCGGCAAGCGTAGCAGAATCGAACGGGCGACCGTTTCATTCTATGCGCGTCGCGCGGCCGCCGGCGCGTACCGGCTCTCGCCGCAGCCGACATCCCTGACGACGCCGGTCCTGGGCGCGTTGCTTGCATGGAGGCGCTGCCGCCTTCCGTCGTGTGAACGCGGCGCGGGAGCGAGGGAAGGGGGATGCGCAACGGGATCGTCGAGCCAAGAGCGCCGCAAAACATGCGCTCGATGCTCGGTCGCAGCGTTCTCGCGGTGTTCTTCTGGGTCGCCGTCGCGATCGTCTTCGCCGTCGGCGTCTGCGAGTGGACCGGATGGCCGTTCCTGCGCGCGCCGATCGAGCGGCTCATCGCCGCGCAGGTGAAGCGTGAGGTTTCCTTCGGCGAGGACTTCCGGCTGAGCCTGTTCGGCGGCCTGCGGCTCAGCTCCGACCGGTTCGAGATCGGCCCTCCCCCCGATCGGCCGAAAGGCTCGCCCGACGAGTTCGTGCAGGCCAACGACGTCGAGCTGCGGCTACCGTACTCGACGCTGCTCGGTCCGCTGCGCGGCTCGCAGGACCCGCTGCGCGTGAGCTCGCTCAGCGTGGCGCAGCTGAGTGCGAACCTGTGGCGCGGCACGGACGGGCGGGCGAACTGGGAGCTCGGCCGCGGCGACGACCGCGGCGAGCCGGTCGTGCTGCCGCACTTCGACCGCCTCGTGGTCCGCGAGGGCCGCATCCGCATCGACGACGCGGTCTCGTCGGTGCACGCGGGAGCCATGCTCAGCACCGAAGAGGGAACGATGGTCGGCGATCCGGGCGGATTGAAGGTGTCGGCGCGCGGCACCTACCAGGGCCGGCCGCTGCGGGTGCAGCTCAGCTCGTCGGGATTGCTGCCGCTGGCGCAATCGAGCGCCGAGCGGCCGCTGCCGGTCACGGTGAAGGCCGAGGCGGGCGGCGCGCGGCTCGACTTCGAGGGCCAGGCCGCCGACGTGCTCAAGCTCGAGTCGCTCAAGGGCGATTTCGCGCTGTCGGGCAAGACGCTGGCCGCCGTCGGCGAGGCGGTCGGCCTGCCGTTGCCGAACTCGCCCGCCTTCGAGATGCAGGGCGCGCTGCGCAAGTCGGGACCGGTCTGGGAAGCCGACATCGAGTCCTTCGTCGTGGGCGACAGCGAGCTGGCCGGCGCCTTCACCTACGATCCGCAGAACTCGCCCCCGCTGCTCTCGGGCGCGCTGCGCGGCGAGCGGCTCGTGCTCGTCGATCTCGCCCCGGCGGTCGGCGCGCCGCCCGAGGCCGCGCGCAAGGGGGCGAAAAACGGCGACGACGGGGCGAAGGCGGGCGGCAAGGCGGCGAAGGACGGCAAGCGGCCGGCCGCCGCGCGCGATTCGTCCGACGCCGTGCTGCCCGAGCGCGCCTTCGATCTGCCGTCGCTGAAGGCGATGAACGCGTCGGTGCAGATCGACCTGAAGCGCCTCGACCTGCCGAGCGAGGTGCTGCGCTCGATCGCCCCGCTGCGCGCGCAGCTCACGCTTGAGAACGGCCTGCTGAAGCTCGAGCGGCTCTCGGCGACGACCGCCGGCGGGACGGTGCGCGGTGCACTGTCGCTCGATTCGAACGCGCAGCCGCCGACGTGGGCCGCGGACCTGGCCTGGTCGGGCGTCGACCTGGCGAAATGGATCACCGCTCGCAACGAGAAAACGAAGGACGGCGAGCCCGAGCCGTACGTGACCGGGACGCTGTCCGGGCGCGCGAAGCTCGTCGGCAGCGGGCGTTCGACCGCATCGATCCTCGGCTCGCTCGACGGAGATCTGTACGCGTGGGTGCGCGACGGTCGGCTCTCGCACCTGGTCGTCGAGGCGCTCGGTCTGGACGTCGCGCAGGGCCTCGGGCTGCTCGCCGTCGGCGATGATCCGCTGCCGCTGAACTGCGCGGTGACGCAGCTGAAGGCCGAGAACGGACTCGTGCGCACGCAGCTCGCGCTCGTCGACACCCCCGACAGCACGGTGCTGGTCGACGGCAGCGTGTCGCTCGCGCAGGAGCGGCTGAAGCTGACGATGACCGCGAAGCCGAAGGATTTCTCGCCGCTCACCGTACGCGCGCCGGTGCACATCCGCGGCTCGTTCGCCGAACCCGAGATCGAGCCCGACGCGAAGACGCTCGGCGTGAAGGCCGCGGCGGCGGCGCTGCTCGCCGCGATCAATCCGCTGGCGGCGCTGATCCCGTTGATGGATCCGGCCGATCCGGCCGTGCAGCAATGCGCCGACGTGGTGGCGGGCGATCGCGGCGGGGCGCCGAAGGCGCAGTCGAACGCACCGCCGGGCGCGCGGGCCGACGCGAAGGAGGCCGCCCCGACGCGCGACCCGCTGCAGTGATCAGCGGCCGTCGCCGAGCGCGCGCGCGATCAGCATGCGCTGGATGTCGCTCGTTCCTTCGTAGATCTGGCACACGCGCGCATCGCGCCAGATGCGCTCGACCGGGAAGTCGGTGACGTAGCCGTAGCCGCCGTGGATCTGGATCGCGTCGGAGCAGACACGCTCGGCGATCGTCGACGCATGCAGTTTGGCCATCGCGGCTTCCTTCAGGCACGGGCGGCCCGCGTCCTTCAGCGCCGCGGCGTGCCACACGAGCTGGCGCGCAGACTCGATGCGCGTGGCCATGTCGGCGAGCCGGAACGACACCGCCTGGTGCTCGAAGATCGGTACCCCGAAGGCTTCGCGCTCATGCGAATAGCGCAGCGCCGCCTCGAACGCGGCGCGCGCCATGCCCACTGATTGCGACGCGATGCCGATGCGTCCGCCTTCCAGGCCCGACAGTGCGATCCGATAGCCCTGTCCTTCCTCGCCGATGCGGTTCGCCGCCGGCACGCGGCAGCGCTCGAACGCGATCTGCGCAGTGTCGGAGGCGTGCTGGCCCGTCTTCTCCTCGAGGCGCGCGACACGATAGCCCGGCGTGTCGGTGGGGACGACGAAGGCGCTGATGCCGCGCTTGCCGGCTTCGCGGTCGGTGACGGCGAAGACGATCGCCAAATCGGCGTTCTTGCCCGACGTGATGAACTGCTTCACGCCGTCGATCACCCAGTGGTCGCCGTCGCGCACCGCCGTCGTGCGCAGCCCCGAGGCGTCGGACCCGACCTGCGGTTCGGTCAGGCAGAAGGCGCCGAGCATGCGTCCCGAGGCGAGCGGGCGCAGCCAGCGTTCCTTTTGCGCATCGCTGGCCCACGCGAGCAGGATCGTGCAGACGAGCGAATTAACGGCGACGATCGTCGACGTGGCGCCGTCTCCGGCGGCGATCTCCTCGAGGATGACCGACAGCGACACGTAGTCTAGGCCCGCGCCGCCCCAGCGTTCGGGGATGACGACGCCGTAGCAGCCGAGCGAAGCGAGCCCGGCGAGCGCCTGGGCGGGAAAGGTCGACTCGCGATCCCAGCGCGCCGCGTTCGGCGCGATCTCTCCCTGCACGAATTCGCGCACGGCGTCGCGGATCATCGTCTGTTCGTCGTTCAGCAGCATCGGCGTATCCGGTCGTTACCAGGCGAGCGATTCGCCGCGCCAGTCGAAGAAGCAGCCGCTGGGGTAGGACAGCGCATCGCCGAGCACGCGGCGCATGCCGCGCACGCTCTCCTCGATGCCGACGTCGGCGTCCGGTCCGCCCATGTCGGTGCGCACCCAGCCCGGGTGCAGGGCGAGCACGCGCACGCCGAGCGGCGAGAGCTCGACGTGCGCGACCTTCGCCAGCATGTTCTCGGCGGCCTTCGAGACGCGGTACAGCAGGCTGTTCGGCGTGCTCGCCGCCGACACCGAGCCCATCCGGCTCGTCACCAGCGCGAGCGTTCCCTTCGCCTTCTCGAGCGGGTGCACGAGCACGGCGAGCAGCCGCATCGGGCCGAGCACGTTCGTGTGCATCACGGCGTCGAAGTCGGTGACCGACGGCGGATGCTCGATGCGGATCTGCCGCGGACCGTGGATGCCGGCGTTCAGGACGACGAGGTCGAGGGAGGCGCCCGGGCTCGAGCCCGTCGGCTCGGTGCCTTCGAGGGACGCGGCGTCCGCCTCGGGGGACGCCGCGCTTTCGGAGGACGACGGCGCGCCTTCGGCGAGCGCCGCGGCGAGCGTCGCGGGCGCGTTCGGGTCGAGCACGTCGAGCGCGAGCGGCTGCGCGCCGATCTCGCGCAGCCGTTCGGCGTCGGCCGGCGCCCGGTGCGTGGCGAGCACCGACCACCCCTCGTCGGCGTACTGCTTCGCGAACTCCAGTCCGAGGCCCCGCGACGCGCCGACGATCAGCGCACGCGGCATCTCACAGCATCTCGACCGCGAGTGCGGTGGCCTCGCCGCCGCCGATGCACAGCGACGCGATGCCGCGCTTGCCGCCGGTCTTGCGCAGCGCGCCGAGCAGCGTGACGATGAGCCGCGCGCCGGAAGCGCCGATCGGATGCCCGAGCGCGACCGCCCCGCCGTGCACGTTGACCTTCTCGTGCGGCAGCCCGTGCTCCTTCATCGCCGCCATCGTCACCACGGCGAAGGCTTCGTTGATCTCGTACAGGTCGACCGTCTTCGAGTTCCAGCCGGTCTTCTCGTACAGCCGCGCGATCGCCCCCACCGGCGCGGTGGTGAACCATTCCGGCTCCTGCGAATGGGTCGTGTGCGCGACGACGCGCGCGAGCGGCTTGGCGCCGAGGCGCTGCGCGGTGGATTGGCGCATCAGGACGAGGGCGGCGGCGCCGTCGGAGATCGACGACGACGTGGCAGCGGTGACCGAGCCCTCCTTGCGGAACGCGGGCTTCAGCGACGGGATCTTCTCGGGATTCGCCTTGAAGGGCATCTCGTCCCGGGTGACCGTCGTCTCGCCTTTCCGTCCGCGGACGGTGACCGGCGCGATCTCCCAGTCGAAGCTGCCGTCGGTGTTCGCCGCGACCGCACGCCGCGTCGACTCGATCGCGTATTCGTCCTGCTCGGCGCGCGTGAACTGGTATTTCGAGACGCACTCCTCGGCGTAGTGGCCCATCGCCTTGCCGCCGCCGACGGGCGTCTTGTCGTAGGCGTCCTCCAGCCCGTCGAGCGCCATGTGATCGAACACGGTGCCGTGGCCGTAGCGATAGCCGCCGCGGCCCTTGAGCAGCAGGTACGGGGCGTTGCTCATGCTCTCCATGCCGCCGGCGAGCACGATCTCCTGGCTGCCCGCGACGAGGAGGTCGTGGCCGAGCATCACCGCCTTCATGCCCGAGCCGCAGACCTTGTTGATCGTCGTGGCGCCGGTGGACACCGGCAGCCCGGCGCCGATCATCGCCTGGCGCGCCGGGGCCTGGCCCTGTCCGGCCGGCAGCACGCAGCCCATGATCACTTCCTGCACCTGCTCGGGCTTCAGCCCCGAGCGCTCGACGGCGGCGCGGATCGCGACCGTGCCGAGCTGGTGTCCGGCCAGGCTCGAAAGCTCGCCCATCATGGCGCCGATCGGCGTGCGGGCGGCGGATACGATGACGACGGGGTCGTTCATGCGGAAATCTCCTTGCAAAACGGGTGGACGCGCAAGGCGCGGCGCCGCCCCATCCCGCTATGGTACTCAGGCGCCGAGCGCCGCGCTTTGAGCGGGCGCAGGGTCGTGCGACATCCGGTGGCACAGCCGCAGGCTCTCCGGATACGGAAAGACGTCGTCGAGCTCGCCGGCGAGGATGCGGCGCTGGCGCGCCTGCCAATACTCGGGCTCGAGCAGCTCGGCGTGGTGCTTCAGGAACGCGCGCCGGATGCGCGGGTCGCCGAGCAGGAACGTGGCGAACTCCTCCGGGAAGACGTCGTGCGGGCCGACCGCGTACCAGGGCTCGGCCGACAGCTCGTCCTCGGGCGTGCGCGGCGCCGGGATGCGCCGGAAACGGCAGTCGGTGAGATAGGCGACCTCGTCGTAGTCGTAGAAGACGACGCGGCCGTGCCGGGTGACGCCGAAGTTCTTGTACAGCATGTCGCCGGGAAAGATGTTCGCGGCAACCATGTCCTTGATCGCGTCGCCGTACTCGACGACCGCCGCCTCGAGCTGCGCGTCGTCGGCGCTCTCGAGGTACAGGTTCAGCGGCACCATCCGGCGCTCGATGTACAGGTGGCGGATCAGCACCGAATCGCCTTCCTCCTCGAGCAGCGAAGGCACGTACTTGCGCAGCTCGGCGAGCAGCTGCGGGTCGACGCGGTCCTTCGGGAACGGCACGCCCGAGTACTCCCAGGTGTCGGCCATGCGCCCGACGCGGTCGTGCGCCTTCACGAGCTGGTACTGCGAGCGGATGAACTCGGCGGAGACGTCCTTGTAGCGCCGGTCGCGGATCACCTTGAACACGTACGGGAACGACGGCAGCGTGAAGACGAGCATCACCAGGCCCTTGATGCCCGGCGCGATGATGAAGCGGTCGTGCGAGTGCTTCAGGTGGTGCAGCAGGTCGCGGTAGAACAGCGTCTTGCCCTGCTTGTGGAAGCCGAGCATCGTGTACAGCTCCGACTCGGGCTTCGTCGGCATCAGCGTCGACAGGAAGTGCACGTAGGCGCTCGGCACCGGCATATCGACCATGAAGTACGCGCGCGCGAAGTTGAACAGCGGCTCGATGCGCTCGCTGCCGAACAGGATCGCGTCCAGGTACAGCCGACCCTTCGGGTCGCGCAGGATCGGCACGGCGAAGGGCAGCAGCTCGCCGTCGTTGACGAAGCGCCCGATCAGGTACGCCCCCTTGTTGCGGAAGAAGAGCGAGCGCAGCACCTGCATCTGGCAGTCGATCGCCGGCACGAAGCGCGGGCCGAGCTGCTCGCGCGCGGCCTGCGCGACCAGCGACAGGTCGCGCTCGATGTCGACGAAGGGGCAGGCGAGCCCGAGGTCGACGATCATCCGTCGTGCGGCGTTGCGCCAGCCCTCGGTGAGCGGGTAGTAGACGCGATAGCTGGTCGGCTCGCTTTCGAGGTATCCGGTGGAGACCGCCGGCCGCACGAAGATGAAGTCGTTGTGGAAGTACGAGCGGTGCAGGATCTTGCAGCACACCGAGTTGAAGAAGGTCTCGGCGAGCTCGGGCTGGTAGTGCCCGGCGAGCAGGCGGACGTACTCGCGCTTGACGTTCTGCCAGAGGCGGTCGTCGACCAGCCGCTTGCCGCTGGTTTCCAGCCCGAACTCGGTGCGAATCTGCTCGACCGCTTCGTGCACGCGCGTGTCGTAGAACGCGATGCGGTCGCGCGCGAGGCGGCGGATGCCGTGCCAGTCGCCGCGCTCGAAGCGCGCCTTCGCCTGCTGCGCGATGTAGCGCGACAGCGCGTAGTGGCGATCGAACCCGGCGCGGATCGCGTGGGCGATCGCCGCCGCGCGCCCGGCGTCGCCGCTGCCCGCGCTCACGATGGGGCCTGCGTTGGCCGCCCGGGGCCGCCCGCCGCGCTCAGGCGGTCTCGGCGAAGAGCTCGCGGCCGATCAGCATGCGCCGGATCTCGGACGTCCCGGCGCCGATCTCGTAGAGCTTCGCGTCGCGCCACAGCCGTCCCGTCGGGTACTCGTTGACGTAGCCGTTGCCGCCGAGGCACTGGATCGCCTCGCCGGCCATCCACGTGGCCTTCTCCGCGGCGAACAGGATCGCGCCGGCGGCGTCCTTGCGCAGGCTGCGCACGTCGACCTCGCCGGAGCGGGTGCGATCGCATTGCCGGCCGACTTCGTAGACGTAGGCGCGCGTGGCCATCATCGTCGTGTACATGTCGGCGAGCTTGCCCTGCATCAGCTGGAACTCGCCGATCGGCTGGCCGAACTGCTTGCGTTCGTGCACGTAGGGCACGACGACGTCCATGCAGGCGGCCATGATCCCGATCGGCCCGCCGGAGAGCACCGCGCGTTCGAAGTCGAGGCCGCTCATCAGCACGTTGACGCCGCGGCCCAGTCCGCCGAGCACGTTCTCGGCGGGGACCTCGCAGTCCTCGAAGACGAGCTCGCCGGGGTGGCTGCCGCGCATGCCGAGCTTGTCGAGCTTCTGCGCCACCGAGAAGCCCTTGAAGCCCTTCTCGACGAGGAAGGCCGTGATGCCGCGCGGTCCGGCCTCGACGTCGTTTTTTGCGTAGACGACCAGCACGTCGGCGTCGGGACCGTTGGTGATCCACATCTTGCTGCCGTTGAGCACCCAGCGGTCGCCGCGGAACTCGGCGCGCAGCTTCATCGACACGACGTCGGAGCCGGCGTTCGGCTCGGACATCGCGAGCGCGCCGACCCATTCGCCCGAGACGAGCTTCGGCAGGTACTTGCGCTTCTGCTCCTCGCTGCCGTTGCGGTGGATCTGGTTCACGCACAGGTTCGAGTGCGCGCCGTAGGACAGGCCGACCGACGCCGAGCCGCGCGAGATCTCCTCCATCGCCACGATGTGCGCGAGATAGCCGAGGTCGGAGCCGCCGTATTCCTCCGACACCGTCATGCCGAGCACGCCCAGGTCGCCGAACTTTCGCCAGAGGTCCATCGGGAACTGGTCGCTGCGATCGATCTCCGCCGCACGCGGCGTGATCTCCTTCGCGGTGAACTGCTCGAGCGTGTCGCGCAACATCGCGACGTCTTCGCCGAGGTCGAATTTCAGTCCGGGGATGGTGCTCACGGGAAAACCTCTCGGGGGTGGATGGGGAATCTTAGTGGTTCCGGGTGCGCCGGCGAAATCGTGGGCGGGCGAAATCGTAGCTTAGAAAAACAAACAATTGTTTGCTAAAGTGGTGTCCGAGGAGGGAGCCACGATGGCCTTCGAAGGGATCGTTCTGCTGGGCGGCGCGCGCACACCATTCGGGGATTTCGGCAAGTCGTTGCGGGACGTCCCGCTTTCGGCGGCGGGCACGCATGCGGCCCGCGCCAGCCTCGAGCGCGCGAGGATCGATCCGAAGGCGGTCGACCACCTCGTGTTCGGCCTCGTCGCCGTCGTCGATCACGACGGTCCGTTCATCAGCCGCAAGGTCGCCCTCGAAGCGGGCATGGCCATCGAGAGTGCGGCGCTGACCGTGACGCGGGCCTGCGGCTCGGGAACGCAGGCGATCGTGAGCGCCGCCGAGCAGATCGCCACCGGTCACAGCCGCATCGCGATCGCCGCCGGCGGCGAGAGCTTCAGTCGCGTGCCGTATTCCAGCACCGCGATGCGCGGCGGTGCGCGGCGCGGCCCGACGGTGCTCGAGGACGGCCTCGATTTCGTCTATCGCTGCCCGTTCAGCAAGGCGCTGATGGGAGAGACCGCGGAGGCGCTGACCGAGCAGTTCGGCTATCGCCGGGCGGACATGGACGACTGGGCGCTGATGAGCCAGGAGCGCGCGCGTGCGGCGATCGAGTCGGGCTTTCTCGCACGCCAGATCGCGCCGATCGCCGTGCCCGACGGCCGCGGCGGAACGCGCCTGTTCGAGCGCGACGAGTTCCCCCGTTTCGACACGACGCGCGAGAAGCTCGCCTCGCTGCGGCCGGCGTTCAAGCCGGGCGGCGCGGTGACGGCCGGCAACTCGAGCGGCGTGACCGACGGTGCGGCAGCGCTGATCGTCGCCCACCGCGACGCGCTGCCTGCCGAGGCGCGACCCGAAGCCGCGCTCGTCGACTACGCGGTCGCCGGCGTTCCGCCCGAGATCATGGGTGCGGGGCCCGTTCCCGCGATCCGCAAGCTGCTCGAGCGCAACGCCCTGTCGGTCGGCGACATCGACTATTTCGAGATCAACGAGGCGTTCGCGGTCGTGAACCTGCATGCCGAGGCGCAGCTCGGCGTCGGACGAGAGAAGACCAACCTGTACGGAGGCGGCATCTCGATCGGGCATCCGCCCGGCGCGACCGGGATCCGGATGACGATCACCGCCCTGCATCACCTGGCCGAGACCGGCGGCCGCTACGGCGTCGTCAGCATGTGTCTCGGCAGCGGAATGGGGATGGCCGTCCTCGTGGAAAACCTGCTGCGCTGATCTCCGGCTTTGGACACACCGGGTGCGAGCCTCGCGCCCGGCTTCCCCTTTCGACACACAAGCACCCGAGGAGACCCGAATGCGACGTCTTTCCATGACGCTCTGCGCTGCCGCCCTGATGGCCGGCGGCCAGCCTGCGCTCGCACAGTATTCCGGAGACGTGATCCGGATCGGATTCATCACCGACATGGGCGGCGTGTATGCCGACGTCGACGGCCCGGGCGGGGTCGAGGCGATCCGGATGGCGATCGCCGAGATGGGTGGCGAGATCGACGGACGCAAAATCGAGCTGCTCGTCGCCGACCACCAGCACAAGGCCGACATCGCCGCGGCGAAGGCCCGCGAATGGTTCGACCAGCACGACCTGGACATGCTCATCGCCGGCACGAACTCGGCGACCGGCCTCGCGATGGCCAAGGTGGCGACGGAGCGGCGCAAGCCGCTGTTCGCCGTCGGGGCCGGCACGACGCGGCTGACCAACGAGGACTGCAGTCCGTACATCGTGCAGCACGCCTACGACACCACGGCAGTCGCGCGCGGCGCCGGTGCGGCCGTCGTCGCGCAGGGCGGCAAGAGCTGGTATTTCCTGACCGCCGACTACGCCTACGGCGTCTCGCTCGAGAAGGAGGTCGCCGACGTCGTCGAAGCCAGCGGCGGCACCGTGAAGGGGCGGGTGCGGCACCCGATCTCGGCTCTCGATTACTCGTCGTTCCTGATGCAGGCGCAAGCGTCGGGCGCCCAGGTGCTCGGCCTGGCCAATGCCGGCGGCGACCTGATCGCGTCGATCAAGGCGGCCAATGAGTTCGCGATCAACAAGACGATGATGCTCGCCGCGCCGCTGATGTTCGAGACCGACATCCATGCGCTCGGGCTTGAGATCACGCAGGGGATGTACACGATGTCGGCGTGGTACTGGGACATGAACGACGAATCGCGCGCCTGGGCGAAGCGCTTCCTCGAGAAGATGAACAAGGCGCCGACCTTCGTGCAGGCCGGCGACTACTCCGCGGCGCTGCACTACCTGAAGGCGGTGAAGGCCGCCGGCACCGACGACGGCACGAAAGTGATGGAGCAGGTGCGCAAGCTGCCGGTGGACGACATGTTCGCGCGCGGCGGCGTCGTCCGCCCCGACGGACGGATGGTGCACGACATGTACCTGCTCCAGGTGAAGTCGCCGTCCGAGTCGAAGTACCCGTGGGACTACTTCCGCGTCGTCCAGACGATTCCGGGCAAGCAGGTGGCGCTCTCGCAGGAGGAGTCGAAGTGCGCACTGTGGCAGTAGGCGCGGTCGACGAGGCCGCGCCGGCGCAGGACTCGCCGGCCGAAGCGCTCGTCGGGACGGTGACGCCGATCGCGATCGACGACGACTCGACGATCGGCGAGACCTTCCTGCGCGCCGCCCGCCGCTTCACCGATCGGCCCTTCCTGGTCGTTCCCGCGAACGGCAGCCGCGATTACCATCCCGACGGCCTGGAGCTCGACTATGCGACGGCCGCCGCGCAGGTCGAGGCGCTCGCCCGGCGCTACACCGACGCAGGGTACGGCCACGGGCATCGCGTCGCGCTGTTCCTCGAGAACCGGCCCGAGCACTTCCTGCACAAGCTCGCGCTGAATTCGATCGGCGCCTGCTGCGTTCCGGTCAACCCGGACCACCGCAGCGGCGAGCTCGCCTGGCTGCTGCAGCATGCGCGCGTCGATCTCGTCGTCGTGACCGCCGCGCGGCAGGCGCAGCTGCACGCCGCGTGCGAGCAGGGCGCGATCCGCGTTCCGGTCGCGGTGCTCGAGGCGCTCGCGCAGGGCGAGGTGCTGCCCGACAGTCGCAGCGCGCCGCTGCCCGGCCGGCCCGACGCGTCGACCGCGGCGAGCGTCCTGTACACCTCGGGTACGACGGGGCGTCCGAAGGGCTGCGTGCTGTCGCACGGATACGAGCTGGCGGCGGGTGCGTGGTACGCGACCCGCGGCGCACTGTCGACGTTCCGCATCGGCAGCGACCGCATCTACAACCCGCTGCCGCTCTTTCACGTGAACGCGTCGGTGTTCTCGTTCTACTGCGCGATGCTCGCCGGCAACGCGCAGGTGCAGGCCGATCGCTTCCACACCGGCCGGTGGTGGAGCGAGATCGTGCAGACGCGGGCGACCGTCGTCCATTATCTCGGCGTGATCGTGCCGCTGCTGCTCGGCTGTGATCCGGGGCCGATGGAGCGCGCGCATCGGGTTCGCTTCGGGATCGGAGCGGGCGTCGAGCCGACGCTGCACGCCGAGTTCGAGCGGCGCTTCGGCTTTCCGCTGATCGAGGTCTGGGGCATGACCGAGATCGTCGGCGGGCCCTTCGCGAACGTCGAACCCCGCGAGGTGGGCACGCGCGCGTTCGGCAAGGCGCGGCCCGGCCTGCAGGTGCGGATCGTCGACGACGACGATCGCGACGTTCCCGACGGCACGCCGGGCGAGATGCTGGTGCGCCATTCGGCCGAGACGCCGCGCAAGCGCTTCTTCTCGGGATATCTCGACGATCCGGAGGCGACCGAGCAGGCGTGGCGCGGCGGATGGTTCCACACCGGCGACGTCGTCACGCGCGCACCCGACGGGACGCTGCGCTTCGTCGAGCGCAAGAAGAACATCATCCGGCGCTCGGGCGAGAACATCGCCGCCGCCGAGGTCGAGGCGCTGCTGCAGTCGCATCCCTGCACGCACCAGGTCGCCGTCGTCGCGGTTCCCGACGAGGTGCGCGAGGAAGAGGTGCTCGCGTGCATCGTGCTCGCCGAAGGCGAAGGCGACGCCCGAACCGCCCGGGAGCTGTTCGACTTCTGCCATGCCCGGCTCGCGTACTACAAGGCGCCCGGCTGGATCCTGTTCGTCGACGGCCTGCCCACGACCGGCACGCAGAAGATCCAGAAGCACCGGATCTTCGAGCCGGGGGTGGATCCGAGGTCGATCGCCGGGATCTTTGATCTGCGCGCGTTCAAGAAGCGCGACTGAGAACGCGACGGAGAGTGCGACCGAGGCGCGCGGATCGGGTGCGCGCCCGCCGTGCGCGAGCATGCACGCGGCGAGCGCGCCGCGCTAGGCGCGTTCCCGCTCCGGCGCCGGAAGAAGGTCGGGGTGCGCGGTGTCCGGCCGCCGGTAGCCGGGCAGGTGCTCGAGCACGCCGAGCGCGTCCAGCTGGGCATCGACCTGCTCGGCCCAGCCGCGATTGGCGAGCGGGCTCGCCGGGCTCGGATGCAGGATCTGCCCGATTCGCGGGGCACCGTCGGACGAGTGCGCGCCCTGGAGCACGACACCGAGGCGCTTGAACGCGTAGCCGCCGATGCCGATCGCCCAGCGCGGTTCGAGCGCGTCGAGCGCGCGGCGCAGATGGCGGTCGCAGGCGTGCTGCAGCGGCTGCAGCTCGGCGACCGGCAGCTTGTCGGGCGTGCAGTTGCGTCCGCTTTCGGTCAGGAA
>DATGRE010000215.1:0-5717 GCA_035303885.1 Zeimonas sp. | reverse complement strand
CGTCGTCGACCACGACATCGAGGCCGACGACATGGACCGCGTCTGGTGGGCGCTGGCGACGCGCTTCGACCCGAAGCGCTCGGCGCAGATCATCGACCGCGGCCGCTCGACGCCGCTCGATCCCGGCCTGCCGATCGAGGCGCGCGACATCACCAGTCGCATCATCCTCGACGCCTGCACGCCCTATGAATGGAAGAACAAGCCGCAGGAGATCTTCATGGACCGCGAGATGCTGCAGCGGGTCTCCGACCGGTGGAACGAGTACGGCTTCGAGGGGCCGAGTCCGGTGGCGGAAATGATCGGCCGCTTGACGCGGCCTCAAGGCAAGAAGTGAGAGAAGGGAGAAGGGTGACGAGTGAAGGGTGAAGGGAAAGGCTGCGACTTCTGCAGCCGAGGCTGTTCCCCTTCTCCCTTTCCCCTTCTCCCTTCTCCCCTCTCAGTACGGAGTACCTGAATGCCAAGAGGCATCGCGATCATCTGCAATCTCGATACGCGTGGCGAGGACATCGGCTTCGTGAAGGAGCTGATCGCCTCGCGCGGGCTCGAGCCGATCCTGGTCGATTTCAGCATGGAGGAGCCGCCGCCGTTTCCCGGGGACGTGCGCACCGAGGAGGTCGCCCTGCGCGG
This sequence comes from Zeimonas sp., assembly GCA_035303885.1. GTDB lineage: Bacteria > Pseudomonadota > Gammaproteobacteria > Burkholderiales > Burkholderiaceae_E > Zeimonas. The sequence goes on along the minus strand of DATGRE010000215.1, from coordinate 5,090 downwards.
CGGCCTGCCGATCGACGTGGTGCGCGAGAAATACCGTTCCGACCGGGACACGGCGACGAACAACCAGATCCGCGGGGCCGCGGCGATCGTCGGCGATCTCGTGCGCGCCGGGCGCGTGCACGGCGTGATCGGCATCGGCGGCGGCACGGCGACGCTGGTCGCGACCTCGGTGATGAAGACGCTGCCCTTCGGCATGCCGAAGGTGATGGCCTCGCCGATGGCGGCGCACCCCGCGTACATCGACCGCTACGTCGGAACGCGCGACATCACGATGCATCACACGGTGCTCGACATCGTGAAGATGAATCCGCTGCTGCGCGCGCAGATCGTCAATGCCGTCGGTGCGATCTGCGGAATGGTCGAGATGACACAGGGCCCGGACATCGATTTCGACCGGCCCTGCATCGCGCTGTCGTCCTTCGGCTTCGGCGAGATGGCGGTGCAGAGCGCGATGGCGATGCTCGAGGACGAGGGCTTCATCCCGATCGTCTGCCACGCGCAGGGCAAGGGCGACCGCGCGATGGAGGAGATGATCCGTGACGGCATGTTCCACGGCGTCGTGGATCTGTGCACCGGAGGCATCGTCGAGCACCTCTTCCAGGGCAACCGCGATCCGGGGCCAGACCGGTTGACCGCCGCCGCCGAGACCGGCATTCCGATGGTCCTCGGCCCGTGCGGGCTCGACATCCTGTCGTACGGCGGCCGTCCCGACCGGCTCGAGAAGACGCGCGACCGCGTGCAGTACGTGCAGGATGCGCTGCGTGTCCAGGTGCGCACCACCGCCGACGAGCTTCGGCAGGCGGCCGATGTCATCGCGGAGCGGCTGAACCGCGCGAAGGGTCCATGGATCTTCCTGGTGCCGTTGCGCGGATGGTCGTCGCTCGATCGGGAAGGGCGCCCGATCTGGGATCCGGTCGCCGATGCGGCCTTCGTCGAACGGCTCGAGCAGCGCGTGCACGATGCGTCGCGCATCCGCAAGGTCGACCTGAACCTGTACACACCGGAATTCGCACGGGTGGCGGTCGACACCTTTCTCGGCCTGTACCGCACGGTGCGCGAGGCCGCGCCCGTGCCGGCGCAATGAGGAGCGCACGATGCTCGTTCGCAATTGGATGCAGTCCGACCCGATTACCGTGACCGGCGACGTGCTCGTCTCGGAAGCCAAGCGGCTGATGAGCGAGCACCGCCTGCACGCGCTGCCGGTCGTCGAGGACGATCGGCTGCGCGGGCTCGTCACGCGCGCGAACCTGCTTCGCATGGGCCAGTTCGTGCTTCGCACGCAGAATCCCGACGAGTTCGACTACTTCGTCACCCGGGTGCGCGTGCGCGACATCATGGTGCGCAACCCGGCCTGCGTGCAGGCCGACGACACGATGGCGTACTGCCTGCGCAAGGGCCAGGAACTCGGCGTCGCGCAGTTCCCGGTGCTCGACGGCGAAACGCTGGTCGGCGTCGTCTCGGCCAACGAGATCTTCCAGCTGGCCGCGCATTGCGTCGGCGCGACCGGCCGGGGCTACGGCGTCGCGCTCGCGCCGCTGCGGCTCGTGCCCGGCGTGCTCTCGCGCCTGTGCGCGACGGCCGAAGCCGCCGGAGCGATGTTGCAGGGCCTGTATCCGGTGGGCCTGGGCGACGAAGGCGTGCCGTCGAACGGCCTCGCGGCCGACGCCGGGCAACCCCAGTCGGCGCGGGTGGTCGTGCGCTTCGCCGCCGGCGACCCCGGGCGCGTCGTCGAGGCGCTGGCGGCCGCGGGCTTCGAGACGCTCGACCCGGTTGCCGAACCCTGCCCACAGCGGGTAGCCTGAGCGGTTGGAGCGTTCCCGATGAGCGAAGCGAAGAAGCTGCCTCTGGTCGTCGCGATCACCGGCGCCACGGGTGTCATCTACGGCGTCGAGATGCTGCGCGTGCTGCGCCAGCTGGGCGAGCCGGTGCACCTGATCCTCAGCGAAGCCGCCACGATGAATCTCGCGATCGAGACGAACGCGTCGGTCGACGAGGTCAAGGCGCTGGCCGACGTCGTCTACCCGAACAAGGACATCGGCGCGGCGGTGGCCAGCGGGTCGTTCCGGACGCGCGGGATGATCGTCGCGCCGTGCACGGTGAAGACGCTGTCGGCGATCGCCAATTCGTTCACGTACAACCTGGTGGTGCGCGCGGCCGACGTCACGCTGAAGGAGCGCCGCCCGCTCGTGCTGATGGTGCGCGAGACGCCGCTGCACAAGGGGCACCTGGAGCTGATGGCGCGCGCGGCCGACTACGGTGCCGTGATCCTGCCTCCGCTGCCGGCGTTCTACCACCATCCGCAGTCGATCCTGGACATCGTCCACCAGAGCATCGGCAAGGCGCTCGACCACGTCGGCATCGAGCACGAGCTGTTTCGCCGCTGGACCGGCGAGGATCGCGCGGCGTTGCGTAACACGCTGCGGGTGGCGGTGAAATGAGCGTCGCCGCGCCCGCGCCGGCCGGATGAGCGAACGGCATCGTGCGTTCTGGCCGCGCGGCGTTCCGCACCACCTGACGACGCCGGAGGTTCCGCTCGTCCACAACGCCCGGGTTGCCGCCGAACGCTATCCCGACAAGCCGTACCTGGTTTTCTACGACACGCGCATCGGCTTCGCGCGTTTCCTCGACGAGGTCGAGCGCGTTGCCGGATGGCTGGAGCACGAAGCCGGCGTGCGGCGCGGCGATCGCGTGCTGCTCTATCTGCAGAACAGCCCGCAGTTCGTCATCGGCTACTACGCGATCCTGCGCGCGAACGCGATCGTCGTTCCGGTCAACCCGATGAACCTCGAAGCGGAGCTGCGCCACTGCGTCGACGACAGTGGGGCGCGCACGGCCATCGTCGGACAGGAGCTGTATGCGCGGGTGCGGCCGCTGCTGGGCGACGCGCTCGATCACGTGATCGTCGCCGCGTATTCCGACTATCTCGAAGCGCCGACCGACCTGCCCGTTCCGGCGTTCGTCGCCGAGCCGCGGGCCGCGATCGACGACGCGGGCGCGGTCACGTGGCACGGCGCGATGCGCAGCGGCCTGCGGCCCGGCGCCCTCGTCGTCGGACCGGACGACCTGTGCGTGATGCCGTACACCTCGGGAACCACGGGCCGCCCCAAGGGGTGCATGCACACGCACCGTAACGCGCAGTTCACCGCGATCGCCGGGCTGCAGTGGTTCGGCCTCACGCAGGACGCGACGGTGCTGTCGGTGCTGCCGTTCTTTCACGTGACCGGCATGCAGGGCAGCATGAACGGACCGCTGTTCGTCGGCGCGACCGTCGTGCTGCTGCCGCGCTGGGATCGCGTCGCCGCCGCGCGCCTGATCGAGCGCTATCGGGTCAGTGCGTGGACGGCGATCCCGACGATGGTCGTCGACTTCCTCGCCCAGCCCGGGCTGAGTCGCGCCTCGCTCGCGAGCCTGGATCGGATGAGCGGCGGCGGCGCGGCGATGCCCGAAGCGGTGGCGGCGCGGCTGCAGGAGCTGTGCGGCATCGAATACGTCGAGGGCTACGGCCTGACCGAGACGATGGCGCCGTCGCACATCAATCCGCCGCAGCGGCCAAAGCGCCAGTGCCTGGGCATTCCGATCTTCGACACCGATGCGCGCGTCGTCGACGTCGACACGATGCGCGAGCTGCCTCCGGGCGAGGTCGGCGAGATCGTCGTGCACGGGCCGCAGGTGTTCCAGGGCTACTGGGGCAACGAAGCCGCCACGCGCGAGGCCTTCGTCGAGATCGACGGCAAGCGCTTCCTGCGCACGGGCGACCTCGGGCGCACCGACGAGGACGGCTATTTCTTCCTCGTCGATCGACTGAAGCGGATGATCAACGCCTCCGGATACAAGGTGTGGCCCGCCGAGGTCGAGTCGATGCTGTACGCGCATCCGGCGATCCAGGAAGCGTGCGTGATCGCGGCCGACGACCCCTATCGCGGCGAGACCGTGAAGGCCGTCGTCGTGCTGCGCGAGGCGGCGCGCGGCCAGGTGACGGGCGAGGAGATCGCCGAATGGGCGCGGGCGCGGATGGCGGCGTACAAGGTGCCGCGCATCGTCGAGTTCGTCGAGGCGCTGCCGAAGTCGGCGACGGGGAAGATCCGGTGGCGGGCGCTGCAGGAGGCGGAGCGGGCTCGGGGTTGATCGGCATGCGGCCCGGTGGGTGGCACGTCGAGCGACGGGTTGCCCGGTGGGCGACGATGCTCGATGAACGATGCTCGATGAACGTCATTGCGATCACAGACGGGTTAAAAGCCCCGCTTACCGGGACATTTCGTGGGGGCAACGGGAGGCACAGATCAAGACGCCCGAACTTCGGGTGATTCGGTGCGCGCAGTTCGTTGCATGGGGCGAATGTCCCGATTCGCGGGACATCGTGCGTGCTCCGCTTCTAGGCAAGAGCTGTTCTGCGCGCCGGCGCGACGCTCTCGTGTCGCAAGGTGCTTTCTGCGCTTGCGCGCGCTTCGCGAAGGATGCCGTGCGATGCAATCCGAGACTGGCTTGGACGGGAGGAGCCTGCCGGCAGCCGGTTTCGCGCGGGGCAAGCCGCCGACGGTGCTTCACGGCGAGGCGACGGCATGCGCGTTTCGGCAGACTTGAAGCCGCCGAGCAGCGCAGCCATCGCGGGGGCTGTCGGCGAGCACTGTTCGAGCTCCGAGGCGCAAGGCCCGAAGGGCCGCCGCGACGAGGGCGAGTTGCGCAGCCGCCCGCGATGGTGAGCAGCGCAGGGAACCCCGAAGGGGCGGCTTCTCGTCTGCCGAAACGCGCATGCCGTCGCGTCGCCGTGCCGCCCAACCATCGAAAGCACGGATCACGCAGCGCGAGAAACCGACGACGCACCCTGGGCATCCGCCGCCAACCGCAGCACCCGCCACGCCGCGAATGTCGCCAACGCTCCCGCCGCCGCGCACATCACGATCGCCGCGTCGTAGTTCCCGTAGCGATCGAACAGCGCGCCGGCCAGCACCGGCCCGAGCAGCGCGCCGAAGCCCGCACCCGAGTACAGCAGCCCGATCGTGCTCGATACCGCGCGCAGCCCGAAGAGGTCGGAGCAGATCGGCGGCAGCAACGAGACGATGCCGCCGTACGACAACCCGAAGACGATCGCG
>DATGRE010000214.1:0-13019 GCA_035303885.1 Zeimonas sp. | reverse complement strand
GCGTTCATCTTCATGATGCTCGCGCTCGTCTACGTGGGTCAGGCCTTCGAGCATCACTGAAGCCGCTTTCGTCGTTCTTTTTTCCTAGAGCATCAGCAACCGTCTCTACTCACCGGAGTCCTTGAACCATGAGCAACGTTGCTCTCGTCGCCGTCGCGTGCGGTTTGATCATCGGCCTCGGGGCCCTCGGCGCCTGCATGGGCATCGGCATGATGGGCGGCAAGTACATCGAAGGTGCGGCGCGCCAGCCCGAGCTGATGGACAAGCTGCAGACGAAGATGTTCCTGCTCGTCGGCCTGATCGACGCGGCGTTCCTGATCGGCGTTGGTATCGCGATGATGTTCGCGTTCGCCAACCCGTTCCAGGGCTGATCCCCGGGATTCCGTTCACCCAGTCTCGAGGGGGTACGTCGTGAACCTGAACGCGACGCTCATCGTACAGATCGTCGTCTTCCTGGCGTTGTGGTGGTTCACCGCGCGCTTCGTCTGGCCGCCGATCACGCGCGCGCTCGACGCGCGCTCGCAGCGCATCGCCGAGGGGCTCGCCGCCGCCGACAAGGCGAAGGCCGATCTCGCCGCGGCCGAGCGTCGTGCCGAGCAGGAGCTGCAGCAGGCGCGCGCCGGCGCCGCCGAGGTGCGTTCGCTCGCCGAGCGGCAGGCCGCCGGCATCGTCGAGAACGCGCGCAACGAGGCCGCGCAGATCATCGCCGCGGCGCGCAAGGCCGCCGAGGAAGAGGCGGTGCTCGCGGCGCAGCGCGCGCGCGAGCAGCTGCGCGAGCAGGTGGCCACGCTGGCGGTGGCCGGCGCCGAGCGCATCCTGCGCCGCGAGATCGACGCGAACCGCCACGCCGAGCTGCTGTCCAACCTGAAGAACGAGCTGCGCTGATCCCATGGCCGAGTCGTTGACGATCGCCCGGCCGTATGCCGAGGCCGCGTTCGATCTGGCGCGCGAGGCGAACGCGCTGCCGTCCTGGTCCGACGCGCTGCGGCGGCTCGCCACCGTCGTCGACACCGAAAGCGCGCGCGAGCTCATCGGCAATCCGATGCTGAGCAACGAGCAGGTCGCGCAGCTGATCGCCGACGCCAGCGGCCAGTTGAGCGCCGAGCAGAGCAATTTCGTGCGGGTGCTCGCCGAGAACGAGCGGCTCGGCGTGCTGCCCGAGATCGCCGAGCTCTTCGAGCAGCTGCGCAACGAGCACGACGGCGTGCTCGACGCGCAGATCCGCTCGGCATATCCGCTCGTCGAGCAGCAGATCGACGAGATCGTCGCCACGCTTGCGGAAAAATACGGCAAGCGGATCAAGCCCAACGTCACGGTCGATGCCAGCCTGATCGGCGGCGTCGCCGTGAAGATCGGCGACGAGGTGATCGACGCATCCGTGCGCGGCAAGCTGGCCCAGATGGCCAGTGCGTTGAAGATTTAAGCCAAGGGGTATCCCATGCAACTGAATCCGGCCGAAATCAGCGAGCTGCTGAAGACGCGCATCCAGAACCTGAACATCGGCGCCGATACGCGCAACCAGGGTTCGGTCGTCTCGGTCACCGACGGCATCTGCCGCATCCACGGGCTGTCGGAGGTGATGCAGGGCGAGATGATCGAGTTCCCGCCGGCGCCCGGCCAGGCGGCCACGTACGGACTGGCGCTGAACCTCGAGCGCGACTCGGTCGGCGCGGTCGTGATGGGCCCGTACGAGCACATCTCCGAGGGCATGACGGTCAAGTCCACCGGCCGCATCCTCGAGGTGCCGGTCGGCCCCGAGCTGATCGGCCGCGTCGTCGACGCGCTCGGCGAGCCAATCGACGGCAAGGGCCCGATCAACGCGAAGCTCACCGACGTCATCGAGAAGGTCGCCCCCGGGGTCATCGCACGCAAGTCGGTGTCTGAGCCGGTGCAGACCGGACTGAAGTCGGTCGACGCGATGGTGCCGATCGGCCGCGGCCAGCGCGAGCTGATCATCGGCGACCGCCAGACCGGCAAGACCGCGGTGGCGATCGACACGATCATCAACCAGAAGGGCAAGAACCTGATCTGCGTCTACGTCGCGATCGGGCAGAAGGCGTCGACCATCGCCAACGTCGTGCGCAAGCTCGAGGAAACCGGGGCGATGGACTACACCATCATCGTCGCGGCGAGCGCCTCGGAGTCGGCCGCGCTGCAGTATCTTGCGGCGTACTCGGGCTGCACGATGGGCGAGTACTTCCGCGACCGCGGACAGGACGCGCTGATCATCTACGACGACCTCACGAAGCAGGCATGGGCCTACCGGCAGATCTCGCTGCTGCTGCGCCGCCCGCCGGGCCGCGAGGCGTATCCGGGCGACGTCTTCTACCTGCACAGCCGGCTGCTCGAGCGCGCCGCGCGCGTGAACGAGGAGTACGTCGAGAAGTTCACCAACGGCGAGGTGAAGGGCCGGACGGGCTCGCTCACCGCACTGCCGATCATCGAGACGCAGGCGGGCGACGTCTCCGCCTTCGTGCCGACGAACGTCATCTCGATCACCGACGGCCAGATCTTCCTCGAGACCGACCTCTTCAACGCCGGCATCCGGCCGGCCATCGACGCCGGCATCTCGGTGTCGCGCGTCGGCGGCGCGGCGCAGACCGACATCATCAAGAAGCTCGGCGGCGGCGTGCGCCTGGCGCTCGCGCAGTACCGTGAGCTGGCGGCCTTCGCGCAGTTTGCCTCCGACCTCGACGAGGCCACCCGCAAGCAGCTCGAGCGCGGGCGCATGGTCACCGAGCTGATGAAGCAGCCGCAGTACCAGCCGCTGCAGGTCTGGGAGATGGCGCTGACGCTGTTCGCGGTGAACAACGGCTACTTCGACGACATCGACGTCGCCAAGGCGCTCGACGCCGAGCGGGCGATGCGCGAGTTCGTGCGCAGCAAGTACGGCCCGCTGGTCGAGACGATCGAGCGCGACAAGAAGTTCACGAAGGAGGTCGAGGCGCAGCTGCACGAGGCGGTGCAGGATTTCAAGAAGACCGGCGCGTATTGAGCACCCCTTCGTAGAGCGCGAGTCAGGACAGCGAAATGGCGGGCAGCAAAGAGATCCGCACCAAGATCAAGAGCGTGCAGAACACGCGCAAGATCACGAAGGCGATGGAGATGGTCGCCGCGTCGAAGATGCGCAAGGCGCAGGACCGCATGCGCCAGGCGCGTCCGTACGCCGACAAGGTGCGCAACATCGCCGCGCACCTGGCGGACGCGAACCCCGAGTACCGTCATCCGTTCCTCGTCGTGCGCGAGCAGCAGCGCAACGTCGGCGTCATCGTCGTCACCACCGACAAGGGCCTGTGCGGCGGCCTGAACACGAACGTGCTGCGCGCGGTCACCGGCAAGCTGCGCGAGCTCGAGAGCGCCGGCGCCGGCGTGCAGGTCACCGCCATCGGCAACAAGGGCTTCGGCTTCCTGCAGCGCATCGGCGCGAAGGTCGTTTCGCACGCCGTGCAGCTCGGCGACACGCCGCACCTCGACCGGCTGATCGGCCCGGTGCGCGTGCAGCTCGAGGCCTACGAGCGCGGCGAGATCGACGCCGTGTACATCGCCTACACGCGCTTCATCAACACGATGAAGCAGGAGCCGATGCTCGAGCAGCTGCTGCCGCTGTCCAGCGAGCGGCTGCAGGAGGACACCCGCGAATACTCGTGGGACTACCTCTACGAGCCCGATGCGCAGAGCGTGCTCGACGAGCTGCTGCTGCGCTACATCGAGTCGCTCGTCTACCAGGCGGTGGCCGAGAACATGGCGAGCGAGCAGAGCGCGCGCATGGTCGCGATGAAGTCGGCCTCCGACAACGCGAAGAAGGTCATCGACGACCTGCAGCTCTCCTACAACAAGGCGCGGCAGGCCGCGATCACCAAGGAGCTGTCGGAGATCGTCGGCGGCGCCGCGGCGGTTTGAGCGCCCGTGCGAACCCGTCGGACACGCGCGCGGATCCGTTGAGCGCGGAAGCGAACGAAGTCAGCGAGCGAAATCGAATCCTGGAAGGAACCGAAATGGCAGAAACCGCAGAAGCGACGCGCGAGCAGGCGCAGAAGACGAACACCTCCGTCGGTGAGATCGTCCAGTGCATCGGCGCGGTCGTCGACATCCAGTTTCCTCGCGAGAGCATGCCGCGCATCTATGACGCGCTCGTTCTCGAGGATTCCGGCAACGCGCTGGTCGAGAAGGGCCTCACCTTCGAGGTGCAGCAGCAGCTCGGCGACGGCGTCGTGCGCACGATCGCGATGGGCTCCTCGGACGGCCTGCGACGCGGCATGAAGGTCGTGAGCACCGGCGGACCGATCTCGGTGCCGGTCGGATCGGCCACGCTGGGCCGCATCATGGACGTGCTCGGCCGGCCGATCGACGACGCCGGTCCGATCGCCACCGACGAGCGCCGCGCGATCCACCAGCCTGCGCCGACCTTCGAGGAGCTCAAGCCGTCGGTGGAGCTGCTGCCCACCGGCATCAAGGTCATCGACCTGATCTGCCCCTTCGCCAAGGGCGGCAAGATCGGGCTGTTCGGCGGCGCCGGCGTCGGCAAGACCGTCAACATGATGGAGCTCATCAACAACATCGCGAAGAGCTACGGCGGCTACTCGGTGTTCGCCGGCGTCGGCGAGCGCACGCGCGAGGGCAACGACTTCTATCACGAGATGGAGGAGTCGAAGGTTCTCGACAAGGTCGCGATGGTGTTCGGCCAGATGAACGAGCCGCCGGGCAACCGCCTGCGCGTCGCGCTCACGGGCCTGACGATGGCCGAGCAGTTCCGCGACGAGGGTCGCGACATCCTGCTGTTCATCGACAACATCTACCGCTACACGCTCGCGGGCACCGAGGTGTCGGCGCTGCTCGGCCGGATGCCTTCGGCGGTCGGCTACCAGCCGACGCTCGCCGAGGAGATGGGCCGCCTGCAGGAGCGGATCACCTCCACGAAGACCGGCTCGATCACGTCGATCCAGGCCGTGTACGTCCCGGCCGACGACCTGACCGACCCGTCGCCGGCCACGACCTTCGGCCACCTCGACGCGACCGTCGTCCTGTCGCGCGACATCGCCGCGCTGGGCATCTACCCGGCGGTCGACCCGCTCGACTCGACGTCGCGCCAGCTCGACCCGTACGTGATCGGCGAGGAGCACTACAACACGACGCGACGCGTGCAGGCGACGCTGCAGCGCTACAAGGAGCTGCGCGACATCATCGCGATTCTCGGCATGGACGAGCTCTCGCCCGAGGACAAGCTCGCGGTGGCCCGCGCGCGCAAGATCCAGCGCTTCCTGTCGCAGCCCTTCAACGTGGCGGAAGTCTTCACCGGCACGCCGGGCAAGATCGTCGCGCTGAAGGACACGATTCGCGGCTTCCAGATGATCGTCGACGGCGAGTGCGACGACCTGCCCGAGCAGGCGTTCTACATGGTCGGAACGATCGAGGAGGCGTTCGAGAAGGCGAAGACGCTGAAGTAACGAGGATGTGAAGGGGTGAAGGGTGAAGGGCGCCGGACGGGTCCCACGCTTCTTGCCCGGCCCCTTCCGGGACTCCAACGAAACTGATCGAAGGTTGTCGATGAAGGGACGAAGCGCCGAAGCGGCCGAATGCCGTCCGGCGCCCTTCACCCTTCACCTTTCACCCTTCACCTTCGAAAAATGCACACCATCCACGTCGACGTAGTAAGCGCCGAGCGCTCCATCTTCGAGGGCAGGGCGGAGTTCGTCGCGCTGCCGGGCGAGGCGGGCGAGCTCGGCATCTATCCGCAGCACACGCCGCTGATCACGCGCATCCGTCCCGGGGCGGTCCGCATCAAGGTTCCGGGGCAGGCCGAGGAGGAATTCGTCTTCGTGGCCGGCGGCATCCTCGAGGTGCAGCCGAACCGCGTGACGGTGCTGGCCGACACCGCGATTCGCGGACGCGATCTCGACGAGGCGAAGGCCGAGGAGGCCAAGCGTGCGGCCGAGGAGGCGCTGGCCAATCGCGAGGGCGCGATCGACTACGCGAAGGCGCAGGCCGAGCTCGCCGCCGCCATCGCCCAGATCGCCGCGCTGCGCAAGTACCGCAGCCGGAAGTAGCCGCCGAGCGCATCGTCCGGGACGCCGATTCCCGGCGGGATGCGCCGGCTGCGCATCCGACTCGCCCGCCCGTCGCGCGCACGTCCAGCCCGCGCGCAATCGCTTCGAACACCCGCATCCTGCGGGTGTTTCGCTTTGCGTCCCCGGGATCCCCCATGCCGACGCTGCTGAGTCATCCGGCCGTGCCGCTCGCGATCGGCCTCGCGTTGGGCGCCCGCCGCATTCCGGCGCCGCTGCTCGCGGCCGGCGTCGTCGCCTCGCTGGTCCCCGATCTCGACGTCGTCGCCTGGCGTTTCGACGTCGGCCATTCGAGCTTCTGGTGGCATCGGGGCGCGACGCACTCGCTCGGCTTCGCCGTCGCGCTCGCCGCGCTGGCGGCGGCGGTCGCCGGACGGCTGCGTGCGCCGCCGCGCGTGGCCTTCCTGTTCGTGGCGGCAGCCACCGCCTCGCACGGGTTGCTCGACATGCTGACGACAGGCGGCAGCGGCATCGCGCTGCTGTGGCCGGGTCCGACGAGCGTTTCTTCTTTCCGATCCGCGTGATCGAGGTCTCGCCGATCCGCTTCGATCGTTTCATCGACGCCGCGCCCCGCGTGCTCGGCTCGGAATTGCGCTGGGTCTGGCTGCCGGCGCTGGCCGCATCGCTCACGCTTGCCGTTCTGCGCCGGATCGGGCGCGCATAGGTTGCCGCGATCGTTCCCCGCCCACGGGTGGTCGGGCACGCGGGATGCTTTCCCGGGGCCCTGGGTGCGGCGCCACCGTACACTCGCCATTTTCGGAGGAGTTTCGTTGCGCGCGCCGCACCGAGTACCCCGCGGCCTCCGGGCCCTGATCCTCGCGTCCGCCTTGTTCGTGGCGGCTTGCGGAGAACCGGGCGGGCCGGCGCAGCAGCCGCCGGGGCAGATGCCGCCGCCGCAGGTCACCGTCGTGACGCTGCAGCCGCAACCGGTCGTGCTCACGCGAGAGTTGCCCGGGCGCACCAATCCCTTCCTCGTCGCCGAAGTCCGGCCGCAGGTCACCGGCATCGTGCGCGAACGGCTCTTCGCCGAGGGCAGCCACGTGGAGCAGGGCCAGCCGCTCTATCAGCTCGAGGACGCGACCTATCGCGCGGCGGTGCAGAGCGCCGAAGCCGCGGTCGCCCGCGCGAAGGCGACGCTCGAATCGGCGCGCCTGAATGCGCGGCGCACGAGCCAGCTCGCCCGGGTGAACGCGGTGAGCAAGCAGGACAACGAGAACGCGATCGCCGCGCTTCGACAGGCCGAGGCCGACCTGAAGTCTTCCGAGGCGGCGCTGCAGGACGCGCGCATCACGCTCGGCTATGCGCGCATCCACGCGCCGATCGCCGGCCGCATCGGCAAGTCGGCGGTGACGGCGGGCGCGCTCGTCACCGCCAACCAGCCGACGCCGCTCGCCACCGTCCAGCAGTTCGATCCGATGTACGTCGACGTCACGCAGTCGGCGAGCGAGCTGCTGCAGCTGCGCCGCGAGGTCGAGGCGGGAACGCTGAGCACGCCGGAGAACGTCCCGGTGACGATCCTGCTCGAGGACGGCACGCCCCATCCGCATCCGGGCCGGCTCACGTTCGCCGACCTGAGCGTCGACCCGGGTACCGGCAGCTTCCTGTTGCGCGTGCAGGTGCCCAACCCCGACGAATGGCTGCTCCCCGGCATGTACGTTCGTGCGATCGTCACCGTCGGCGAGCGTCCGAACGCGATCCTCGCCCCGCAGCAGGCGATCCTGCGCGATCCGAAGGGCAACGCGTCGGCCATGGTGGTCGGGCCCGACGGCAAGGTCGAGATCCGGCCGGTGCGAGCCAGCCGCACGATCGGCGACCAGTGGCTGATCGACGACGGGCTCGCCGCCGGCGATCGCGTGATCGTCGAAGGGCTGCAGAAAGTGCAGCCGGGCGTCGCGGTGCAGGCGACCGAGCGGCCGCAGGCGCCGCCGGGGCCGTCCGGACCGTCCGCGCCGCCGGAATCCGCGGGGCCCGAGCAGGCGCGTGCCTCGGGCGAGCCGGCGGCCGGATCGGCGGGCGCGGACTCGACGGCTTCGGGATCGACGGCTTCGAGGCCGACGGAATCGGCCGAGGCGGCCGCCCCTCCGCAACGGGGCGCGCGTGCGCAGGCGCAGCCCGCGCCGGCACCGCAACCGCCGAACGCCGCGGACGCGGCGCAACCGCGCGGCGACCCCCAGGCTCCGGGCGACCGCGGCGGATAGCGGAACGCTAAGGCGATGGCGCAGTTCTTCATCGGCCGGCCGATCTTCGCGTGGGTGCTCGCGATCGTCGTGATGATCGCCGGCGGCCTGTCGATCTTCACGCTGCCGATCTCGCAGTATCCGACGATCGCGCCGCCCGCCGTCTCCGTCGTCGCGAACTATCCGGGCGCCTCGGCACGCGATGTCGAGAACTCGGTGACGCAGATCATCGAGCAGAACATGAAGGGCCTGGACGGCCTGCTCTATCTGTCGGCCACCAGCGATTCCAACGGCCGCGCCGAGATCACGCTGACCTTCGACAACTGGGTCGATCCCGACATCGCGCAGGTGCAGGTGCAGAACAAGCTGCAGCTGGCGATGCCGCTGCTGCCGCAGGAGGTGCAGCGCCAGGGCGTGAACGTGACCAAGTCGCGCAGCGGCTTCCTGATGGTCATCGGCTTCGTCTCGACCGACGGAAGCATGGATCGCAACGACATCTCCGACTACGTCGTCGCGAACATCGTCGACCCGCTGAGCCGCGTGCAGGGCGTCGGCGCGATCCAGGTGTTCGGTGCGCAGTACGCGATGCGGATCTGGCTCGATCCGAATCGGCTCGACACCTTCGGGCTCACGCCCGCCGACCTCGTCGGCGCCATCAACGCGCAGAACCGGCAGCTCGCCGTCGGCCAGCTCGGCGGCACGCCTGCCGTCGAGGGGCAGCAGCTGAACGCCACGATCACGGCGCAGGGCCGGCTGCAGGACGCCGAGCAGTTTCGCCGCATCGTCGTGCGCAGCGAGCCCGACGGATCGGTGCTCACGCTCGGCGACGTCGCGCGCGTCGAGCTGGGCGCCGAGACCTATTCGTTCCTCAGCCGCTACAACCGCAACCCTGCCACCGGCGTCGCCGTCTCGCTCACCTCGGGCGCGAACGCGCTCGACACCGCGCGCGGCGTCGAGCAGCGGCTCGCCGAGCTCGCCGAGTTCTTCCCGCCAGGGCTCGAGGCGGTCGTTCCCTTCGACACGACGCCGTTCGTGCGCGTGGCCATCCGCGGGGTCGTCACGACGCTGCTCGAGGCGATCGTGCTCGTCTTCCTCGTGATGTTCCTGTTCCTGCAGAGCTTCCGCGCGACGCTGATCCCGACCATCGCGGTGCCGATCGTGCTGCTCGGCACCTTCGGCGTGCTCGCCGCGCTCGGCCTGTCGATCAACATGCTGACGATGTTCGCGATGGTGCTGGCGATCGGCCTGCTCGTCGACGACGCGATCGTCGTCGTGGAGAACGTCGAGCGCGTGATGACCGAGGAGAAGCTCGGGCCCGTCGAGGCGACGCGCAAGTCGATGCGGGAGATCAGCGGCGCGCTCGTCGGCATCGGACTGGTGCTGTCGGCGGTGTTCGCGCCGATGGCCTTCCTCGGCGGGTCCACCGGGATCATCTACCGGCAGTTCTCGGCGACGATCATCTCGGCGGTGACGCTGTCGGTGTTCGTCGCGCTGATCCTCACGCCGGCGCTGTGCGCGACGATGCTCAAGGCGAGTGACGCGCAGCACGGTCCGCGGCGCGGCTTCTTCGGCTGGTTCAACCGCGGCTTCGATCGCACCAGCGAGCGCTATCGGACGATCGTGCGCGGGATGCTCGCACGACGCTGGATCGGCCTGCTCGTGTTCGCAGTGCTGGTCGCGCTCGCCGCATTCCTGTTCTTCCGGCTGCCCACCGCGTTCCTGCCGCAGGAGGACCAGGGCGTGCTGTTCGTGCAGGTCCAGGCGCCGGTGGGTGCGACGCAGCAGCGCACGCTCGAGTCGATGCGGCGGGTGGAGAACCACTTCCTCGAGGAGGAAAAGGATGCGGCCGCCTCGGTGTTCAGCGTGCTCGGCTTCAGCTTCGGCGGCACCGGTCAGAACGTCGGCATCGCCTTCGTCCGGCTGAAGGACTGGAGCGAGCGCGCCGAGGACGCGCTGCGCGCGAGCGCGGTCGCCCAGCGGGCGATGGGGGTCTTCTCGCAGATCCGCGACGCGCTGGTGTTCGCGTTCACGCCGCCGGCGGTTCCCGAGCTCGGCACCTCCGGCGGATTCGTGTTCTATCTGAAGGACAACGCGGCGCGGGGCCACGCCGCGCTGATCGACGCGCGCAACCGCCTGTTGGCTGCGGCGGCGCAGGACACGCGGCTGGCGAACGTGCGGCCGAACGGACAGGAGGACACGCCGCAGCTGCAGATCGAGATCGACACGCGCAAGGCCGGTGCGCTCGGGCTGTCGATGGACGAGATCAACACGACGCTGTCGATCGCCTGGGGCGGGCGCTACATCGACGACTTTCTCGACCGCGGCCGCGTCAAGCGCGTCTACATGCAGGCCGACGCGCCGTTTCGCATGGTTCCCGAGGATTTCCGGTTGTGGAGCGTGCGCAACCGCAACGGCGAGATGGTGCCGTTCTCGGCCTTCGCGAGCTGGCGCTGGGAGTACGGCTCGCCGCGCCTGGAGCGCTACAACGGCGTCTCGGCCGTGGAGATCAACGGCGAGGCGGCGCCGGGCGTGAGCTCGGGCGAAGCGATGCAGGCGATCGAGGCGATCGTCGAACGGTTGCCGCCGGGCTTCGGCATCGAATGGAGCGGCCTGTCGTACCAGGAGCGGCAGGCGGGCGCGCAGACGCCGCTGCTGTACACGCTGTCGCTGCTCATCGTGTTCCTGTGCCTGGCGGCGATGTACGAGAGCTGGACGATTCCGACGGCGGTGCTGCTGGTCGCGCCGCTCGGGATTCTCGGAACCACGGTCTTCGCGTCGCTGCGCGGGCTCGAGCGCGACGTCTATTTCCAGGTGGCGATGCTGACGACGGTCGGGCTGACGAGCAAGAACGCGATCCTGATCGTCGCTTTCGCGCAGGAGAACCTCGACCGCGGCATGGGGCTGATCGAGGCGACGATGCAGGCGGTGCGCGACCGGCTGCGGCCGATCGTGATGACCTCGCTCGCCTTCGGGCTGGGCGTGCTGCCGCTGGCGATCGCGACCGGCGCCGGCTCGGGCGCACAGAACGCGATCGGCACCGGCGTGCTCGGCGGCATGCTGTTCGGCACCTTCCTGGGCATCTTCTTCGTGCCGCTGTTCTTCGTGCTCGTGCGAACCCTGTTCCGGCGTCGCGGGCAGCGGCGCGCCGACGAGGAAGAAGATCGCACCGCCGAGGCCGATCGATCCCTGCCACCTCCCGAGCGGCCGTCGCACGCGCGGCGACCCTGAAGCCGGATGCGCGCGGCGGGCGCGCATCCCCTGCCTACTTCGACAGCCATGAGAGAACGAAAAGAACATCGACGGATCCGCGCGGCGATCGGCGCCGCGCTCGCGGGACTCGCGCTGGGCGGATGCATGTCGCTTGACCCCGAGATGCCGGTGGCCGACGCGACGATCCCCGCGCAATGGCCGCTGCCGCCGACCACCGCCGGTGCGGTGCAGGCCGAGCGCCCGGTCGGCGTCGCCACCGGAACGCGCGGCGTCGTCGACGTCGGCTGGCGCGATTTCTTCATCGACGAGGCGCTCGAGCGCCTGATCGAGCTCGCGCTCGCCAACAACCGCGACCTGCGCATGGCGACACTGAACGTCGAACGCGCGCGCGAGCTGTATCGGATCCAGCGCGCCGACCTGCTGCCGGCGATCGGCATCGAAGGCGCGGCCACGCGCGCCAGTGGAAGCGGTCCGACCTTCCGCGACCAGTACTCGGTGAGCCTGGGATTGGCCGCCTTCGAGATCGACCTCTTCGGCCGCGTTCGCAGCCTGGCCCGCTCGGCGCTCGAACGCTATTTCGCCACCGAGAGCAGCCAGCGGACGGTGCAGCTCAGTCTGATCGCCGAAGTGGCGAACGCGTATCTCACGTGGATCGCCGATCGCGAGTCGACGCGCGTGGCGCAGGCCGCGCTCGAGAACCGCGAGGAGGCGCTCGAGCTCACGCGCAAGCGCTACGAGTACGGAGCCGTCTCGGCGCTCGACGTGAGCCAGGCCGAGACCGCGGTCGAGCAGGCGCGCACCGACGCGTCGCGCTTCGCCGGACAGGCGGCGCAGGCCCTGAACGCGCTGCGGCTGTTGGTCGGGGTGCCGATCGACGAGTCGTCGGTGCCCGATCGCTTCGACGTCAACGTGAGCGGGCTGCGCGCGCTGCCCGAGGGCGTGCCCTCCGAGGTGCTGCTGCGCCGGCCCGACGTGCTGCAGGCCGAGCACGAGCTGCGTGCGGCGAACGCGAACATCGGTGCGGCCCGCGCCGCGTTCTTTCCGTCGATCTCGCTCACCGGTGCGTTCGGCACCGCCAGCACCGAGCTCTCGGGACTGTTCGGCGCCGGCTCGCGCTTCTGGACCTACACGCCGCGCGTGAACCTGCCGATCTTCCAGGGCGGCGCGTTGCGCGCGTCGTTGCGCGCCACGCAGGCCGATCGGGAGATCGCGCTCGCCCGCTACGAGCGCGCGATCCAGGTGGGCTTTCGCGAGGTGGCCGACGCGCTCGCACTCACGCGCACGCTCGCCGAACAGAAGGCCGCGCAGATCGCGCTGGTCGCGGCCGCGCGGCGCGCCGAGGAGCTTTCCCGCGCACGCTACGAATCGGGTCGCGACAGCTATCTGGTGCTGCTCGATGCGCAGCGCACGCTGTACGCCGCGCGCCAGTCGCTGATCGCCACGCTGCTCGCCGAGCAGACCAACCGGGTCACGCTGTACCGCGTGCTGGGCGGGGGCTGGACCGAGACGACCGAGTGACGCATTCGTTCGGATGCGCACGTGCTCGCTTCGGCTTCGGCCCCGCGGTTTC
>DATGRE010000213.1:0-6266 GCA_035303885.1 Zeimonas sp. | reverse complement strand
TCCGAGCGCATCCGCACGTACAACTTCCCGCAGGGGCGCGTCACCGACCATCGGATCAACCTGACGCTGTACCGGCTGCAACAAGTGATGGACGGCGACCTCGACGAGCTGCTCGATGCGTTGTCGGCCGAGCACCAGGCGCGGCTGCTCGCCGAGCTGGGCGAAGACGCGGCGTGACGCGCGGCGGGGTGCGCAGCTGGGAGCGGCTCGTGCTCGCCAGCGGACTGCCGCGGCTGGAGGCGCGCGTGCTGCTCGAGGCGGCGAGCGCCCGGCGCCGCGAGTGGCTGATCGCGCACGGGGACGAAGCGGCCGACGCGGACGCGGCCGAACGCTTCGAGGCGCTCGCGCAGCGGCGCCGCGCGGGCGAGCCGATCGCCTATCTCGTCGGCACGCGCGAGTTCGCCGGGCGCCGCTTCGTCACGACGCCCGCGGTGCTGATCCCGCGCCCGGAAACCGAGCTGCTGGTCGCGTTCGTGCTGCGCCACGCGGGCCGCGCGGCCTCGGTGATCGACCTGGGCACCGGCAGCGGTGCGATCGCCGTCACGCTCGCCTGCGAGCGAAACGACCTGCGCATCGTCGCCACCGACCGTAGCGAGGACGCGCTCGCGATCGCACGGCGCAATGCGCAGAGGCTGTGTCCCGAGGCGCTCGATCGCGGGCGCCTCGACCTGCGAAGCGGCGACTGGTGGCGCGCGGTGCGCACGGACGAACGCTTCGACGTCGTCGTCTCGAATCCGCCCTACGTCGCCGAAGACGACGAACATCTTCGCCGCGGCGATCTGCGCCACGAGCCACGCACGGCGCTCGCCGCCGGCGTCGAAGGCCTCGATGCGCTGCGCACGATCGTGGAAGGCGCGCCCGCGCACGTCGCGCCCGGCGGCCGGATCGCGCTCGAGCACGGTCATCGGCAGGGCGCGGCGGTGCGCGCGCTGCTCGCCTCGAGAGGCTGGCGCGACGTCGTCACGCACCGGGACGAGGCCGGATCGGAACGCGTCACGTCCGCCCGACCCTTCCTATAGAATGGGCGGCTGCACGGCGCCGAAGCGCCCGGAAACGGAGGTCCCATGGACGCCAGATCTTTCATCGAGAAGACCGTCACCGAGAACCCGATCGTCCTGTTCATGAAAGGCACGGCGCAGTTCCCGCAATGCGGATTCTCCGGACGCGCCATCCAGATCCTGAAGGCCTGCGGCGTGAAAAGCCTCGTCACGGTCAACGTGCTCGACGACGACGAAGTGCGCCAGGGCATCAAGGACTACGCGAACTGGCCGACGATCCCGCAGCTGTACATCGGAGGCGAGTTCATCGGCGGCGCCGACATCCTCACCGAGATGTACGAGTCGGGCGAGCTGCAGAAGATCATTCCGCAGGAGGCGCTGACCTGATCGCCCCCGTTCCCGGAGCCCGCTCGTGAAGCTGCTCGTCGCGATCGACGGTTCGGACAACGCGCTGCGTGCGGCACGCTTTGCGGCATCGCTGCTCGAGCAGTTGCGCGAGCCCGGCTCGATCACGCTGATCAGCGTGCACGACGACGTCGCGCTGCGCAACGCGCGCCGCTTCGTGGGCAAGCAGGTCGTCGACGAATACCTGCGCGATCTCTCCGAGCAGGATCTCGCCGGCGCGCGCGAGATGCTCGATGGGCTGAACATCCCGTACGACTGCCTCATCCGGGTGGGACCGATCGCCAACGAGATCTCGCAGGCGGCCGACCCCGACCGCTTCGCGATGGTGGTCCTCGGCTCGAAAGGCCGCACGGGGCTGCGCGATCTGCTGATCGGCTCCGTCGCGCGCCGCGTGAGCGAGATCTCCCGCATTCCCGTGCTGCTCGTGAAGTGAAGCCGCGCCGGCCGGTCGTGCCCCGGCCGCTTCGCGTGCGGTAGAACAAGAACGAAGAACGCCCATGCTGTCGCTCATCGTCGCTTGGATCATCAACGCCGTCAGCCTGCTCGCCCTCGCCTGGCTGATGCCCGCCGTGCAGGTGCGCAGCTTCGGAACGGCGCTCGTCGCCGCGCTGGTGCTCTCGCTGCTGAACGCGCTGATCCGCCCCGTGCTCCTGATCCTCACGCTGCCGGTGAACATCCTCACGCTGGGGCTGTTCACCTTCGTGATCAACGGCTTCCTGTTCTGGCTCGCGGCGAACTTCCTCGAGGGCTTTTCGGTGCGCGGCTTTTGGTGGGCCGTGCTCGCGGCGATCGTCTACAGCCTGATCAGCTGGGCGATCAGCGCACTGCTGCCCGGGCCGCGCCCGTAGCGGACGGCCGCGCGGCCTGCGACCGCGCGCCGCTTGCGCGGTCGACCGCCCATTGCACCGCCTCGTCGAGCAGGCGCGTGACGGCCGCGTCGAAGGCCTTTGCCGCGCCGGCGGCCGATTCGACCTGCAACGGCTCCTCCTCGCGGAAGTGTCGCGTGTCGATCGTGCTGCGCGCAGACCGGTCGACGATCCGCGCGAAGACCGCGACGCGTGCGACGCCCGGCGGCGCCGCATCGTCGTGCAGCATCTCCTCGAGCTGCAGCTCGAGGAGCCAGTCGCCCTGCACGATGCCGGAGACGGGCGCGACATCGCGGAAGACGCCGGTGCCGGCGAGCCGGCGCAGGAAGAGACGGCCGATCTGCTCCGCGGGGCGCTCGCTCCAGGCGGCGAACTGGTAGTTCGCGAGCGCGCCCGGCGTGCGGCTGTAGGCGATCGACGTCGAATCGTAGAAGACGCTCGCGGCCGACCAGGCGACGAGCACGACGCGGTCGAGCGGTCTTGCCGCCGGCGGCTTCGGCTCGCCGAGGTCGCGCAGCTCGTAGCTGACGATCATCGGCGTCTCGGAACCGATGCTCACGCAGCCTGCCGCGACGGCGAACGGTGCGACGCAGGCAAGACGCAGCATGCGGCGGCGCGCCGGCCGACGCCGCATGCTCACGGCATCTGCTCCCCGGGGCCGAGCTGCTCCGGCGACGGTCCGAGCAGCGCGGCGCGCGGGTCGCGCAGGCGCTCGACGGCGCGCGACAGCTGCTCGGCACCGCGGCGCAGCTCGCGTGCGGTGGCCTGCAGCTCGAGCGCTCCGCTGTCGGTGGCCGACGCGAGCCCCTTCGCCATCTCGCCGGTCGCCCGTTCGAGCGCGCGCGCCGAACGGGTGATCGCGTCCAGTGCGGACCTGCCCTGCTGCACCAGCGGGCCGAGCTCGCGCACGACCGACGTTCCCTCGGCGGTTAAGCGCGCCAGCGAGTCGGAGACGCGCCGGCTCGCCTCCTGGATCGACGAGGCGGTCTGCGCGATGCCGTCGATCGCCCGGTCGACGTGCGCGAGCCGCGCATCGATTCCCTCGGCGAGCTCGCGCACCGCGACGACGGCGCCGATCAGCTGCTCGCGATTCTTCTCGTCGAGCAGCGCCTGGACGCTGTCGAGCGCCGCCTCGCCGCTCACCGCCAGCCGGCTCATCGCGCCGGCGATCGCCTCGAGATCGGAGGTGCCTTCGGGAATCACCGGGTAGCGTTCGCCTTCCGGCACCGCTGCGAGCTCCGGTCCCGGCACGCCGGGCGTGTCGAGATCGATGCGCGCGACGCCCGTCAGCAGGTTGCGGCCGACAACCGCGCGCGTGTTCACGCTCACCGGCGTCTCGCGCTCGACGCGCACGACGACGTCGACGCGGTTGATGTTGTCGCGCGAGATCGAATATTCCTGGACGCGGCCGACCTTCACGCCGCGCATGTTCACGTCGCTGCCGATCTGCAGGCCCTCGAGCGACTGCTTCTCGAAGTGGATCATGTAGTAGCGGAAGCTCTCGGCCGAGCCGACGCCGGCGAGCCAGAGGTAGCCGAGAATGGTGATCGCGACGAGTGCGAGCACGACGGCGCCGACGAAGGTGTATCGGGACTCAGGCTCCATCCGGTGCGCTCCGCTGCAGGGGCGGAGCCATTCTACGGCTGCCGAACCAGGCGCGGATCCATTCGTCGTCCACGCGGGAGACTTCCTCCGGCGCCCCGTCGGCGACGATGCGCCCGGCGCGCAGCACCACCATGCGGCGCGCGATCGTCAGCAGCGTGTCGATGTCGTGCGTGACGAGCACGATCGTGATGCCGAGATCGCGATTCAGCGACGCGAGCAGCGCGTCGAGCGTGCGCGCCGTCACCGGGTCGAGTCCCGAGGTCGGCTCGTCGAGGAACAGCACCTCGGGCTCGAGCGCGAGCGCGCGCGCGATCGCCGCGCGCTTGCGCATGCCGCCCGAGAGCTCGGCCGGCATCTTCGTCGCCGCCTCCGGCGGCAGCCCCGCCATCGACAGCCGCAGGCGCACGAGCGGCGCGATCCACTCGTCGGGCACCCCGCCCTGCTCGCGCATCGGCGTGGCGACGTTGCCGGCGACGTCGAGCGAGGAGAACAGGGCGCCGTCCTGGAACATCACGCCGATGCGCCGGCGCAGCGTCTCGAGCTCGGCGTCGGCCGCGTCCCAGACGTCGGTTCCGAGCAGCCGCACGCATCCCGCGCTCGGTCGATGCAGGCCGATGATCTCGCGCAGCAGCACCGACTTCCCGCTGCCGCTTCCGCCCACCAGCGCGACCAGGTCTCCGCGCCGTACGCGCAGGTCGATGCACTCGTGCACGACCTGCTCGCCGAAGTGAGTCTGCAGCGCCTCGACTTCGATCACCGCGTCGTCTTCGGCGGCGGGCACGCCCGCTTCGGGTACGCGCGCAGGCGAGTCGCTCACAGCCCGAGCGCCTGCAGCAGCACGGCGAACAGCGCGTCGAGCACGATGACGACGACGATCGACTGCACGACGGTGGAGGTCGTGTTGCGACCGATCGAGCGAGCGTCGCGACTCACGGTCATCCCCATCCGGCATCCGATCACCGCGATCGCGAACGCGAAGACCGGCGCCTTGACCAGACCGATGACCAGGTGCGTGGGCGCGAGCGCGTAGCGCAGGCGTTCGAGGAACTGCCCGGCACCGATGCCGAGCATCTGGTCGGCGATCGTCATCGCGCCGAGCAGGCCCACCACGTCGCCGACGAAAACCAGCAGCGGCAGCGCCAGCACGAGCGCGAGCACGCGCGGCACCAGCAGCACCTGCTCCACCGAGAGCCCGAGCGTGCGGATCGCATCGATCTCCTCGGTGAGTCGCATCGTTCCGAGCTGCGCCGCGAAAGCCGCGCCGGAACGGCCGGCGAGGATCACCGAGACGATCAGCGGCGAGAACTCGCGCGTGAGACCGAGCGCGACGCCGTCGACGACGAAGATGCTCGCCCCGTACTGCGTCGCCTGCAGGCCCAGCAGGTAAGCGACGACCAGTCCGATCAGGAAAGAGACGAGCGCGACCACCGGGATCGCCGAGACGCAGACCTGCGCGAGCTGCACGAACAGCTCGCGCACGCGCAGGCGCGCCGGACGCCCTGCGACCTGCGCCAGCGCGACGACGATGCGGCCGAGCCATTCGACGCTGCCGAGAACGAGCCGCCACGACGTGAGCACGGCCTCGCCCACGGCGCGCACGGGGTCGGCGGGAGGAGGACGTCCGGACGCGACCTGCGCGACCGCCGGCGCGCGGGCGGCGTCGGCGCCTCGCGCGGCGCCTTCGTCGTCGCTCGCGGGCCTCTCGATCACTTCGTCGAGACGCGCACGGACGAGCTCGACGATCCCGCGCTGCGCGTCGGCGAAACCCGTCAGCTCGACCGCGGCGGGATCGGCGCCCGCACTCGTCAGGCGCTGCCACAGGACGAGCGCGCCCGAGGTGTCGATGGCCTCCAGCTCGGACCCGTCGACGACGACGGGCGAGGCGATCCCGCTGCGCGGAACGCAGCCCGCCAGCGAAGCGGCGATCTCGCGCAATGCCGGAATGCGCCAGCTGCCGGACAGCCGCAGCCGGCTGCCCGCGTGGGTGTACTCGTACCGGCAGACGCCGCTGCGGGGCATTCGATCGGCAGGCGCACTCGGGGAAGGGGCGCGGGCAGACTAGCACAGGGTTCGCGCACCGCCGCACGACGCGGGGATGCCGACCTCCCGCACGCATCGGTTTCGCGCCCCGGGAACGGTCTTGCGCCCCCGGAAACGTTCCGCTCGCGTCCGTCCGAAACTCAGCGACCGCGCGTCCGTTTTCGCGACGCGGCGGCGGCCGACGCGGAACCGTCGTCCACCGCGCCAAGCGGCGTCGCCACCGCCTCGAGCGGCTTGCGCTCGGCGTCGACGCCAAAGCGCCACGCGAGCAGTCCGGCGACGATCATCAGGACCGCACCGATCGCGTACCCGCCGGCGACGGCATCGCGGCTGCCGGTCTGGATCAGCAGCC
>DATGRE010000212.1:0-3147 GCA_035303885.1 Zeimonas sp. | reverse complement strand
GACGTTGGCCATCGTGTAGGTCTTGCCCGACCCGGTGACGCCGAGCAGCGTCTGGAAGCTCAGTCCGTCGCGCACGCCCTCGACCAGCCGATCGATCGCCTCCGGCTGGTCGCCGGCGGGCGGAAACGGCTGGTGCAGCTGGAAAGGGCTGCCCGGGAAACGGAGGAGCGCCGGCGCGGGCGCGGGTTCGGTCATGCGCTATGGGGTCCGGATCGGCGCGAAATCGGCAGCGTGCTACACTGTTTTAGAGGGTTGTCCCGCAGTGCCGCAGCGGGCGGCGAGGCGTTTTCCGTTGCATCGCACAAGACGCAGCTCCGCGTGCGATGCGCCGGCCCCCGATTCGGATCGGGGCGCCAAAGTCGGCCTGCTGCTGCGCCTTCCGGTGCCTGCGGCAAACCGACATTATCGCCTTCGCGTCCCCAAAAATCCAGCCTCGCGCGTCCCGGATTGTTGCAGCGCACCGAGCGGCGCGCGTCCCCATCCCCCACTGCGAGAGTTCCCACCGCGATGAGTTCGTCGATGTTTTCGGCCGTCGAAATGGCGCCGAGGGATCCCATTCTCGGCCTGACCGAAGCCTTCAACGCCGATCCGCGCCCCGACAAGGTGAATCTCGGCGTGGGGATCTACTACGACGACAGCGGCCGCATCCCGCTGCTCGAGGCGGTTCGCCGCGCCGAGGCCGCGCGCATCGAGTCCGCCCCGGCGCGCGGATACCTGCCGATCGAGGGCTTCGGCGCGTACAACCAGGCGGTCCAGCAGCTGCTGTTCGGCGCCGAGTCGCCGCTGCTGGCCGAAGGGCGCGTCGCCACCTTCGAGGCGCTCGGTGGCACCGGGGCCCTGCGGGTCGGCGCCGACTTCCTGAAGCGCCTGAACCCGCAGGCCGGCGTCTGGATCAGCGACCCCAGCTGGGAGAACCACCGCGCGCTGTTCGAGGCGGCCGGCCTCGGCGTGCGCAGCTACCCGTACTACGATCCGGCGACCCACGGCATCCGTTTCGCCGAGATGCTCGAGACGCTGCACGGCCTTCCCGCGGGGTCGATCGTCGTGCTGCACGCCTGCTGCCACAACCCCACCGGAGTGGACCTGGACGAGGCGCAGTGGGACGAAGTCATCGGCGCCGTGCACGAACGAGATCTGGTCGCATTCCTCGACCTGGCGTATCAGGGCTTCGCCGACGGCATCGACGAAGATGCCGTGGCCGTGCGCAAGTTCGCCGCGTCCGGCCTGCCCTTCTTCGTGTCGAGCTCGTTCTCGAAATCGTTCTCGCTGTACGGCGAACGGGTCGGCGCACTGTCGATCGTCACCGGCGACCGCGACGAGGCCGCGCGCGTGACGAGCCAGGTCAAGCGGGTGATCCGCACCAACTACTCGAATCCGCCGACGCACGGCGCGGCGATCGTCGCCACGGTGCTGACGACGCCCGAGCTGCGCGCGCTGTGGGAACGCGAGCTCGCGGGCATGCGCGAGCGGATCCGCGCGATGCGCACCGGACTCGTGCAGCGGCTGCGCGAGAACGGCGTCGAGCAGGACTTCTCCTTCGTCGAGCGCCAGCGCGGTATGTTCTCGTACTCGGGGCTCACGCCCGAGCAGGTCGAGCGGCTGCGCGAGGATTTCGGCATCTACGCGGTCGCGACCGGCCGGATCTGCCTGGCGGCGCTGAACAGCCGCAACATCGACTACGTGGCGAAGGCGATGGCGGAGGTGATCAAGGACCGAACTGGCGCCTGATCGTCTCGAACTTCGCTATAATCGTGGGTTCTTCCCCGATAGCTCAGTCGGTAGAGCGACGGACTGTTAATCCGCAGGTCCCTGGTTCGAGCCCAGGTCGGGGAGCCAAATACGACGACGAAGCCCGCATCGTGCGGGCTTCGTCGTTTTTTCGTCCGTCGCGCGTGCGCGGCTCGCCATCGCGCGTGCGCGGCTGGTTCTCGGGCTGCGGCCAGCATCCACACCGTCACCTGAGACGCCGCGCACTCCGTCCACACCCGACGATCGCGAAGGTCGCCCTCGAGATCGCCAGGTGATCGGCGGGTCCGGCCGCCCGATGCCCGCTATGCACCTGCGCGGTGCCTTCGCGCGGTGCGGAACGTGATCGACCAGCGCAGCGACTTCGTCGGCGCGACGCTGTGCTGCCAGCGCCAGCGGGCGACGCCCTGCAGGAGGTAGATCGAGCGCGGCTCGAGCGTCAGCCGCACGACATCGGCGCGCTTCGGCTGCACCGGCGGGTAGGGTCGAAAGCGCATCGTCGCTTCTCCCCCGAGCGAGACGCCGACGACGTCCTCGAAATCGGGCACGTCGCGGTGCCAGCCGAGCGGGGTTCCCGGCGCGTATTCGGCGACGAGCACGTGCACGAGCGCATCGGAAGCGACGCCGAGCCAGCGCGCGACGCGGTCGCGCAGCGGGTGCAGCTCCGCCACGAGCGCGGGCGAGGGTTCGAGCCGGTTCGCGTCGTAGTCGAAATGCCCGCCGTAGCTCATGACCCGTCGTCGCGCGCGGTAGCTCCGGTAGCGAGCCGGCGCCAGCGGAAGCGTGCGGATGGTCTCGATCAGCTCGCTCTCGTCGTCGCGCGAGAGGAACTCGCGCTCGTACTCGAGTCCCGGCGGCAGATGACCGGCCGGCGGGCCGGGGTCGAAGAGCGGAAGCTGCGCTTCGTCGTCGATCGTCATGAGATCAAGGCTTCCGGCAACGAACGGACGGGATTCCCCGCCGATCCGCGCGTCCGCAACCGGCGTGCCGATCCGAACCCGGGCGGCACCCTGCATCATGCCGTGATGCCGGTCACTTAATGACCCCGTCTACCCGGTCGCCTAGTGAGCTCGAGGGCGCACAACCCACATGTGCTCCCACCACCGAACCTCAGGAGCGACCATGCTGAGCCTGCACACCAACGCTGCCGCGTTGTCCGCCCAGAACTCGATCGGCGGCACGCAGAAGTCCCTGGCCACCTCGATGAGCCGCCTGTCGACCGGCTATCGCGTCAACTCGGCGATGGACGATGCCGCCGGTCTGCAGATCGCCACCCGGCTGAATGCGCAAACGCGCGGCATGGCCGTGGCGATGCGCAACACCCAGAACGGCATCTCGATGCTGCAGACCGCCGAGGGGGCACTCAACGAAACCACCAACATCCTGCTGCGGATGAAGGAC
>DATGRE010000211.1:0-3210 GCA_035303885.1 Zeimonas sp. | reverse complement strand
GGCAGCGGCGATCACGCTTCCGGCACGCAGAGCACCGCGCCGTCGGCGAACGCCCCGAGCGGCGACGCGAGCACGAGCGGCGGCGCCTCGTCGTCGATGGGCGGATCGTCGAGCGCCGCAGACACGAACACACGCACGTCGCCCAGCACGAACACGCAGTCCTCGTCTTCGGACCAGGGGCAGGCGATGAGTTCGAGCGCGAACCGCGGCGGCTCGGCCTCGGGTGACACCTCGGCGCGCGCGGGCGGCTCGACGAACACGGCCACGCCGCCGGCGAGCGCGGCGTCCGGAACGGGAACGCAGGATTCGCAGGCATCCTCGTCCGATCGCCCGCAGGCGGGCGCCTCCGGCACCGATCGCACGCGTGCCGACGCGGGCAGCGCGTCGTCCTCGCAACCGCACGCGCTTCGCGCGAGCAAGGTCATCGGCGCGAAAGTCGAGAACCCCAGCGGCGAGAACCTCGGCGACATCAAGGACATGGTGGTCGACCTGCAGAACGAGCAGGTTCGCTATGTCGTCCTGTCGCACGGCGGAATCCTCGGCATCGGCGACAAGCTGTTCGCCTATCCGATGTCGATGGTCCGGACGAAGAGCGGTGACGACGACAAGCTCGTGCTCGACGTCGACAAGGAGAAGCTGGAGAACGCGCCCGGCTTCGGGCAGAAGGAATGGCCCGACTTCTCCGATCGCGAATACACCGGCCGGATCGACCAGTACTACGGCGCGAGCACACGCAGCGACGGCACGACGGCCGGCGCGACGATTCGCGCAAGCGAGCTGATCGGCAAGAACTTCGACGACGCGCAGGGCAAGGAAGCCGGCGAAGTCGAAGACCTGATCGTCGACGCGTCGAGCGGGCGCATCGGATACGCGATTGTCGATTTCGACGACGACTGGAACGAGCAGGCCGACGGCAAGCTCGTCGCGATTCCGCTGTCGAGCTTCGCGCTGCGCGGCGACAAGCACGACGAGCTGGTCATCCAGAGCTCGCCCGACCGCATCGACCTGTCGCACGCCTTCGCCAAGAGCCAGTGGCCGGACTTCAACGACCCGGCCTGGCAACGCGCCAGCACGGCACCGCGTTCGCAGACGAGCGAGCCGCCGGCGTCGCAGCAGACCGCGAGCGCGTCCCCGCGCTCCTGAACGCGAGGCGCTTCGGCAAACACGGGCGGCTGCCGGCAAAGGCGGCCGCCTTTTTTACGCGTGACGATCGCACGGCTCGCGGAACCGCCGACCGCCGGCCGGCTACAAAATCGTCTTCGTACCGTTTCGCGACGGCAGGCCGTCGGGCATGTCGGTCGACGTGCTCACCGGATTTCGCAACGCAGCCGGACAGGCGCAGGGACGGCCGGTCGGTGTGGCCATCGACACACGCGGAGCGCTTCTCGTGGCGGACGACGTCGGCAATGTCGTCTGGCGCGTCACCGGGCAGTGATCCGTCGTCGGGATCGATCCGCCATCAGGATCGATCGACCTTCGCGATCGATCAGCCGCGCACGGTCGTTTCCCTGCCTTTGACGCCGGCCAGCCGCGCGAGCCGCTCGTCGTCGGTGCGCAGCGTCTCGCTCGGCCCGTCGTACACGACCCGGCCTCGGTCGAGCACGACACAGCGCGGCGCGAGCGCGAACGCGACCGCGGTCTTCTGCTCGACGAGCACGATCGCCATCGAGCACTCGGCGCGGATCGCCTCGAGCACGCGCGCGAGCTCGGCGACGAGGACCGGCGCGAGGCCTTCGGAGGGCTCGTCCATCAGCAGCAGGTCGGGGTTGGCGACGAGCGCGCGAGCGATCGCGAGCATCTGCTGCTCGCCGCCGGAGAGCTGCGCGCCGCCGCTCGACGCGCGCTCGGCCAGGCGCGGGAAGCGCTCGAACGCGCGCGCGACGGTCCACTCGCCCGGGCGAGACGCGATCCGCAGGTTCTCGAGCACCGACAGCGACGGAAAGATCTCCCGCTGCTGCGGCACGTACGCGATGCCGAGCGCCGCGCGCGCGTGGGCCGGCACGCTCGCGAGGTCGGCGTCGCGCAAGCGCATCGCGCCGCGCGCGAGCGGCAGGTGCCCCATCACGGTCTCGAGCAGCGTCGTCTTGCCGGCGCCGTTGCGCCCGATGATCGCGACCGCCTCGCGCGGCGCGACGGCGAGGTCGACGCCCTCGAGCACGGTCGTGCGCCCGTAGCCCGACCAGACGCCCTGCAGCGTCAGCAGCGGCCTATCCATGCGCAGCGGGCGCGGCGGCGCCGAGATACACGGCATTGACGCCTTCGTGCGCCGCGATCTCCTCGGGCGTGCCGCGCGCGTACACGCGGCCGTCGACGAGCACGGTGATCTCGCGCGCGAAGCGGAAGACGAGATCCATGTCGTGCTCGATGATCAGCACGGCGATGCGGGGGTCGAGCGCGTCGAGCACGTCGAGGATGCGCTGCGTCTCGGCCGACGGAACGCCGGCCGCCGGCTCGTCGAGCAGCAGCAGGCGCGGCTCGCCGGCGAGCGCCAAGGCGATCTCGAGCAGGCGCTGCAGGCCGTAGGGCAGTTGCACGACCGGCTCGTCGGCCACGTCGCATAGTCCGAAGGCGTCGAGCAGCTCGCCGACGCGCACGACGATCTCGGTTCGCGCCGACAGCGAACGCCACAGCGAACGGGCCGCGCCGCAGCGCTCGGCGACCGCGAGCGCGACGTTGTCGAACACGCTGAGCTGCTCGAAGAGCCGATTGATCTGGAAGGTGCGCGCCATGCCGCGACGCACCCGTTGCGCCGGAGCGAGGCGCGTGACGTCGCGCCCGCGCAGGCGGATCGTGCCGGCGTCGGGCGCGAACGCGCCCGCCAGCAGGTTCACCAGCGTCGTCTTGCCCGCACCGTTCGGGCCGATCAGCGCGTGCCGCGCGCCCTGGTCGAGCGCGAGATCCACGCCGTCGGTGACGACGAGCGATCCGAAGGCCTTGCGCAGGCCCTGCGCCTCGAGCATCACCGCTCCGGCTCCCGTTGCCCGCGGATCTTCTCCACGACCCCCGCGTCATGCCCGCCGCCGTGCGACCTTCGCACCAGCGCCTGCATCGACGCGACCAGGCCGCCGCGAAAGAACAGCACGACGACGATCAGCAGCAGCCCGATGCCGAAGGACCAGAACTCGGGACTGATCTTCGCGAGCCGGTCCTCGAGCAGCATGTACAGCGGCACGCCGACGATCGCCCCGTACAGGCGCCCGGTGCCGCCCA
>DATGRE010000210.1:0-11107 GCA_035303885.1 Zeimonas sp. | reverse complement strand
CGCGACGATGGCGGTGGCGACGGCGAGCGGTCCGGCGCATGCGTTCAAGTTCCAGAACGAGTGGGTGCGGGGCAGCTTCGACTCCACGGTGTCGTTCGGCTTCATCCGCCGGATGGAGAACCCCGATCGCAGCATCATCGGCAACGACAACGGCGGCGACGTGCCGACGACGAGCCAGCTCGAGCGACGGATGCAGGGCTTCTACGGCATCGACACCGCGTTCGCTAATCCCGACTTCAACTACCTGCAGGCCGACGACGGCAACCTGAATTACGACAAGGGCGACATCGTCTCGGCGGCGCTGAAGGGAACGCACGAGCTGCTGCTGCATTTCCCGAACCAGTGGAGCGGCATGCTGCGCGCGACCTGGTTCAAGGACTGGCAGGTCGACGACACGCAGCGCACGCCGCTCGATCCGGCCGCGCGCTCGGTGGCGGTCGACAAGCTCACGTGGCTCGATGCGTGGATCGCGAAGGACTTCGAGATCGCCGGCCGCCCGGCGAGGGTCAAGTTCGGCAACCAGGTGATCAGCTGGGGCGAGGACATCTTCATCTACGGCGGCGTGAACGTCACGAACGCGATCAACCTGCAGAACTTCCACGTCCCCGGCACGCAGCTGAAGGAGATCTTCAAGCCCGCGCCGATGATCTCGCTGAACGCGAACATCGCCGAAGGGCTGAGCATCGAGGGCTACTACCAGTTCCGCTGGAACGCGTTTACCTTCGACCCGGTCGGCACCTTCTTCTCGATCACCGACGTGATCGGCAAGGGTGGGCGCAACGCGTTCGTCAACTCGACGACGCTCGGCCTGCCGCCCGGCACCGTCGGCGACATCGGCACGATCAACCCGACCACCGGACAGCGTTTCACGCTCGCCGAGCTCGCCGCCGGAACGGCGACAATCCCGGTGGCCGGCGAAGCGCTGCCGACGCTGGTCCATCCGCTCGCGACGAACGAGCCGAAGGACTCCGGGCAGTTCGGGCTGGCCACGCGCTGGATCCCGGAGGACTCCGACACCGAGTGGGGCGTGTACTGGATCCGCTACCACGACAAGCTGCCGTTCGTCGGCTTCAACTTCGACCCGGCCATGCACACGACGAACGTCGCCGGACTGGCGTACTTCGTCGACTACGGCGAGAACCGCAACGTGTTCGGCATCTCGGCCAACACGCGCATCGGCACCTGGGCGGTCGGCGCCGAGCTTTCGTACCGGCCGAAGGACAGCGTCGGCATCGATGCCACGGTCCCGCTCGTCGGGCCGTTCTCGGTCTTCGAGCAGGGGACCGTACGCGGCTTCGTCACCGAGAAGAAGTGGCAGGCGCACCTCACCGGCTTCAAGCTGTTCTCGCCGCAGGACATGGGCGGCATGATCGGCGCGATCGGCGCGGAGGAAGGCTACTTCCTCGGCGAGGTCGCCGTCACGCACTACCCGAGCCTCGACCGCTCGGGCCGCATCCCCTACCTGCTCACCGACTACACGCTGCCCGACAAGACCTCGGCCGGCCTCGTCTTCTCCACCGGGCTCACCTACGCGAACGTCGCCGACAGCGGATGGAACGTGATGCCGCAGCTCGACGTCGCCTGGGACTTCAAGGGAACGTCGCCCAACGCCGTGCCCTTCGTCGACGGTCGCAAGGCGGCGACGGTGTCGCTGAACTTCAACCGCTCCGACAAGTGGAAGGCCGGCATCGCCTACACGCGCTTCTGGGGCGGTGGCGGCAACAACCTGATGAAGGACCGCGACTTCCTGTCGGTGGTCACTTCGGTCTCGTTCTGACCCCCGCTTCCCGCGCAACCGACCCCAGCTCCACGGTGGCACCCGATGATCGCCCGCAGCGTCGAACGTCTTCAGCGCCTGCTGTTCGCCCGTCGGGGCCTGGTGCTCGCGCTGCTCGCGGTGTTCACCGTGGTGATGGGGGTGTTCGCGAGCCGGCTGCAGATGGATGCCGGCTTCGACAAGCAGCTGCCGCAGCATCACGAGTACATCCGTACCTTCTTCGAGTTCCGTGACGAGGTCTTCGGCGCGAACCGGATCATCGTCGTCGTGCGCGCGCGCGACGGCGAGATCTGGAGCGCGCCGGGGCTGCGCAAGCTCTACGACGTCACGCAGTCGGTGATGTTCCTGCCGGGCATCGACCGGCGCACCGTGACTTCGCTTTGGACGCCGAACACGCGCGTGCTCGGCGTCACCGAGGAGGGATTCAAGGCCGAGGACGTCATCGGCGGGGACATCACGCCCGACCGGCTCGACGGCGGTCGCATCGAGCGCATCCGGCAGAACGCGCTGGCCGGCGGATACATCGGCACGCTCGTCTCCACCGACAACGCCGGCGCGATGGTCGTCGCCGACCTGCTCGAGACCGACCGCTCCACCGGGCGCAAGCTCGACTACCTCGATTTCGCGTCGCGCATCGAGCAGGAGGTGCGCGCGCGCCACGAGGACGCCGGCTACGAGATCCAGATCATCGGCTTCGCCAAGCAGGTCGGCGACATCGCCGACGGCGCGACCAGCGTCGTGCGCTTCTTCGCGCTCGCCTTCGCGCTCACCGCGCTCTCGGTGTGGGTCTACTGCCGTTCCTGGCCGCTGACGCTGATCACGCTCGGCTGCTCGCTGGTCTCGGTGGTCTGGCAGTTCGGCACGCTGCGGCTGCTCGGCTACGGGCTCGATCCGCTCGCCGTGCTCGTGCCCTTTCTCGTCTTCGCAATCGGCGTCTCGCATGGCGTGCAGCAGATCAACTACATCGTCAAGGAAACCTGCGCCGGCGCCGACAGCGACACGGCGTCCCGACGCGCGTTCACAGGGCTGCTGATCCCCGGATCGATGGCGCTGGTCACCGCGTTCGTCGGCTTCGCCACGCTCACGCTGATCCCGATCCCGATGATCCGCGAGCTCGGCATCACCGCATCGATCGGCGTCGCCTACAAGATCGTCACCAACCTGGTGATGCTGCCGATCTCGGCGTCGTACCTGCATTTCGGCGACGCCTACATCGCGCGCATGAAGCGGCTGCGCGCACGGCGCGAGCGCGTGATGGCGTGGCTCGGCGGCATCGCGAAGCCGCGCCACGCGCTCGTCGGAACGCTCGTCGGCGCGCTGCTCTTCGCCGTCGCGTTCCAGCAGAGCCAGCACCGGCACGTCGGCCACCTGCTGTCGGGCGCTCCGGAGCTGCGCGCGGACTCGCGCTTCAACCAGGACTCCGCGTCGATCGTCGCGAGCTTCGACCTCGGCCTCGACGTTCTCACGGTCGTCTTCCAGGCGCCGAAGGACGGCTGCTACCAGCAGCCGGTGATGATGCACATCGACCAGTTCGCCTGGCAGATGCAGAACACACCCGGGGTGATCTCGGTCGCTTCGGTCGCCCAGCTCGCCAAGCAGGCCTACGCGGGAACGAACGAGGGCCACCCGAAATGGACCGCGCTCGCGGCCGACGAGCGCTCGCTCGCGAACTCGGTGGGCCTGATCCCGGAAGGAACCGGGCTCTTCAACCCCGGTTGCACGGTGCTGCCGGTGAACATCTTCCTCACCGACCACAAGGCGACGACGGTCAAGGAGGTGATCGCCGCCGTACACGCGTTCCGCGAGTCCGAGCGGATGCCCGGCGTGACGATGCGGCTCGCCAGCGGCAACGTCGGCGTGCAAGCGGCCACCAACGAAGTGCTCGAGACGACCGAGCTGCCGATGATGCTCTACGTCTACCTGACGATCGTCGCGCTCGTGTTCTTCACGTACCGCGACTGGCGCGCGATGCTCGCCTGCTGCGTTCCGCTCACGCTCGCGACCTTCCTCGGCTACTGGTTCATGAAGGCGCTCGACATCGGGCTCACGGTGGCGACGCTTCCGGTGATGGTGCTCGCGGTCGGCATCGGCGTCGACTACGCGTTCTACATCTACAACCGTCTGCAGCTTCACCTGGCGCACGGCGAGAACATCGCGATCTCGTTCCGGCAGGCGCTGATGGAGACCGGCAACGCGACCGTCTTCACGGCGATCACGCTGTCGGTGGGCGTGGCCACCTGGTCGTTCTCGACGCTGAAGTTCCAGGCCGATATGGGCATGCTGCTGACCTTCATGTTCATGGTGAACATGTTCATGGCGATCACGCTGCTGCCGGCGATCGCCGTCACGCTCGACGTGCTGATCCCGCGGCGCCGCCCGGTGCGCGCGCCCTTCCTCGTCCACTGACCGCGCCGCAGCGTCCCGGGGTGCATACGTGTTCGAACGCCTGATCGTCCGCCTCTCGAAGGAACCGAGCGCTCCGCCGTCCGCCGTCGCGGCCCGCGAGCGCCGGGAGATCGCCGTGGCGGCGCTGCTCGTCGAAGCCGCCCACATCGACCGCCACGCCGGCAGCAGCGAACGCGCGGTCGTCCAGCGGCTGCTGCGCGAGCGCTTCGGCCTCGCCGAGGACGAAACCCGCAGCCTGGTCGAGCAGGCGGAGGCGCGCTACGCGCAGAACCTCGACGACTGGATCTTCGCGCACACGGTGCGCCAGAGCTTCGACGAGGCCGAACGCGTCGAGGTGCTGCGCATGCTGTGGGAGGTCGTCTACAGCGACGGCCGGCTCGCCGCCTTCGAGCTCGATCTGCTGCAGCGGCTGTGCACGGCGCTCGGCATCGACGAGGAAGCGGCGGAAGGCGCACGCGCGCAGGCGTTCGCGAGCGCCTATCCCCACGACCCCGAACAGGCAGGCGAATCGTGAAACGAGCCGCTCTCCGACTGCTCACGGCGCTGTGTGCCGCGCAGCTGCTCGCTGCCTCGGGTCTCGCCGGCGACGACCCGATCGACGGCGTCGCGAAGGCGGCCACGGCTTCGGGCTCGCCCGCGCAGCCGGCCGTGCAGGCGCAGAAGGTGCGCCACCCCGAGCACGCGCCGCTGCTCGCGGCCGAGCGCGCCGGCACGCGGCTCGTCGCGGCGGGCGACTTCGGGACGATCCTGCTCTCGGACGACGACGGTCGCAGCTGGCGCCAGGCGCGATCGGTACCGACGCGCGTCACGCTGACCGCGCTCGATTTCGTCGACGAGCGCCACGGCTGGGCGGTCGGCCACGGCGGCATCGTGCTCGCAACCGACGACGCCGGCGAGAACTGGACCGTGCAGCACGGCGCAGGCGACGACGTCGTGCTGTTCTCGGTGCATTTCGACGACCTGCGCCACGGGCTCATCGTCGGTGCCTTCGGCTTCGCGCTGCGAACCGACGACGGCGGCGCGACCTGGCAACGCATCACCGTCAGCGACGACGACGTGCATCTGTACCAGGTCTTCTCCGACGCGCGCGGCGCGACGTGGATCGCTGCCGAGATGGGGAGCGTCTTCCGCTCCGACGACGGCGAGCGCTTCGAGCGGGTCGAAGTTCCGTACGGCGGGTCGCTGTGGGGCGGCATGGCTGCACCCGACGGCTCGCTGCTGCTGTGGGGCATGAGCGGCGCGCTGCTGCGTAGCGTCGACGATGGGCAGTCGTGGCGCCGCACGGAGACCGACACCGAGAACCCGATCACGTCGGCCGTTTCGCTGCCCGACGGGCGCCTCGTTCTCGTCGGACTGGGCGGTGCCGTGCTCGAGAGCAGCGACGGCGGCGCGACGGTGCGCACCGAGATCCGGCCGACGCGCCATGCGTACACCGCGGCACTCGTCGCGCACGGCAAGCCGCTGCTGTTCGGTCTGGCGGGCGTCGAGCCGCCTCAACCCTGATTTTTCCCCGCACGAAGGTCGAAGAGGAGACATCGATGAACATGAACGTATCCACCGAACGTCCCGAGCTCGGGGCGATCCGCCGCAAGATGTTCATCGGCGGCCAGTGGGTCGAGGCACGCTCGGGCAAGACGCTGCCCGTCTACGACCCGAGCACCGGCGAGGAGATCGCCCGCGTGCCCGACGCACAGGCCGAGGACGTCGACGCCGCCGTACGTTCGGCCCGCGCCACCTTCGAATCCGCCGAATGGCAGGACATGCTGCCGGCGCAGCGTGAGCTGCTGATGCTGCGCCTGGCCGACCTGATCGAGAAGAACGGCGAGGAGCTCGCGCGCCTCGAAACGCTGAACAACGGCAAGCTGCTGATGTTCTCGCGCATGCTCGAGGTCGGCGCGAATGCGCAATGGGTCCGCTACATGGCCGGCTGGGCGACGAAGATCGAAGGCTCCACGCTCGACGTGTCGATCCCCTTCCCGCCCGGCGTCAAGTACACGGCCATGACGCGGCGCGAGGCGGTCGGCGTCGTCGGCGCGATCGTCCCGTGGAACTTCCCGCTGCTGATGGCGATGTGGAAGATCGCGCCGGCGCTCGCCTGCGGCTGCACGGTCGTGCTCAAGCCCGCCGAGGAAACGCCGCTCACGGCGCTGCGCCTGGCCGAGCTGGTCATGGAAGCCGGCTTCCCGGCGGGCACGGTGAACGTCGTCACCGGCTACGGCGAAAGCGCCGGCGCCGCGCTCGTACGCCATCCGGGCATCGACAAGGTCACGTTCACCGGCTCGACCGAGGTCGGCAAGACGATCGGCCGCAACTGCATGGACGACATGAAGCGCGTCACGCTCGAGCTCGGCGGCAAGAGTCCGGTGATCGTGCTCGAGGACGCCGATCCGGCGACGGCGATCGCCGGTGCCGCCGGCGCGATCTTCTTCAACCACGGGCAGGTGTGCACGGCCGGGTCGCGCCTGTTCGTGCATCGCACGCGCTACGACGAGGTCGTCGCCGGACTGGCCGCCGCGGCGAAGGCGACGAAGCTCGGCGCCGGCTTCGACGAGACCGCGCAGATGGGGCCGATGGTGTCGGCGCATCACCGCGACCGCGTCGTGCGCTACATCGAGACCGGCAAGAGCGAAGGTGCCGAGTGCCTGGCCGGTGGCGGTGCGGCGCCGGGCGCCGGCTACTTCGTCCACCCCACCGTGTTCTCGAACCCGTCGGGCAAGGATCTGACGATCTCGCGCGAGGAGATCTTCGGCCCGGTCGTCGTCGCGATGCCCTTCGACGATCTCGACGAGGTCGCGCGCCGCGCCAACGAGTCGCGCTACGGGCTGGGCGCGAGCATCTGGACGAACGACCTGACCAAGGCATACCGGCTGATCCCGAAGATCAAGGCCGGCACCGTCTGGCTGAACTGCCACAACATGGTCGATCCGAACATGCCCTTCGGCGGCTACAAGGAGTCGGGCACCGGGCGCGAGCACGGACGCGCGATGATCGACGCCTACACGGAGACGAAGTCGGTGTGCGTGGCGTACTGAACGCGCTCGGCGGGCCCGACCGGGTTCCCGAGTCCGCAACGCGCGGCCGCGTCGCGCGTCACGGGCGCGCCGGCGCCTTCCTCGCCGCCGGCGCGCTCGCGACCTTCGTCGTAGCGGGGTCGTCGGCTGCGCAGGAGCGCGCCGTCGGTTCGTCGGCGGCGACGCTCTACGCGCTGAACTGCATGGGATGCCACCCGGCACCGAAGACGCGCGAGCACGACCGCGGTCCGCTGCGCGGCGAGTTCTACCACTCGAACCTGGGGCGCAACTTCTTCATCCGGATGCCGCCCGAAGGACGGCAGCTGACGGCGATCGAGGAAGCGCGGCTGCTCGAGGAAGTGCTCACCTGGAAGCGGGCGTGCGCGGCGATCCGGCAGGACGCGCCGATGGTGGACTACCGCGGCGATCGCCACGTGCGTTGACGGACATGCAGGAGATGGAGTCCGTCGTTCGCCAGTCGTCGCGTCCGCAGCCGTCGGCAGCGAACCACGCTTCCGGCACGCGAAACGTCGGCAAAGGCATTCCTCGCACAAACCACGACATCGCCTGCAAAGGTGCGGGCCGTCTGCCGCGGGCGCGCTTGTGCGCAGGCGAGAAGCGCAGCAGCGCCGGCGCGCGCGCGCAGCGCGCGTCAACTTCATACCCGCCGCGTCTGTTCGAGCGGAGCGTGCGCAGCACGCGCAGCGAGTTACGCGGCGCCAGCCGGCGCTGCGAGCATCGCAGGGCACCCCCCGCGAAGCGGGGGGCTGCGCACCTGCGCGCCCGCGGCAGACGGCCCGCACCTTTGCACGCGCTGCGCTTCGCGAACGTGCGCTTCGCGAACGTCCGCCCCGCACGTGTCCGACTCGTACCGCGGCAGCTGCCTCGGCCCGGCGAGGAGATGCGCACGTGAAGCGGCGCACGGCCGTTCGCACGACGGTGCTCGCCGCGCTGTGCGCAACGGGCATCGCGATCTCGGCGCCCTCGCAGACGACGCCGTCGGAACCGCCCGCGCGAACCGCGGAGCGCATCGCTCTTGGCCGCGCGCTCTTCTTCGAATCGCGCCTGTCCGGCGACGGCAGCCGCAGCTGCGCGAGCTGCCACGCGCCGCACAAGGGCTTCGCCGACGGCGAGCCGCTTTCGCGCGGCTACAACCGTTCCGGGCACTTCCGCAACACGCCTTCGCTGCTCGCGATCTCGATGAAGTCGCGGCTGATGTGGGACGGACGCCATCCGGCCGATCGCCTTGCCGACGTGGTCGTCGAGATGCTCACCTCCGCGGTCACGATGAACGGCGATCCGCAGATCATCGTCGAACGCGTCCGGCAGCTGCCCGGCCTGCTCGACGCGTGGCGACGCGCGTACGGCGAACGACGCACGCCGGACTTCGACGGCGTCGTCGAGGCCCTCGCCACATACACCGCAGCGCACGGCAACGAGGAGACCGCGGCCGATCGCGCGCTCGCCGGAGACGCCGGCGCATTGTCCGAGCAGGCGCGCGAAGGCCTGCGGCTGTTCACCGGCAAGGCGGGCTGCTCCGGCTGCCATTCGGGCGCGGCGTTCTCCGACGGACGGCTGCACCGGCTGGGGGTGCCCGAGAACCCGGCGATCCTTCGCGATCCGGAACGCACGGCGAGCCTGCTGCGGCATCACGCGATCCACGGGGCGCGCGACCCGATGACCGAGCGCACCGACACCGGCGCGCAAGCGTGGACCGGACGCGTGTCGGACCGCGGGCGCTTCGCGACGCCGACGCTGCGCGGCGTCGCGCACACCGCGCCCTACATGCACAACGGCGTCTTCGCCACGCTCGCGCAGGTCATCGCGTTCTACGACCGCGGCGGCGGACGTGCCAGCGAGCTGCGCCCGCTCGGGCTCGACGAGCGCGAGCGGGCCGCGCTGCTCGCATTTCTCGAGGCGCTGTCGCCGCCGCTGCCGATGGAGGACGCACCTCCCGTCGACGACTACGCGACGACGGCCGGAGCGGGTCGATGAAGCCGCGCCGCTTCGCGACGGTCGTCGCCGTCTTCGTCGTCGCGGCCGCATCGACCCTCGCCGGCGCCGCGATGGTCTCCGCCGTTCTCGGCGCGACGTTTTCCTCCGCGGACGTTTCCCGTTCCCCCGTCTCCCTTCGCCCTTCCCCGCAACGGGACGTTGCGCCGCTCGCGCCGCTGCCGCCCGTCACGATCCCGGCCGACAACCCGATGTCACCGGAAAAGATCGAGCTCGGCCGACTGCTGTTCTTCGATCCGCGGCTATCGGGCGACGCGTCGACTTCGTGCGCGTCCTGTCACATCGCGCAGCACGGCTGGGCGCATCACGAGCCGCTCGCGCCCGGCTATCCCGGCCATCGGCTGTGGCGAAACAACCCCACCGTGCTCAACGCCGCGCACTTCCGGCGACTGATGTGGGACGGCACGCTCGACAGCCTCGAGGTGCAGGCGCGCTCGGCGATGCAGGCGCCGGTCGAGGGCAACGGCAAGCCGGTCCTCGTCGAGATGCGCCTGCGGCTGATTCCCGAGTACGTCGACCGCTTCCGCGACGTGTTCGGCACCGAATGGCCGCGGCTCGACGACGCCTGGCGCGCGATCGCCGCATTCGAGCGCACGATCGTCTCCGACCCGGAGCGGGTGCCCTTCGACCGCTTCGTGGCCGGCGACGAGCGCGCACTGTCGCCGGCGGCGAAGCGCGGCATGGATCTCTTCCACGGCAAGGCGCGCTGCATCGTCTGCCATCATGGACCGCTCGCCAGCGACGAGCAGTACCACGCACTCGGCGTGCCGCGCCAGTCGCTGTTCGACTCGAGCCCGCTGGTGCAGATCGCCGTGCGCTGGCAGAACGCGCAGCGCGACGCACCGCGCGCGCTGTATCGCGACGCCGACGAGGATCTCGGCCGCTACTACCGCACGCGCGATCCGGACGACATCGGGCGCTTTCGCACGCCGTCGCTGCGCGAGCTTCGCTACACGGCACCGTACATGCACAACGGCGTCTTCGCGACGCTCGCCGAGGTCGTCGACTTCTTCGACCGCGGCGGCGGCGATGCGCCGAACAAGTCGCCGCTGCTGCAGCCGCTGGGGCTGAGCGCCGCCGAGAAGAGCGATCTCGTCGCCTTCCTCGAGGCGTTGAGCATGGACGAGCCGCTGATCGTCGAGACGCCGGCGCTGCCGCCGATGCTGCCGCTGATCGACGTCGCAGGGCGGCAGGCGTGCGCCGACGATGACGC
Source organism: Zeimonas sp. (assembly GCA_035303885.1). Taxonomy (GTDB): domain Bacteria; phylum Pseudomonadota; class Gammaproteobacteria; order Burkholderiales; family Burkholderiaceae_E; genus Zeimonas. The sequence continues at coordinate 687 of DATGRE010000210.1, read as the reverse complement.
GACGAGCGGCATCGACGCGATGGACGAGCGATGAGCCTCGGGCGGCTGTGGAACCGCTACGTGATGCACCGGCGCCGCTGGTGGGTTCCGCTGTCGCTGGTGCTCTCGATCGGCGTCGCGAGCATGCTCTACATGGGCGTGCGCACCTACGACGATGCGCCGCCGATCGCCGACTTCGTCGACGAGAAGGGAAGGACGCAGGTCGCGGCCGACGCGATCGTGCGCGGACAGGCCGTATTCCTGAAATACGGCCTGATGAACTACGGCAGCTTCTTCGGCGACGGCGCCGGTCGCGGCCCCGATTTCACCGCCGATGCGCTGCACGGCGTCGCCATCGCGCTGCGCGACCACTACGCATCGCGCGACGGCGTCGACGCCGACTCCGCGCTCGCGACCGCACAGCGGACGATCCGGCGCAATCGTTACGACGAGAGCACGAACATCGTGCGCATCGACGACGCGCAGGCGTACGCCGCGCGCGAGCTGCAGCGCCTCGTGCTCGCGCGCTTCCGCGGCGAAGGCAGCGAGCCCTTCCATCCGGCCGGCTGGATCTCCGACGACGACGAGCTGCGCGACCTCGCCGCCTTCTTCTTCTGGGGCGCATGGGTGTGCGGCGCCCAGCGTCCGGGCCACGACTACACGTACACGCACAACTGGCCCTACGACGAGCTCGCCGGCAACCGGCCG
>DATGRE010000209.1:0-2704 GCA_035303885.1 Zeimonas sp. | reverse complement strand
TCTTCGGGCGACAGGATCCACAGGAAGTCGTCGAGCCTTGCGAATTCGGGGCGGATCCGTTCGACGTCGACGCCGACCTCGACGTCCGCGATGGCGTGCAATACCCAACGCCCCGAGTGGCTCGAATTGAAGCTGGGCGCCGGCCCGGCGTCCGGTCGCAGCCTCGGCTTCCCGTACTGCCCCGCTTCGAAGACCAGCGCCGCGGGGTCGACGCCGAGTCGCCTCGCCAACAGCACGCGTCGGGTGCTGCGCGCGACGACGAAGCGATGCCGATCCTCGTCGCGGTGGAAGCGCGCGGCGCGTCGGGCCTCGTCGGCGGTCAGCCGGCCGACGTGGCCGGCCATGCGGGCGACCTCGGCGGGAACGTCGACCGCCCAGACCTCAGGCATCGACCCCGGCCCGTTCGCGGTTGGCGACCGGCTGCGACGACGGCACGTCGTCGCGACCGATCGCGTCGGCGAGGATCCGTGCCAGCGACGCGGCGTGCGGCGCGTACAGCATCCGGTTGTGGGCGCAATGCATGCTGCGCACCTCGACGCCGTCGCCGCTGAGCGCGCCCCATCCGAAGGTCCGGTCGCCGTCGTCGATCGCACCGACCAGGCGCTCGTCGCTTTCGGCGCGGACCAGCAGCACGCGCCCCGGGTAGAGACGCGGCTGGTAGGCCTCCCAGGCCGCGAGCATCCGGCGCGCCGAACGCTCCATGGCGAGCGTGAGCGCCGTCTGTTCGACCTCGTCGCCCTCGAACAGCGCGCGTTCGCGAGGCCGCAGGTGCCTGATCATCCAGCGCGCGCGACCGGCCAGGTAGGCAAGCATCTGCGCCGGGCTCATCCGGACCGCCTCGCGCAGGTGCAGCAGTACGCGCACCGGCGCCGAGCGCCGCCGCCGCTTGCCCGACACGCTGCAGTCGAGCAGCGCCAGCAGCGCCACCGTCTCGCCGCGCCGGTGCAACTGCTGGGCGATTTCGTGGACGATCTTTCCGCCCATCGAATAACCGGCGAGCCGGTACGGCCCCGCCGGCTGCACCTGGCGCATGTCCTCGATCATCCGCGCCGCGACCCCCTCGATCGACAGGTCGGCCTCGTCGGCACCGAACGCGCCGGTGTCGAGCACGTGCAGCGTCTGCTTCGGGCCGAGCGCCTTCGCGAGCTCGTTGAGGATGATCAGCTGCCCGCCCCATCCGGACACGAAGAACAGCGGGCGCGCGCCGTCGCCCGGCTCGACGGTCACGACGCAGCTGCGCGCATTGCGCGCGGCGTCCTCGCGCAGCAGGGCCGCGAAGCGGCGGATCGTCGGCGCCTCGAAGAACGACGCGGTACGCAGCTGCCTGCCCATCCGCCGATCGATGTCGGCGAGGACCCGCACGGCGAGCATCGAGTGGCCGCCGAGGTCGAAGAAATCGGCATCCAGCGGGATCCCGGGTCGCCCGAGCACCGACTCCCAGATCGCACGCAGCTCGCGCTCGATCGCGTCGCCGTCATCGTCGCCGACGGCGCCCCCGGTGTCCGGCTCGCCGAGCGCAGGCGCCGGCAACGCGGCACGATCGAGCTTGCCGTTCGCGGTCAGCGGGAGCGCATCGATCGAGACGAAGGCGGCAGGAATCATGAACGAGGGCAGCCGCTCCGAGAGCGCGGCACGCAGTTGCGCGGCGTCGAGGCGTTCGGCGCCCGCCTTCCAGACGACGTAGCCGGTGAGGCGACGGTCGCCGGGCAGGTCCTCGCGGACGACGACCTCCTGCTGCGCGACGCCCGGCAGTGCCGCGATCGCCGCGCGCACTTCGCCGAGTTCGATCCTGAACCCGCGCAGCTTCACCTGTTCGTCGCCGCGGCCGCAGAACACGATGGCGCCGTCCGCGAGGCGCCTGGCGCGGTCGCCGGTGCGGTACAGGCGCTCGCCCGTCGCCTCGTGCCGGTCCATGAAGCGCTCGGCGTCGAGGTCGGGCCGGTGCAGGTAGCCGCGTGCGAGCCCCGGCCCGCCGATCCACAACTCGCCGGTCACGCCGACCGGCACGGGTCGCATCGACGCATCGAGCACGTGGCAGGTCGTGTTGGCGATCGGACGCCCGATCGGGATCGTGTCGGGGACCCTGCCTTGCGCGACCGACGGCGGGACCTCGTGCCAGGTCGCGAACGTGGTGGTCTCGGTGGGGCCGTAGACGTGAAGCAGGCGTCGCGGCGGGCGGCTGCGGAGCACGCGCGCGACCGCTTCGGGACTGACCGCCTCGCCGCCGAACAGCAGGTCGCGCAGTCCGTGGAAGACGTCGGGTGAATGCGCAGCGTGCTCGTTGAACAAGGCGGTGGTGACGAACAGCGTCGTGATGCGGTCGCAGGCGATCTGCCGCTCGAGTTCCGGCGCCGACAGCAGTGTATCGGTGGCGACGATCGCCAGCCGGGCGCCATTGAGCAGCGCGCCCCAGATCTCGAAGGTCGCGGCGTCGAACGACGAGTTCGACGCCTGCGCGACGCAGTCCGCCGGGGCGATCCGGACGTAGTCGGTGTTGCACACCAGTCGTGCGACGGCGCGGTGCGGGATCATCACGCCCTTCGGCCGACCGGTCGACCCGGAAGTGTAGACGACGTAGGCGAGATCGTCGGCGCGCGCCAGCGGTTCGGGATCGAGCTCCGGCCCGTCGGCCGTCGACGCCCCGGTGTCCGCGTCGACGTCGAGCAATTCCGCCGAGACGGCGCCGAGCCGGTCGCGTGTCGCC
>DATGRE010000208.1:0-12985 GCA_035303885.1 Zeimonas sp. | reverse complement strand
CGGCGAACCCCAGGACCGGCGCGGCACGATCGATCGTCAGCCCTCGGCGAGCAGTCGCCCGACGACGCGCCGGTAGTCGCGCTGCGCCGGTTCGTCGAGCCGGTGGCATCGATCGCGCACGACCCATCGGCCGCCGACCATCACGTTGCGTACCAGCCCGCTCGAGCCGGCGAAGACGAGCGCGTTGGTGATCGCATCGCCGCTGCGGCCGTGCAGGTCGGGCGCCGCCGCATCGAGCTCGACGAGATCGGCGCGGCGACCCGCCGCGATCACCCCCATCGCGCGGCCGATCGCCCGAGCGCCACCGTCGGCCGCCTCGGCCCACAGCGTGGTGCCGACCGCAGGACCCCGGTAGCCGCCTTCGCGTCGGCCGCCGACGATGAGATTGCGCCGCTGCAGCGAAAGCCGCTGACCGTATTCGAGCCAGCGCAGCTCCTCGGCGGGATCGCGCGAGACGTGGCTGTCGCCGCCAATGCCATAGACGCCGCCGGCCGCACGGAAATCGAGCATCGGAAAGAGCCCGTCGCCGAGATTCGCTTCGGTGGTCGGGCACAGCCCGGCGACCGCACCGCTGCGCGCGAGCGCGAGCGTCTCGCGCGCGGTCATGTGCGTCGCGTGGACGAGGCACCAGCGCGCGTCGACCGGGAGATTCGACAGGATCCACTCCACCGGGCGCTGTCCGGTCGACGCGAGACAGTCGTCGACTTCCCGCGTCTGCTCGGCCGCGTGCACGTGGATCGGCGCACTCGCGTCGATCGCGTCGGCGCCCGCGAGCAGCGCGTCGATCGACGCGCGGTCGGCGGCGCGCAGCGAATGCGGCGCGACGCCGACGCGAACGTCGGGATCGTCGCCGGCGGCGCTTCGCGCCGCCTCGACCAACCGCAACACCGTGTCGGGATCGCTCGCAAAGCGTCGTTGACGGGACGCAAGCGGCTGCGCACCGAAATTGGACCAGCGATACAACGACGGAAGCAGCGTGACGGCGATGCCGACCTCGCATGCCGCCGCCAGATGACGCAGCACCATCTCCGCCGGTTGCGGATACGGCGCACCGTCCGGACGATGGTGGACGTAGTGGAACTCCGCGATCGCCGTATACCCGTTGCGCAACGCCTCGAGATACAGGAAGCGTGCGATCGCGAAGGCATCGTCGGGCGTCAGGCGCAGCACGAAGCGATACATGCGTTCGCGCCAGCTCCAGAAATCGTCCTCGCCGGGGCCGCGCGTCTCGGCGAGACCCGCCATCGCGCGCTGGAACGCGTGCGAATGCAGGTTCGCCATCCCCGGCAGCACCGGTCCGTCGAGACGCTCGACGCCCTCGGGTACGCCGTCCCCGACATCGGGCGCCACGGCGACGATGTCGCCCGTCGCATCGACGTCGATGCGGACGTCGCGCCGCCAGCCTTCCGGCAGCAGCGCCTGCGGCGCCAGGTAGCGCTTCATGGCGAGAATTCCAGCATCGCCTGCAGCATCGCACGAAGATGCGGGCGAACGCCGGCGGCGAGCGCCTCGCGGAATTCGAACGGCGGCCCGTCGTCCATGTAGGCGGCGAGCGAAAGCTCGAGCTGCACGGCGTGCGTGCGCTCGGCGGGACTTCCGTATCGGCGCGTGATGTAGCCGCCCTTGAATCGGCCGTCGAGCACCGACGTGAAGCCGGCGGCGGCGGCGGCGATCGAATGCAGTCGCGCGGCGAGCCCCGGATCGCAGGAGCGGCCGTCGACGGTGCCAAGGTTGAAGTCCGGCAGGCGCCCGTCGAACAGCCGCGGAACCGACGAACGGATCGAATGCGCGTCCCACAGCAGCGCGAAGCCGTGCCGTGCGCGCAGCTCGTCGAGCGCGCTGCGCAACCGGTCGTGATACGGCTGCCAGTAGCGCTCGCGGCGCTCGGCGACCTCGTCGGCGTCCGGCTCGGCGCCGGCGCGATAGACGGGATCGCCGGCGAAGGTCTCGCGCGGCACGAGCCCGGTCGTCGCGCGGCCCGGGTACAGGCTCTCGTCGTCGGGCGGCCGGTTCAGGTCGATCACGTACCGCGAGTACGTCGCCTGCAGCACCGAGGCGCCGAGATCGTCGAGGAAATCGTACAGGCGCTCGAGGTGCCAGTCGGTATCGGGCAGCGCCCGGGCGGCCGGCGACAGGCGGGCGGCGATCGCATCCGGAATCGCGGTCCCGGCGTGCGGGATCGAGACGAGCAGCGGCGAGCGGCCGGAACGGAATCGGAAGGTCGTCTCGGACATCGTGCGGTCCCGGTCAGCGGATCATCGGCAGATCGAGACCGTGGCGCCGGGCGCAGGCGATCGCTTCGTCGTAGCCCGCGTCGGCGTGCCGCATCACGCCGCTCGCCGGGTCGTTCCACAGCACGCGCTCGATCCGCCGCGCAGCCGCATCGGTTCCGTCGCAGACGACGACCATTCCGGCGTGCTGCGAATACCCCATGCCGACACCGCCGCCGTGATGGAACGACACCCAGGTGGCGCCGCTCGCCGTATTGAGGAGCAGGTTCAGCAGCGGCCAGTCGGAGACCGCGTCGGAGCCGTCGCGCAGGCTCTCGGTCTCGCGGTTCGGGCTGGCGACCGATCCGCTGTCGAGATGATCGCGGCCGATGACAATCGGCGCCTTCAGCTCGCCCGTGCGCACCATCTCGTTGAACGCGAGCCCGGCACGATGCCGCTCGCCGAGTCCGATCCAGCAGATGCGCGCCGGCAGTCCCTGGAAGCGGATGCGCTCGTGCGCCATGTCGAGCCACTGGTTCAGCGAGCGGTCCTCGGGGAACAGCTCGCGCATCTTCGCGTCGGTGCGTGCGATGTCCTGCGGATCGCCGGACAGCGCCGCCCAGCGGAACGGTCCCTTCCCGAGGCAGAACAGCGGCCGCACGTACGCGGGAACGAAGCCCGGATAGTCGAAGGCGTTCGCGACGCCGGCGTTCTCCGCTTCCTGGCGCAGGTTGTTGCCGTAGTCGACGCACGGAATGCCCATCTCGTGGAAGCCGAGGATCGCGCGCACGTGCCGCGCGATCGACGCGCGCGCGGCGTCGGCCACCGCCTTCGGGTCGCGGCGGCGCGTCTCGAACCAGCGCTCGAGCGTCCAGCCCTCGGGCAGATAGCCGTTGGTGGGGTCGTGCGCGGAGGTCTGGTCGGTGACCAGCGCGGGACGCATCGAGCCGGAACGCGCGCGCTCGAGGACCTGCGGAACGAGTGTCGCCGCGTTGCCGAGCAGGCCGACCGAGACGGCGCGCCCCGCGTCGGCCGCGCGTTGCAGGACGGCGAAGGCCTCGTCGAGCGTCTCGACGCGCTCGTCGAGATAGCCGGTGCGCCGCCGCATGTCGATGCGGCTCGGATCGCATTCGATCGCGAGCATCGATGCACCGGCCATCGTCGCCGACAGCGGCTGCGCGCCGCCCATGCCGCCCAGTCCGGCGGTCAGGATCCACTTCCCACGCCAGTCGCCGCCGTAGTGCTGCCGCCCCGCCTCGGCGAAGGTCTCGTACGTGCCCTGCACGATGCCCTGGCTCCCGATGTAGATCCAGGAACCGGCCGTCATCTGGCCGTACATCATCAGGCCCTTGCGATCGAGCTCGTTGAAGTGCTCCCAGTCGGCCCAGCGAGGCACCAGGTTCGAGTTCGCGATCAGCACGCGCGGCGCGTCGGGGTGCGTGCGGAACACGCCCACCGGCTTGCCCGACTGCACGAGCAGGCTCTGGTCGTCCTCCAGGCGCTTCAGCGTCTCGACGATCGTGTCGAAGCATTCCCAGTTGCGCGCCGCCTTGCCGATCCCGCCGTAGACGACGAGATCCTGCGGACGTTCGGCGACCTCGGGGTCGAGGTTGTTCATCAGCATGCGCAGCGGCGCCTCGGTGAGCCAACTGCGCGCGTTCAGTCGATCGCCGCGCGGCGCGCGGACGACCCGGGAAGCGGTGGGTGTGGCCAGATCGTTCATCGAGAACCTCCTGAAAACGCCGTGCGCGCCGGATCTCGCAGGCGTCACGCCTCGGCGACCTCGTGCATGCCGAGGAACGAGTCGACGAGCGCCGGATCGCGGCGCGCCTGCTCGCCCGACGCCTCGTAGACCATGCGACCCGACGCCATCACGTAGACGCGATCGGCGGCCTGCAGCGCGCGGTGCGTGTTCTGCTCGACCAGCAGCACGGCCATCCCCTGGCGCTTGAGCTCGACGATCGCCTCGAAGCACAGCTCGACCATCGCCGGCATCAGCCCGAGCGACAATTCGTCGATCAGCAGCAGCCGCGGGCGCGCCATCAGCGCGCGTCCGATCGCGAGCATCTGCTGCTCGCCGCCCGAGAGCAGGCCGGCGCGCTGCCGATGACGCTCGCGCAGTCGAGGAAACAGCGCCAGCACGCGCTGCTCGCTCTCGCGCGACTCGGCGGCGCTGCGCAGGTAGCCGCCGACGAGCAGGTTCTCGGCAACCGTCAGGTCGGGAAAGATGCGCCGCCCTTCGGGCACGAGCGCCATGCCCCGCCGCGTGCGCTCGGCCGGCGGCAGCCGCGTCACGTCCTCGCCGTCGAGAACCACGTGGCCCCGCTGCACCTGCACGTTGCCCGCCGTCGCCATCAGCGTCGACGTCTTGCCGGCGCCGTTGGGCCCGAGCAGGACGGTGATCTCGCCCGCGCGCGCCGACAGGTCGATCTCGTGCACGGCCTGCACGAGTCCGTAGCCGCAGCCGAAGCGCTCAAGCGAAAGCAACGGATTCCCCTCCGAGGTAGGCGCTGCGCACGTCGCTGCGCGCCATCACCTCGCGCGGCGCGCCCTGCGCCAGCGTCGCGCCGTTGTGCAGCACCAGCAGCCGCGAGGCGATGCGCGTGACCTCGCCGAGATTGTGCTCGACCAGCACGATCGTCAGGCCGCCGGCGTTGAGCTCGACGATCAGGTCGGCCAGTCGTCGCGCCTCGGTGTAGTTCAGTCCCGCCAGCGGCTCGTCGAGCAGCAGCAGCTGCGGGTCGAGCGCGAGCGCGCGGGCGACCTGCATGCGCTTCAGGTAGCCGAGCGGCACGCTGCGCGCGGATTTCGCGGCGGCGTCGGCAATGCCCAGCCGCTCGAGCAGCCGCATCGCCCGCTCGCGCGCCTCGCGCGTATCGACCGACACGAGCGCGCGCCAGGGATTGCGCATCTGCCGCTGCGCCGCCGCGATCATCACGTTCTCGAGCAGGCTCATCTCGCGGAAGGGTCGCACCACCTGGTGCGTGAGCACGAAGCCGAGCTGTGCGCGGCGATGGATCGGCATGCGCGTGATGTCGCGGCCGTCCACGCGCACGACCCCTGTGTCGGGAACCAGCACGCCGGTCATCAGTCGCAGCAGCGTCGTCTTGCCCGCGCCGTTCGGCCCGATCAGCCCGAGCAGCTCGCCGCGCTGCACCGCAAGGCTGAGGTCGGCGACGGCGCGCACGCCGCCGAAGGCGATCGACAGGTTCTCGACGGCGAGCATCGTCATGCCAGCCTGCGCCCGGATACGCGACGGTACAGCCCGGCCAGCCCCTCGGGGCTGAAGCGCATCACGACGAGCAGCAGCGCGCCGTAGACGAGCAGCTTGTAGTCGTTGATGAAACGGAACAGCTCGGGCATCACGGTGAGCAGCACGGCGCCGAGCACGACACCGAGCGTCGATCCGATCCCGCCGACGACGACCATCGCGAGGATCGTGATCGACTGCACGAAGTTGAACGCGTCGGGAACGATGAGCTGCGTCATGTGGGCGTAGATCGCGCCGGCCAGGCCGGCGGTGGCGGTGCCCAGCAGGAACGCCGTGGTCTTGTAGCCCGCGACGTCGACGCCGATCGTGCGTGCCGCGTCCTCGTCCTGCGCCACCGCATCGAAGGCACGGCCCATCCAGCTGCGACGGACGTGCAGGCTGAGCAGCACGACCGTGATCGCGGCGCCGATCGCCAGCAGCGCGTAGCCGGTCTTGTCGAGCGGCGACGGGATCTTCGAGATGCCCATCTCGGCGCCGAGCCACGACTGCTTGCGCACGACGCCGAGAAACAGGAAACCCACGCCCATCGTGACGATGGCGAGGAAGTCCTCGCGCACCCGCAGCGCCGCGAAGCCGACGACGACACCGAAGGCGCCGGCGACCAGGATGCCCACGGCGATCGACGCGACGAAGGGCACGCCGGCCACCGAGCACAACGCGGCGGCGTACGCACCGAGGCCGTAGAACGCGGCGTGGCCGAGGCTCACCTGGCCGCAGAAGCCGCTGATCATGTTCAACCCCAGCGCCAGCACGACGTTCAGCGCGGCGAAGGTGGCGACCGAGAGGTAGTAGTCCACCGCGGTCCGCCTTCAATGCGCGCCGCCGAGCAGGCCCTTCGGACGGACCATCAGCACGACGATCAGGAACAGAAAGGCCATCGCGTCGCGGTCGAGCACCTTGTCGAGGAACACCGACCCGAAGCTCTCGACGACGCCGAGCGCGAGACTGGCGACGAGCGTCCCCGGCACGTTGCCCAGGCCGCCGAGCACGATGATCGCCAGGCCCTTGTAGCTGATCACGCTGCCCATCGACGGTTCGACGAGATTGTTCAGCAGCCCGACCAGCACGCCGCCGATGCCCGCGAGCACCGATGCGACGAAGAAATTCAGGTATCGCACGCGCACGACGCTGACGCCGAAGTTCTGCGCGATGACCGGATCGGACACCGTCGCGCGCCAGGCGACCCCGGCCCGGGTGCGCACGACGAACAGCGCGAAGGCCGACAGCAGCAGCACCGCGGCCGCGACCATCCAGACCTGCACAAGATTCAGCGTGATACCGCCGAAGGCCAGCGTCGTCGTGAACCACGGGTTGTTCTCGAACGACAGGCCGTAAGGCCCGAAGATCAGGCGAAAGCCGTCCTCCATCGCGACGAGCACGCCGATCGATGCGATGAGCGGCACGAACGGCGGCTGGTCGAGGATCGGCTCGTAGACCAGGCGGTAGATCAGCGGGCCGAGCACCCCGGCGGCGAGCGCCGCGACGACGAAGGCCAGCGGCAGGCTATCAGTGCGGTTGGCGACGAGCAGCCCGATGTACGCGCCGAAGGTAAAGACGGTGGCCTGCGCGATGTGCAGGATGCGCAACAGCCCGTAGACCAGCGTCAGGCCGAGCGCCATCAGCGCGTACATACAGCCCCAGACGAGCCCGATGACGAGCAGCTCGACGTAGAACATCGGGCGTCGCTGTCGCTATGCTGCGGTGGCCTGCCTGCGGCTGCCGGCTACTTCGTCGGCGCGGCGAGCAGCTCGGGATCGTCGATCGTCGCGAAGTGGTGGAACTTGCCGTCGCGGATGACCTGGATCTGTCCCGCCTTGTTGACCTCGCCGAGCTCGTTGAAGGTGAGCGTGCCGACCGCGGTCGGAAGGTCCTTCGTCGCCGCGAGCGCGTCGCGCAGCTTCGCGGTGTCGTCGGGCCCGGCCTTGGCGAGCGCGGCCGCCGCGACGGAGACCGCCGAATGCGTGCTCGCGGCGACCATGTCGGCGCCCACCTTGTACTTCGCCTCGTAGTCCTCGATGAACTTGCGCATCGCCGGCAGCTTGCTTTCACGGTCGAGCGACGTCGTGATGATCACACCCTCGGCGGCGTTCTTCGCGATCGCGATGAAATTGTCGGTGTCGAAGCCCTCGGTGCCGACGATCTGCGCCTGCACGCCGCCCGCGCGCAGCTGCGCGACCAGCGGACCGCCGTTGAAGAAGTAGCCCGAGACGTAGAGCACCTCCGGGTTGTCGCGCTTCACGCTGGCGACGATCGATCCGAACTGCCGGTCGCCCATCGCATAGGTGTACTCGCTGACGATCTCGAGGCCGAATTTGTCGGCCACTTCCTTGAAGCCGGCCGACAGCGCCTGGCCGAAATCGTTGTTCAGCGTGATCAGCGTCACGCGCTTCTTCTTCAGCAGATCGCCGACGACCTTCGCCGCCGCCTTGCCCTGCACCTCGCCCATGAACGACGTGCGGAACACGTAGTCGCCGGCGCGCGTGATGTCCGGATGGATCGCATAGCCGGCGACGTAGGGGATCTTCGCCGCCTGGAACACGCCGGCGGCGGCACGCGTGGGCCCGGAGTAGCTGCCCGAGACGACGATCTTCAGACCGTCGCCGATGAACTTGTTCGCCAGCGGCACCGCCTGGTCGGGCTTGGCCTGGTCGTCCTCGACGACGAGCTCGAGCGGACGGCCGTTCACGCCGCCGTCGGCGTTGATCTGCTCGACGGCGAGCTGCGCGCCGTTCAGCGAGGACTTGCCGTCGGAGGCAGCGAAGCCGGTGAGCGGCGCGTGGAAGCCGATGCGGATCGGCGTCTGCTGGGCGGACGCGGGGGCGGCGAGCACGCCTGCGGCGAACGCGGCGGCTGCGAGCAGTTTCAGCTTCATCGGGTTTCTCCGGCAGTGGAAGAAGACAGCAGGTGCCCGTGGCGCACGACGACGCGCCCTGCGGCGATCACGGTATCGACCTGGTTGATCCCGAAGCGGTTGATCGCCAGGCCGTGCGCAGGTACCGACCAGACCAGCACGTCGGCCCGCTTGCCCTTCTCGAGGCTGCCGCGGTCGTGCGACAGGTCGAGCGCACGCGCCGCGTTCAGCGTGCACATGTTCCAGATCTGCGCATAGCTCAGCCGGAACAGGCGCGAGGCGAGCTGCATCACCATCTGCATCGACGGCGTCGGGCAGCTGCCCGGGTTGTAGTCGGTCGACAGCGCGACCGTCCCGCCCGCGGCGACCGCGCGGCGCGCGAGCTGCGGCAGGAACGGCTTCTCGGCCGTGCCGAGCGCATCGCCTTCGAAGCGCGGGGTCATCTCGCACATGTGCAGCGTGACGCCGGGCAGCAGCGTGGCGACCGTGCCCGCGGCGGCCATCGCGCGCAGGCCCTCGTCGCTCGCGTAGTCGAGGTGATCGGCCGCCGTGGCTTGCAAGCGGGCCGCGAGCAGCGCGCCGTTCGCGTCGCCGTTCTGGTCCGCGTGCACGCGGATGCGCATGCCGAGCGCGCGCGCGGCCTCACCCACCTTCAGGCACTCGTCGAAATCGAAGAAGAGCGGATCGCAGGAGACGTCGCAGTACGTCGCGAGCTTCGCGGCCTCGGGAAGCGCGGCGAGCATCTCGGCGACGTAGTCGCCGCGGCGTTCCCGGTAGCCGTCGGGCACCACGTGCAGGGGCAGCCACGTCGGAACGACGTCGACCGCGTGACGCAGGCTCGCGGTGAGCCGCAGCAGTCGCAACTCCTGGTCGCGATCCAGCCCGTAGCCGGTTTTCGCCTCGAGCGTCGTCGTGCCGTGCAACAGCATCGTGTCGAGATCGGCTTGCGCGCGGGCGACGAGCTGCTCGTCGGTCGCTTCGCGCGTCTTGCGCACCGTGTAGCGGATGCCGCCGTCGAGGCGGACGTCGCCGCGCTGCGTGACCTTCGCGTCGTACTCCTCGTGCCGCGAGCCGCCGTGCAGCAGATGCGAGTGCGGATCGACGAAGGCCGGGGACACGAGACGCCCGGTGGCATCGATCACCTCCGGCGCGTCGTAGCCCGCGAGGATCGCTTCGGTCGTGCCGACCGCTTCGATTCGGCCGTCGACGACCGCGAGCGCACCGTCGGCGAGGACCTCGACGCGATCGAGTGCCTCGCCGCGCAGACCCTCGACCGGCCCCGCGCAGGTGAGCAGCTCGGCCGCATGGACGATCAGCAGATCGGCGTTGCGCGTTGCCATGGAGCGGTAAGATAATCCGTTGGATGGCAAAGACGCAAGCCCGAATGCGAGAACCGGTGCCCGGCGACCGCGCTTCCGAGCGCATGCCGGTGCGCGCCGTGCAGCGCGCGTTCGACCTGCTCGCCCGGATCGGCACGCGCAAGGAAGGCGCCACGCTGTCGGAGCTCGCGCGCGACAGCGGACTGCCGACCAGCACCGCGGCACGCCTGATCGCGAGCCTGGAGCAGACGGGTTTCGTCGAACGCGACGCCGACGCGCGCTATCGCAGCGGACCGCGCCTGCTGCAGGTCGGCTTGTCGGCGCTGCACGGCTCGACCCTGTACGAGCTGTCGGAGCCGTTCCTGCGCCGGCTGTCGCAGGCTAGCGGGGAGACCGCGAATCTCGCGATTCCGATCGACGCGCATCAGGCCATCTATCTCCGCCAGGAGATCAGTCCGAAATCGATCCATCATGCGACCTGGGTCGGACGCATCCTGCCGCTCGATCGCACGGCCGTCGGCGGTGCGCTGCTCGGCCGTGCGGGTGCCGCCGGCTACGTCGCGATGCGCGACACGCTCGAACGCGACGTGACCGCGGTGGCCGCACCGGTCCACGATGCGCGCGGACGGATCGTCGCCGCGCTGAGCATCACCGGACCGTCGTTCCGCATCTCGGACGACGATCTCGTCCGCTTCGGGAAGCTGGTCGCCGACGCCGCGCGGGCGGCGTCGCTGCAGCTGGGCGCTCCCGGCGCGCTGCTCGCCGAGACACCCGAGAAGGGGGGACCTCCGACATGACCGCTTCGTCCTCCGGGCCCGGGCCCGTCGCGGCGATCACCGAAGAGCAGGTGCAGCGCTTCCAGTCCGACGGCGTCCTCGTGCTGCGCGGCGTGTTCCGCGACTGGATCGACACGCTGCGCGAGGGCGTCGCGCGCAACCTCGCCGAGCCGGGTCCCTTCGAACGGACGTACCGGCCCGACGACGGCTCGGCGCCGTTCTTCCAGGACTTCTGCAACTGGCAGCGCATCGCCGAGTTCCGGCGTTTCGTGTTCGAGTCGCCGGCGGCCTCGATCGCGGCACGGCTGATGCGCTCGCGCACGGTGCGCTTCTTCCACGACCACGTCCTGGTGAAGCAGCCCGGCACCAGCGTCGTGACACCCTGGCACCAGGACCAGCCGTACTACTGCGTGGACGGCGAGCAGAACGTGAGCTTCTGGACGCCGCTCGACCCGGTTTCGCGGACCGTGGTGATGGAGTGCGTCGCCGGCTCGCACCGCTGGGGCCGCCGGTTTCGCCCCGAGCGATTCGACCGCACGCCGCTGTACGCGAACGACGCCTTCGAGCCGGTGCCCGACATCGAGTCGCTGCGCCCGACGCTCGAGATCGTGGCGAGCGCGATGGAACCGGGCGATGCAATCGCGTTCACGTTCTGCACGCTGCACGGCGCGCCGGCCAATTTCTCCGACCGCGCGCGTCGCGTGTTCTCGTCGCGCTGGGTGGGCGACGATGCGGTGTTCGCCGACCGCGGAGGCCGCACGTCGCCGCCGTTCCCGGACCTGAAGCTTGCGCCCGGTGCGCCGCTCGAGGCGCCCGAGTTCCCGAAGGTGTACGACGCCGCGGCACGCGGGCCTGCCGCGCCGCGCTAGAGCCGGAGGGACGGGACGTCTCGCGGCGGGGACGGCCCGCCGCATCGCGGGTGCCGGGCCGGGCGACGGCCCGACCGGAGTATACTGTACGTCCGTACAGTAGTTCCTGCCGTCATGCTCCCCCCGTACGCCGAACTGCACTGCGTGACGAACTTCTCGTTCCTGCGCGGCGCATCGCATCCCGAGGAGCTCGTCGAGCGCGCGCAGGCGCTCGGCTATTCGGCGCTTGCGATCACCGACGAATGCTCGCTCGCCGGCGTCGTGCGCGCGCATCTGCGTGCGCGCGAAACCGGGCTGCCGCTCGTCGTCGGCGCCGAATTCTCGCTGCGCGAGGCCTTCGACGACGACGCGCGGCTCGTGCTGCTCGCCGCCACGCGCAACGGCTACGGCAATCTGTCGGAGCTGATCACCCGCGCACGGATGCGCGCCGACAAGGGTGCGTATCGACTGCTCGCCGACGACCTGGTCGCCGGCGTCGACGACTGCCTCGCACTGCTCGTGCCCTCGCCTGCCGTCGCCGTCGAAGGATCGGACGCCGATGCCGCCGCCGAACGCCTGCTGCGGCAGGCACGCTTCCTGCGCGAGCGCTTCGAGGGGCGCTGCTGGCTCGGCATCCCCCTGCTCCTGCGCGGTCACGACGCAGCGCTGCTCGAGGCGACGCGGCACATCGCCGATCGCACCGGCCTGCCGCGCGTGGCGGTCGGCGACGTGCTGTGCCACGTGCGTTCACGCAAGGCGCTGCAGGACACGCTCACGGCGATCCGGCTGAACAGGCCGCTGAAGTCGCTCGGCTACGCGCTCGCATCGAACGCCGAGCAGCATCTGCGCAGCCGCCTGCGCCTGGCCCGGCTGTATCCGCGCGAACTGCTCGAGGAGACGGTCGCGGTCGCCGCACGCTGCCGCTTCTCGCTCGACGAACTGCGCTACGAGTATCCGGAGGAGATCGTTCCGGCCGGACACACGCCGACGAGCTGGCTGCGCACGCTCGTCCTCGAAGGGTTGCCGCTGCGCTATCCCGAAGGCACGCCGCCGAAGGTGCTCGCCCAGATCGAGCACGAGCTCGCACTGATCGCCGAGCTGAAGTACGAGCCCTATTTCCTCACCGTCGCCGACATCGTCCGCTTCGCGCGCGGCCGCGGCATCCTGTGCCAGGGTCGCGGATCGGCCGCGAACTCGGCGGTCTGCTATTGCCTGGGCATCACCGAGGTCGATCCCGCGCGTGCCAGCGTGCTCTTCGAGCGCTTCATCAGCCGAGAGCGCAACGAACCGCCCGACATCGACGTCGACTTCGAGCACCAGCGTCGCGAGGAGGTCATTCAGTACCTCTACGAAAAATACGGGCGGCACCGCGCCGCGCTCACCGCCACCGTCATCTGCTACCGCTCGCGCTCGGCGCTGCGCGACGTCGGCCGCGCGCTCGGCATCGATCCGCGCCGCATCGAGCAGCTCGCCCGCGGACAGTCGTGGTGGGATGCCGGCGTGCAGCCGGCCAGGCTGCGCGAGGCGGGCTTCGATCCCGAATCGCGCGTCGCGCGCCAGTGGCTCGAGCTCGCCTCCACGCTGCGCGGCTTTCCGCGCCACCTGTCGCAGCACACGGGCGGCTTCGTCATCGCCCGCGACCGGCTCACGCGTCTCGTGCCGGTGGAGAACGCGGCGATGGCCGATCGCAGCGTCATCCAGTGGGACAAG
>DATGRE010000207.1:0-2422 GCA_035303885.1 Zeimonas sp. | reverse complement strand
TCGCCCTGCTCCTCGATGCGCGCGTCGCGCACGCCGTGCAGGAACTCGGGATAGGCCTCGACGTCGTTCACGAGATCGAACATCTGCGCGGCCGTATACGGCACCCGTTGGCGGCGGTGAATCTTCGGCATCAGGATAGCTCGGAGTGGGCTCGTCGAAACGGGCCGATCAGAACAGCTCGAGCCCGCTGAGCAGCGTCAGTGTGACCGCGACCGGCGCAAGATAACGGGCGGAGATCCTCCACAAGCGGTAGCCCCGCCCAGCCTCCGGGTCGAGCTCGTCGGCCGTCGAATTTCGCGCCATGACCCAGCCGGCGAACACGACGATCGCGAGGCCGCCGATCGGCAAGAACAGATTGTTGCTAATGTGATCGATATTATCGAACCACGTGCCGCGCCAGAACCTGAAGTCGGACCAGGGCCCGAACGACAGCACGGTGACGAAACCGAGCAGCCAGATCAGCGTGCCGACGATGACGGCCGCTTTCGCGCGCGTCAGCTCCCACGTTTCCATGAAAAAGGCGACCGCGGGCTCGAGGATGCTGATCGCCGAGGTCCACGCCGCGAACGTCAGCAGCAGGAAAAACAGCGTCGCGACGATGACGCCGCCCGGCATCTGGCCGAACGCGAGCGGCAGGGACTGGAACACGAGCCCCGGCCCCGACGCCGGATCGAGGCCGTGCGCGAAAACGATCGGAAAGATGACGAGCCCGGCGAGCAGCGCGATCGAGGTATCGGCGATGACGACGGCGATCGAAGCGCGCGGTATCGACTCGTGGTCGGGCAGATAGGCGCCGTACGTCATGACTGCGCCCATGCCGACGCTGAGAGTGAAGAACGCCTGCCCGAGCGCCGCGAGCACCGAATCGCCGGTGAGCTCGTCGAAGCGCGGCTCGAACAGAAACACGACGCCCTGCAGGAAGCTGCCGGTCGTCATGCTGTACCCAAGCAGCACCAGCATCAGCGCGACGAGGGCGGGCACGAGCACGCGCACCGCGCGCTCGAGGCCCTGCTCGACGCCGAGCACGACGACGCCGATCGTGAGGATCATGAACAGCGTATGCCACACGCCGGCAACCGCCGGGCTCGAGACGATGCCGGAAAAAATTCGAGCCACATCGTCGGCGCCGGCATTCACGAATGCGCCGGACGCGGCCTCGACGATATAGGCGACCGTCCATCCGCCGATCACGCTGTAGAACGACAGGATCAGAAATCCGGTGAAGACGCCGAGCAGGCCCACGAGCCCCCAGGCCCGCGTTCCGGCCTCCTCCTCGCCGAGCAGCGCCATCGTGCGCACCGGATTACGCCGGCCGCGCCGCCCGATCAGCACCTCGGACATCATGATCGGCAGCCCGATGGCGAACACGCAGACGAGATACACGAGCACGAATGCACCGCCGCCGTTCTGCCCGGCGACGTACGGAAAGCGCCAAATGTTGCCGAGCCCGACGGCGGAGCCGGCCAAGGCGAGGATGAACCCGAGGCGCGAAGTCCATTCCCCGTGCAGCGAGCGGCGCCGCTCGGCACCCGGTGCATTCATGCAGGAAGCCCCTCCCGGAGGGTGTTTTTTGGTTTTGCATTCTAGGATCATTGGCTTGCGATGGCCAGAAAACAGGGAAAGCAGTCCTCGGAGCGATCGATCGCGCAGAACCGCAAGGCGCGCTTCGACTATTTCATCGAGGAGGACTTCGAAGCGGGGCTCGAGCTCCAGGGATGGGAGGTCAAGAGCCTGCGCGCGGGCAAGGCGCAGCTGACGGAGGCCTATGTCGTGCTGCGCGACAATCAGGCGTGGCTCCTCGGGGCGCACATCACGCCGCTCTTGTCCGCGTCGACTCACGTCGAGCCCGATCCGACGCGAACCCGGCGCCTGCTGCTCCATCGAAGCGAGATCGACCGGCTGACCGGGCTCGTCGAGCGGCGCGGCTACACGCTGGTGCCGCTCGAGCTCTACTGGAAGAACGGGCGCGCGAAGCTCGCGGTCGGCCTCGCGAAGGGCAAGAAGCAGCACGACAAGCGCGCGGCCGAGAAGGAGCGCGACTGGCAGATCGAGCGGGCGCGCGTGCTGAAAGCGCGTTAGCCGATCCTCTGCCGAGCGCCCGCCCCCGGGCCCGAGGCGTGGCGCACGAGCCTCCGGACGGCCCGGCGTCCCCCGATCCTCGACGAAAACGAGATTTCGGAACCCGCAGTCGGGCCCGCGGTCCAATGCCGTGCCCTGGTGCAGCGGCCGATATGCGGAACGGAGCCTTGAACCGGCCGATTTCGGCCCTACACTAGACAGCGACACACGGGGGCGACCTGGTTTCGACGTGGGTTGCGAAACCCGAGGTGCATGCCGAGGTGCAGATAACCTCGTTAAACCATCTGCAAACCAAATAGTTGCCAACGACGACAACTACGCACTCGCCGCTTAATACCCGGTA
>DATGRE010000206.1:0-17176 GCA_035303885.1 Zeimonas sp. | reverse complement strand
TAGCGCGTCGCGGCGCGAACGCGCTGCGGCCGAAGGCGGCGGCGCCGGGCCGCGCAGGCCGCCACGCGTCGTCGTCTTCGGCGCCTTCGATCGCCACAACCTCGGCGACCTGCTCTTCGCGCACGTCGCCGAGGCGCTGCTCGCCGATCGCGAGTGCGTCTTCGCCGGTCTCGCCGAACGCGACCTTCGCGCCTGCGGCGGTCACCGCGTGCGATCGCTCGCCGACCTGGGGCGCACGCTGCACGAACGCGGCGAAGCGCCGATCCCGCTTCTGCACGCCGGCGGCGAGATCCTCGACTGCGATGCCTGGCAGGCGGCGGTGATGCTGCTCGACGCCGGGGAGGCAGCACGCGTCGCAGTTCGTCTCGGCGCGAAGCCGGCCGAACGCGACGCCTGGGCGCGGCGCACGCTCGCGCAGACACTGCGCATTCCCGCGGCAGCGGTGCCGCGCGCGCCCTACGTCGTCTCGCGCACGTGGTCGCCGCAGGTCGGCCCGGTCGTCTTCGGCGCGGTCGGCGGCGTCGGGCTGTCCCGCTGCGATGCGGCACTGCGCGCCGAGGTGCTCGCTGCGCTGCGCGCGGCCGCCCACGTGGCCGTGCGCGACGGCGTAACGCAGGCACGGTTACACGCGCACGGGATCGACGCCGCACTCGCACCCGATCCCGCGGTGATGGTCGAGGCGCTGTTCGGCGCGCGCATCCGCGCGCGTGCGAGCGACTCGCCCGGCCTCGCCCGCGTCGCCGAGACCTTTCCCGAGGGCTGGCTGGCGATCCAGCTCAGCGCCGATTTCGGCGACGACGCGACGCTGTCGACGGTCGCCGCGCAACTCGACGGCGTGGCCGGCGAGACGCGACTGGGCCTCGTGCTGTTCCGTGCGGGCGCGGCACCGTGGCACGACGCGCTCGACGTGCTCGAACGTCTCGCCGCCCGCTTGCGGACGCCCTCGCTGGTGTTCCGCTCGATCGACGTCGGCGACCTCTGCGCGCTGCTCGCCGGCAGCCGGGGCTTCTGCGGCAGCAGCCTGCACGGACGCATCGTCGCGAGCGCGTTCGGCCGTGCCCGCGTGAACGTCGCGCATCCGTCGGCACGCGACCTCCCGACGAAGCAGCACGCCTACTGCACGACCTGGGAACCGGAAGGACAGCCGGGCGTGGTTCCGATCGAAGCGCTCGGCGATGGCCTTCGCTCGGCGCTTGCCGTCGACCGCGCCGTGCGCACTCGTCACGCGCGCGCGCTCGCCGCGCGCTACCGCGAGGCCTTCGAGCCGATCCGAAGCGCACTGGCACGGCGCGCGCGCGGCGATATCGACAGCACGATCGCGCATTAGGCTGCGCGCCGCGTGCGCTGCGGCCGATACTGCGCGGTCGCGCAATTCCACGGTTCGCTACGACCGCACCCTACCGATGAAACGCTCGATCGTCTTCGCGGCGCTCGCCGCCGCCCTGCCTCTGGTCACCGCGCCTGCCGCGGCCGAAAGCTTCGCTCCCTACGGCACGGCCCGGGTCGACCTGCACGCGATGCCGGTGGAGAACGTCGTGTTCGACGTGAACTACGAGGACCCGCGCCAGCTGCGCCTGCTCCCCGCCTTCATCCGGAACACGGTGAAGGAGACGCGCGGCAAGGTCGTGGTCGTGACACACGGTCCCGAGCTGCGCGCCTTCGCCAAGGAAAACTACGAGAAGTACCAGGCGATCGTCGACCCGCTCGCCGAGCTCGCGAGGGAAGGCGTCGAGTTCAAGATGTGCCACAACGCGCTGCGCGCCGCCGGCTTCCGGGCCGAGGACATGCACGGATTCGTGACGGTCGTTCCGGCGGGCTTCGCGGAGATCGCGTACTGGCAGGGCAAGGGATACCGATACATGAACCCGATCCCGCTGCCTGTGAAAGACGTGCGCTACCTCGATCGGCCCGAGCTGCGCAAACAGTAGCGGCAGCGGACGCCGGGGACACTAGAATCGGACGGGCGTCCCTCCGGTTTCCCCTGGTTCCCGAAATGAGCACTCTCGCGCTCGCCCGAGCGTCCGTCCGCCCCCGTCGAAGCCCGTCGCAATCGCCCGCCGAACGCGGCAGTGGCGTCGCCTGCGCGGCAACGCGCACCGCGCGCGCCGTTCGCCGCCGGATAGCGCTGGGCCTGCTCCTGGCGCCGTTGTCTCTCGCCGCGCATGCGCGGGCGCCCTGGGGCAGCGCGCAGACGCTCGAGCGCGACTACGCGCCCGCGCGCGTGGTCTACGACGTCGACGCCGCCGACGCCGCGGCGCTCGCGCGCGTGCTCGATCGCGTGAGCTACCTGAACAAGGTCTACGAAGCGAACCCCTTCGATTCGTCGATCGTCGTCGTCGTGCACGGCGAAGCGATTCCGTTGTTCGGCATCCGCGACCTCGATCGCTATCGCGAGGTGATGGAACGGGCGCAGAGCCTGACGCGCAGCGGGCCGATCGAATTCCGCATCTGCCGTGCCGACGCGGCGATGCGGGGCTATGCGCCGTCCGACCTGCATGGGTTCGCGCAGATGGTGCCGATGGCCGACGCGGAGATCGTGCGGCTGCAGAACGACGGATACGCCTACATGCGGTGAAGTCGCTGGGCCGCGCCCGTCGTGCGGCGCACGAGCGGGCGGCGCGTGCCGGCGTCGCTCACGGACGCCCGGCCTCGCGGCCGGCGAGCATCGCCCGGACGAAGGCGCGCGTGTGCGCGCCGTATTCGTGCATCAGCGGAACGAGCGCGCGCGTCATCGCCTCGCTCGCGGCGGGCGAAGTCTCCTCGAGCTGCGCATACAGGTCGATTCCGCGCGCGTCGACGCCGAACTCGAAATCGGGATCGGCGACGTAACGATCCGGCAGCGCGTCGGCGAGTGCGTCGTCCAGCGCATCGGCCGCCCGCGCCGCCCGTCGCGCGACCCGCTCGCGCGCGTCCTCATCGGCGAACACCGGCTCGTCCGCCTCCGCGCCGCCGGCGGCGGACCCGCTCACCACCGCGTCGTCCGTCTCGCCGGCCAATGCCCGAAACAGCGGCCCGCCGTCCGTGGCGCCCTTCGCAGCCGCCGCGAGCGCCGTGCGCTGGAAGTTCTCCAGCGCCAGGTGACGGTTCGAGACGAGCGTGATCGCATGCCTCTTCGCGTCGGGCCGGCCGAGAAGGTCCAGTGCATTGATCCACAGCGCACGCACCGTGCTCACGCCCGGCAGCACTCGGGCGTGGTACGGCTGCGTGAGATCCTGGACGTAGTGCATCGCCCAGCCGGCGAAGCGCCAGCCCCAGTACTCGTGGCCGGTGCGCAGCGCGTGCAGTGCCAGCGTGCGGTACAGGTGGATCCGGTACTCGGGGTAGGTGCGCTGCAGGAAGCCGGCCGCGCGGTAGAGGATCGGCGACTCGTGATAGAAGCCCATGTGGAAGGGCGCCTGCGACCCGAAGGACAGCGCCGGATTGCCGAACGGCTGGCGCCCGAATCCGTAGCTGCGTCCGTGCGCGGTGCCGTTGTCCTCCCAGACGCCGATGTCGAGGCCGTAGTCCGGTTCGTCCGAAGCGGTGGCGACGACGGCGAGCGGCGAAACCATCTCGCCTTCCTGCAGCGCGACGAACGGAGACCCGTTCGCGGCGTCCTCGCCTTCGTCGTCGGCGAGCGTGCTCACGCGGCTGCGCGCCAGGGCCGGGCGCTGCCCGGCGTCGTCGCGCGGAAGGCGCTTCAGGAAGAGCGCGAGCCGCGCATCCGGGGCGATGCGCAAGGCCGCGACGAAGCGGCGGCGCAATTCTTCCGGCGTCGGCGTACCGGCGGCGACGAATCGAAGCGCATCGGGCCGCGCGGGGTAGGTCGGCACCCGCTCGCGCGCCCAGGCTTCCTGTGCGTCGAGCAGCGGCTCGAGCGCCTCGGCCTGCGCGACGAGGAACGACTCGAGCGACTCGACGCGCACGGGCGCGAGCCGCTCGAACGCGGCGAAGTCCTTCAGCGCGCCCCAGGTGCCCCAGGCGTGGTTGCTCCAGGCAAACGCAGGCGCGGCACAGAGCGCGACGAACACCGACAGCGCGGCGCGAAGGATCGTGCGCACGCGGGGGGACGGCGCATGCACCCGAGCACACGAACCGCGGCGGGCAGCAAAGGATTCGGCAGGCATCGCCCAGAGGATAGCGGTGATCACGGGTCGGGTTCCGTCGGCACGACTTCCTCCCGCCGGACGGCCTCGTCGCGCCGCGCCCCGGCTCCTAAGGCGACCCTGCGCCTGCCTGCGCCGCGACGCCAGCTTCGCGCACGGCCACCTCGTCGTAGCCGCCGCCCTGCCACTGCAGCAGGCAGAAGCCGTGGCCGAAGGGATCGCCGAAGACTGCCTGGCGACCCCATGCGAAGCCCTCGATCGGCCGCTCGAGCCGGGCGCCGGCGGCGAGCGCTTTCGCGACGGCGGACTCGAGATCGGGCACGACGAAATCGAGATGGACCGGTGTCCAATGGCGCCGATAGTCGCGCGAGACCGGCGCATCCGGAACGGGCGCGCTGCCGGGGCGCTGCTGCAACAGGAAGATCCGCACCGAATCGGCGGCGAGCTCGGCGACCGTGCCGTCGAACAGCCGACGAACGAACGTCAGCTCGGTCGCGTTCCGATAGAACTCGATCGCCGCTTCGAGATCCGGAACGTCGACGTTGACCAGCGTCTCCACGGTCGCCCCTAGAACGAGAGGCGCACGGAAGGCGCGCTGCGCGTCGCTTCCCCGTGAAAGACGGCTTCGATGTTGTTGCCGTCCGGATCCAGCACGAAGGCCGCGTAATAGTCCGGGTGATACGGGCGCTCTCCGGGCGCACCGTTGTCGCGCCCTCCGTTCGCCAGGCCCGCGCGATGGAAGGCGTCCACCGTCGCACGATCCTTCGCCTGGAACGCGAGGTGACACCGTCCGGTCAATTCGCCCCGCGCGTCGGCGCTTCCGGGCGTCGAGACGAACAGCTCGTCGGCCCAGAAATATCCGTCGCCTTCGCCGCCCAACGGAATCCCGAGGACATCGAGCACTCCCACATAGAACCTGCGGGAAGCGTCAAGGTCGCGCACGACCAGCTGGACGTGATCGATCAACCGACCGCGGTAAAGCTCGTTCGTTCCCATCTCGTCCTCCTTTCGCCTCGAACACGATCCGCGGCGGCATCGGTCGCAGGCGCCGAGTGCGGGGCCGCGGTGGTCACCGGCGCGCCAGCGCCGGGCAACGCGGCTCGTATCCGCTGCGGGAAATCGACGCCGTCGCCGGCCGCACGTGCCGCGTCGTCGATACGCGAGCGTAGGCGAGTCGCGCCCGCCTCGTGCGCGCGATCCACGATGCCCACGCGCCGAACGCGGCGAACCCGATCGCCAGCGCCAGGCGCACGCCGTGCCAGGGCAGGTTGGAGTAGTAGATCGCGAGGCTCGCCCAGGCGACGACCAGGACGCCCAGGAGAAAAGCGACGGCCGTCCGGAGCCGGCGCCATCGCGACGCCGTCCGCGACGCATCGGGCGGGCGTCGCTGCGTTTCGGTCATCGGCGGAGCGGTTCGGGCGCAGCTTGGGCTGAGCCGGCGCTCAGGGGACGTCGGGGGTCGGCGCGGCCTCGGGCAGCGCCGCGCAGGCCGGACACAAGCAGGCCTTGCCCTGCAGCGGAACGGGAATCTCGGACAGCGCCCGGCGGCTCACGCTGACCTGCACGCACCAGCAGTCCGCGTCGAAGGAGCCGCAGGCCGCGGGCACGCAGTGGTTCGCCGCTCCGCAGCGCGGACAGGTGCCGTTCGGCAGCGGGGACGACGGGTTCTCGGGCATGCGGAGGAGAAGCGTACTGCAACGTACTGCAACGGGGCGGCGACCTTCCTTCTACCGGCAACGCCGGCATGCGCCCGCCGGAAGCCGTTGCCTGAACGCAGCATACGATGAAGACTGTCGGCGCGCGCGAGAATCCCCGGGAGGCGCCTTGCCCGACCTTCGCGTATGGAGTCCCGCATGACCCGGTTCCCGCAGAACGAGAACGAGCGCTTTTTCCTCGCGACCCTCGCGAGCCTGCGCCCGATGACGCCGTAGCGACGCGCAGGCATGTCGACCGCATCCGCTTCCGCCCCTGCGCTGCGCGACCGCGTCTACGAGATCCTCACCGGAGACGACGTCGATCGCGTCTGTCTCGACATCCCGGAGGAGAGCTGCCGCGAGCAGCCGCGCAATTTCCTGCTGCACGTCTCGGCGCTGTCGTCGACGAAGACCGCCGACGGACTGCTCGACCCGAAGATCGTGCTCGCCTGGCTGATCGGCGCGATCGGCGCACCCACCTTCATGCTCGGGCTGCTGGTGCCGATCCGCGAGGCGGGCGCGCTGCTGCCGCAGCTCGTGATCGCCGCCGCGATCCGCTCGATGCCGGTGCGCAAATGGGTGTGGGCGATCGGCAGCGTCGTGCAGGGCGCCTGCGTGATCGGGATGGCGATCGCCGCGCTGACGCTCGAGGGTGCCGCCGCCGGCTGGGCGATCCTCGCGCTGCTCACCGTGCTGTCGCTCGCGCGCAGCGCCTGCTCGATCGCGCATAAGGACGTCCTCGGCAAGACGGTGCGCAAGGCGACGCGGGGCACCGTGTCCGGCACCGCCGGCACCCTTTCGGCCGTGCTGCTGCTCGTGTTCGGCGTGCTGCTCGGCACCGGGATCATCGAACGCTCGATCGCGACGATCGCGGCGGCCCTCGTCGTCGCCGGCGTGCTGTGGATCGCCGCCGCGCTGCTGTTCGCGGCGCTCGCCGAAGCGCCCGGCGCCACCGAGGGCGGCGGCAACGCGCTCACGGTCGCGATCCGGCAGTTCGGCCTGCTGCGCGAGGACCCGCAGCTCGTGCGCTTCATCGCGGTGCGATGCCTGCTGATGGCGACCGCACTCGCGCCGCCGTTCGTCGTCGCGCTCGGCGAACGCGAGACGGCGGGCGCGGGCACGGGAACGCTCGGCCCCTTCGTCATCGCCGCCGCGCTGGCGACGATCTCGAGCAGCTACGTCTGGGGGCGCCTCTCGGACGTGTCGAGCCGACGCGTGCTCGTCGTCGCCGCCGCGATCGGCGCCACCTGTCTCGCCGTGGCGGCGGCGATCGGGGCGGGATTCGCCGAAGGCATCGGCATCGACGCCGATTCGGTCATCGTCCTTCCGGCGCTCGTCTTCGGCGCGACGATCGCCGACCAGGGTGTGAAGCTCGGGCGCACGACGCACATCGTCGACATGTCCGGCGCGTCGCACCGCGGTGCCTACACGGCGCTGACCAACACGATCGGCGGTGTCGCGATGCTCGCTGCCGGCGTCTTCGGCTTCATCGACCAGCGCTTCGGCGCTCCGGCGGTGCTGCTGGTGCTCGCGCTGATGTGCGTGGTGGCGATGCGGCTCGCCTCGGGCCTGGAGGAAGTGCAGCGCGACGACGCGCTTCCGGCGGGCCGCTCCGCGGCATAGCCGGGCCGACGAGGTCCCGGCCGGCGAGCGGCCTTTCGCCGCACGACCGCCGGCGCGTGCGCAGGTCGAGTCGCGCTAGGAGCCGGACAGGTCGGGAAACGCGGCGAGCTTCTGGTACAGGGTCGCTCGCGCGATGCCGAGTCGGCGCGCGGCCTGCAACCGGTTTCCGCCGGTCGCCTCGAGCGCCTCGCGGATCGCGGCGCGCTCGAGCTCGGCAATGCGTTGCGGCAGCGTGCGCGCGGGCGCACCGTCGATCGCGATCGTCGCCGCACCCGGCGCGCCGGCAGCGGGAGCCGCAGAAGCGCACGCCTGCACTGCCGGCGGCACCGGCGCCGCCGACGACGCGTCCGTACGACCGAGCGCGGGGGCGGGCGAGTCGGCCGCCGGCGCCGTCCCGCCCGCTTCGCCCCGATCGATCTCGGGCAGCACCGCGCGCAGCGCGTCGGTCGTCAAGCGCATTCCGTCCCACAGCGAGCACGCACGCTCGAGCACGTTGCGCAGCTCGCGCACGTTGCCCGGCCACGGCAGCCGGACGAGCGCCTCGAGCGCATCGCGCTCGATCTCCTTCGGCAGCATCTCGTGCTCCAGCGCGATCTGCTCGAGCAGGTGCTCGCACAGCGGCTCGAGATCCTCTACGCGCTCGCGCAGCGGCGGCAGCCGGATCGGCAGCACGTTCAGCCGGTAATAGAGGTCGGCGCGGAAACGCCCGTCGGCCACGAGCGCGGCGAGGTCCACGCTGCTCGCAGCGATGACGCGCACGTCGACGCGCTTCATCGTGTTCGATCCGAGCGGCTCGACCTCGCGCTCCTGCAGCGCGCGCAGCAGCTTCGCCTGCAGCGGCAGCGGCATCTCGCCGATCTCGTCGAGGAAGAGCGTGCCGCCGTCGGCGAGTGCGAATTTTCCGTCGCGGCCCCGCCGGTCGGCACCGGTGTACGCACCCGGCGCCACGCCGAAGAACTCGGCCTCGAGCAGCGTCTCCGGGATCGCCGCGACGTTCACCGCGATGAACGGGCCCCGCGCCCGCCTCGAGGCGGCATGGATCGCCTGCGCGAGGAGCTCCTTCCCGGTGCCGGTCTCGCCGAGCAGCAGCACGGTCGTGTTCAGCACGGCAGCGCGGCGCGCGCGGCTCTTGACCTCGAGCGCACGCTCGCTGTTGCCGACGAAGTTCGAGAACGTGTAGCGCGTGCGCCGCTGGCGCGCCAGCTCCTTCTGCGCCTGCGCGAGCTCGGTCTGCAGTCGGCCGAGCTTGCCGATCAGCGGCTTCAGCGATTCGATCTCATCGTAGAGGATCAGGCCGACGGCGCCGATCACGGCGCCCGAGTCGTCGCGCAACGGGAAGCGCGAGACGAGATAGGTGCCGGCCTTGTTCTCGAGGATGTCGAGCAGGATGGGCTTGCCCGTCTCGACGACGTGGCGCATCAGCGTGTTCGGCACCACCTCCTCGACCGGCCTGCCGATGATCTGGTCGACCGACGAGAAACCCAGGCTGGTCATGTTGCGCTGCCAGCGATCGTCGGTCCAGACGATGCGCGACGACGCGTCGACCACGAGGATCCCCTCGCACTGCTCGGAGAGCTGGCCGAAGAAGGTCTCCGCGGCCAGGCGCAGCACGCGCTCGGAGTCGTGGAAGGCCTCGAGCGCGCGCACGGTCCCGGCTCCCGCGGACGGCTCAGCGCACGTTGATCACGCGCATGCCCTGCAGGCGGCCGTTGGGCCGATCGAGCACGCGCACCGTCGTCTGGCGCGCGGTGAAGCCCTCGGGCAGCGGCAGCGCGCCCTGCAGGTGCTCGTACGACACGAGGGTGACGTCGATCGGGTCGAGGGTCACGGTGGCGTTCGCGCCGCCGGCGCGCGAACCCGACACGACGAGCTCCATCACGCCGCGAAAGGGCTTGCTGCCCTGGGCGTCGCGCGTGAGCAGCACGTGGTACGCGAGCTTGCCGTCGTCGTTCTGGAAACGCGCCGCCCGCACGCCGATCGCGCCGTCGCGCGGATCGGGCGGCAGCACCTCCTCGAACAGCGCGATGTCGTGCCGCAGCTTCTGCGTCAGCTCGCGCTCGGCCGCCAGCTCGCCCGACAGGCGCTGCATCTCGGCCTCGCTCGCCTGCAGCCGGCGCGTCGTCTCCTCAAGCGACACACGCAATTGCTGTCTTTCGCCGTCGAGCTCGCCGACCTGCGCCTGCAGGCGCTGCGATTCGGCCGGACTCAGCCGCTGCGGCAGGTATTCCTCCTGGACGTACAACAGCCCGCCGGCGCCGATCGCGATGCCCACGAGCAGCAGGACCAGCCAGCGCGGGATGCCCCACGAACGTCGCTTCCGATACCCGTAGGGTTCGAAGACGACCGGTCCGCTGCGTCGAAACAACCCCATCGCGCGCTGATTCCTCCCCAGAAGGGGCGAAGAATAACGCGAGGGGGCATGGGGCGTCGCATCGGCGCCCCCCGCTTTCTAGTTCGTCCGCCGGTCGGCCGCCTTGCGCGCCTGCACGAAGACGGGCCCCCAAAGCGGGTGTCCGGCCTCGGCAGGCGTCAACCGGAAGCGCGCATCGAGCGACAGCACGTGGTCGAAGGCCTTGCGGCACAACACGCGGCGCTCCGTCACGCAGTAGCTGAACGCGAGGTACTTGCCGGCCTCGACGCGCACGGCCGTATCGGATCGTTCGATCTCCGGTGCGTTCAAGGCGCGGATCGCGCCGATGAAGTCGCCGGCCTCGTAGCGCTCGATGCCCTCGGCGAGCCGCTCGCGCCCGGAATCGCCCGACGGCTGCGCGACCGCGTCGGCGGCCGTCGTGTCGCCGGCGGCGGGCGACGGAAGCCGCTCGGCCCATTGCTGCACGTGCGCGCAGCCGCCGACCAGCAGAAGGAAGCCGACGAGGGACGCGGTCGCCAGCGGCCGCAGGATGGCGTGTCTGGGGTCGTTCTTCATCGGAAACGGTGCGAAAGAGTGGTGCGCTCGCCGGCGACGACGTCGACCTCCCGGGACCACGAAGGCCCGGCCGGGTTGCGGATCTCGATGCGGTGCGGGCCCGCCTCGAGCGTGAGCTGCTTCAGCGGCGGCGTGACGCCGCGCGAGACGCCGTCGACGAAGACCTCGCCCCACGGCGAGACGGCCAGGCGCACCGTGCCGGTACCGCCGGCCGCGGTGGACGCGGCCCGGCGCGAAGCTTCGGTCGCGCCGGATGCGCCGTCCACGCTCGCCGTACGGGCGTCCCTCGCGTCGGCCGCGTCCGGTGCCGTCCGGCCGACGACCGACAGTCCCGGCGGAATCGTCGACGCATCGGCCGGGCCGTTCGCTGGCGAAAGCGCCGCATCGGCAACGCTGGAAAGCCCGAGCCCGTCCGCCGCGGCGACCCCGGAGGCGTCGCGCCCCGGGTCGACCGCCGCGGGCGTCGCGGCCGCGGTCGACGACGGATCACCCACCGCCGCGGGCGGCGCCGCCGTCGAAGCATCGCCCGGCCCGACAGCGGCGCTCGCATTCGCTCCCCCCGCACCCGGCGTGCGCGCGCCGGTCGCCCCGTCGCCGTAGGCGAGCCACGCGACGATCGCGACGACGGCGAGCACGGCGACGCCCGCCGCCGCGGCGAGCGGTGCGCGGCGGACGCTCGCCGAGACCGTGCCCGCGCGGCGGCGATGCGCGGCAGTGGCACGGTTCACGGCCGTCGGAGTCCGCGGCGCCGTCGGCGCGCTCGCGAGGCCGTCTTCCGGCGACGCGGCGAACAGCAGCGAGCGGAACTCGCCGACGGTGCGTGGTCGCTGCTCCGGCCGGATCGACAGGCCGCGATCGATCGCCTCGAGGAAGCGATGGCTGTAGCCCGAGGGCGCGAGCGTCGTCAGCGGGGGCAGCGAGTCGTGCATGACGCGCGACGCGGAGGCCGGCGGCATGCGGTTGGTCACCGCGTGGTAGAGCACCGCCGCCACCGCGTAGATGTCGGTCCAGGGGCCCTGCCGGCAGGCGGGGTCGTCGGCATACTGCTCGATCGGGGCGTAGCCGGGCTTGAGCATCACCGTGAGCGCACGGTCGCTTTCGCCGATCACGCGGCGTGCGGCGCCGAGATCGAGCAGCAGCGCCTTGCCGTCGTTGCGGATCAGGATGTTGTCGGCGGAGACGTCGCGGTGATAGCAGTCCTCGCCGTGCATGTGCTCGAGCGCATCGAGCACGGGTCGGATCACCGCCTTCAGCCACGCCTCGCTGACGACGTCCGGGCCGTTCGCGAGCACCTGGTCGAGCGTGCGGCCCTCGTAGAACGGCATCACCATGTACGCGGTGCCGTTCTGCTCCCAGAAATGCAGCACCTCGAGCAGGCCCGGGTGCCGGAACTGCGCGAGCAGCCGCGCCTCGGCCAGGAAGCTGCGCCGGCCGAGCTCGAAGGTCTTCGTGTACCGGCTCGAGACCGGATGCACCTTGCCGTCGACGCGCGCCGCGAGCTGCGACGGCATGTACTCCTTGATGGCCACGCGCCGCTGCAGCGTCAGGTCCTCGGCCTCGTAGACGATGCCGAAGCCGCCCTGGCCGACGACGCGCGTGATGAGGAAGTCGCCCAGGCGCTGCCCGGGCGCGAGGGTCATGCCGTCGCGGACGACGTCGAGGGTCTCGGGAGCGCTCATCTGGCGACCGCACGCATCGGGTGGACAGGGGCGCCGGCGGCAAGACCGGCCGGCACGGCCGCGTCGCGCAGCGCATGGACGATCGCGGTATGCGGATTCGCGAAACGCGCGCGCGCGACGTCGAGCGGCGCGAGGTCGACCCGCTCCTCGAGCCAGTGCTCGAGCGGCTGCGGGCGCGCGAGGACGAAGCCCTGCGCATAATCCATGTCGACGCGCAGCAGGAACTCGAGGGCCGCGACGTCCTCGACCCATTCGGCGACGCAGGCCATGCCCAGCTCCTCGGTGAGGCGGCGGATGCCGCTGACGATGACCTGGTTGCGCGGCTGCGCATCGATGCCGGGCATGAACTGGCCGTCGATCTTGACCAGCGACGCCGGCAGCTCGCGCAGGTAGGCGAACGACGAATAGCCGGCACCGAAATCGTCGAGCGCGATGCGCACGCCGAGCGATCGCATCTTCTCGACGAAGCGGCGCGTGCCGCGCACGTCGAACATCGCGATCGATTCGGTGATCTCCAGGCAGATGCGCGGAGCGGCCTCCGCGCAGCCGCGCAGCAGCGCGTGCGCATCGGCGAGGAAGCGCTCGTCGTTCAGCGAGAGTCCGCTCAGGTTCACCGTGACGAAATCGACGCTCGCCGCGTGCTCGCGGTGCTCGTCGAGGTGCCGCAGCGTCGACTCGAGCATGTACCAATCGATCCGGCGCATCGCGCCGTGGCGCTCGGCGGCCGCGATCAGGCGCGCCGGCGGGAGGATCGCGCCGTGCTCGTCGCGTTCGCGAAGCAGCGCTTCGTAGGCCATCGATGCGTGCTCGCGTCCGGGACGGCGCAGCGGGACGATCGGCTGCGCGAAGACAACGATGCGCTCGATCGGCAGGCTGGTGCGCAGCTGCTGTCCGAGCGCCATCTCGGCGCGATAGCGCCCGAGATGCTCGCCCGACGACTGCGCGGCCACGATGCGGCTCTGGCTGCGGCGCGCGTCGCGGCACGCGGCGTTCGCGTAGGCGATCACCTCCGCGACGCTCATGTCGGCAGCGAGCTCGACGAGCCCGGTGCTCGCATCGATGCGGATGCGCTTGCCGTCGACCTCGTATGCGGCGTCGACGATCGCCGATAGCGCGTTCTGCGCGACGGTGCGTGCCGGCTCGAGCGGACAGTCGGGCAGCACGACGAGGAACTCGTCGCCGCCGAGCCGCGCGATGCGGGCCGACGGCGGAACGGCCGCCGCGATCCTGCGCGCGACCTCGACGACGAGCGTGTTGCCGGCGGCGTGGCCGAAGACGTCGTTCACCGCCTTGAAGCGATGCAAGTCGACGTAGAAGAGCGAAGCCGGCGCCCCCTGCGCGACCCTTTCGGCCACCCGCACGATCTCCCGCTCGAGTCCGCGCAGGTTCAGCCGCTCGGTGAGCGGGTCGTGATAGGCCATGTGCTCGAGCGTGCGCGCGAGCAGCGTGCGTTCGGTGACGTCGACGAAGCTGATCTCGATCGCGTCGGCGGCGAGTAGCGCATCGACGTCGACGATGCGCTCGGCGTCGTCGCGCGCCAGCCGCACCTCGCTGCTGTAGCGGCCGCGGGCCATCGTATCGGCGAGCAGCGCCGCGGCGCGCGTTTCGCCGAGCAGCGCGCCCAGCGTGTTGACGCGCCCCTGCTTGAGCTCGCCGCGGAACAGCTGGCCGGCGAGATCGTTCCAGCGCTGCACCTGCCCCGACGCGTCCACCGACAGCAGCGCGACCGGCGCCGAGTAGTAGACGTGCCGATACTTGCGCGCCGAATCGATGAGATTCTGCTGGGCGCGCTGGCGGCGCCGGCGTTCCGCATAGGCGACCCAGACGGCGACGGCGAGCACGCAGACGAAGAACGCGAGCGAAGCCGCCTGCGCGTCGAGCCGCGGCTCCCGGGGCGACGCACCGGCGGGGTCGCCGCCGAAGGCAAGGCCCGCCGCGTGCAGCGACCAGCCCAGCACGAGAACGAGCATCGGCCGGTACGGACGCGCACGTGCGGCCGCGACCCCGACGAGAACGGCGACGACGAGCGCCGTCGCGACGTATCCGACGGCGGGAAAGCGGAACCCGGCAAAGAGCCCGGCACCGGCGACCGAGAGCGCCAGTCCCGCCGCCGGCGCGAATCGCAGTGCGCGCCGCAGGCGCGCCCGGCTCGGATCGCGCGGGACGTACGCGAGGATCAGCTCGACGCAGGCGACCGCGAAGAGCAGCCAGGCAACCGCCGCGAGCGCGAAGCCGGGCGAGGCGACCGCGGGAAGGGGCTGCGCGCCGTCGCGGCCCATCGGCGACGCGAATGCGCAGACGGTCCAGGCGGCCAGCCACGCCGCCAGGCAGGCCGACTGGCGCGCGTGCTGCGTCCACGCGCCGCGCAGCGCGAGCGCCGCCCAGCGCAGCGGGCGCGCGAGCACCGTCCTTCCCGTCGCAGGCAGTCCGAACATGTCCCCGAAGAGGTATTGCGGCGGCCCACGCGGAAATGCGCGGTCGCCGGCGAGGCCTCCGCGAGCATCGCCGAGCGGCGCGCGCCCGGGCGGTCCGCGACGGACGATCGGACGACCGCCCGGGATGCGCGGCGCCGCGCCTGTGGTATGCGGCGCGAGCCGCGGACCGGGATCGGGGTCGGGCCGCCCGTCGCGGGGTTCAGCCCGGAGGACGCGTGGCGGCCGGACGCTCGAGCAGGGCCTTCAGGCCGGCGAGCCGCGCCCTGCCCTGCGCCTGGCTCACGGTGCGCGACACGCTCGGCGACGCCTCGAGCTGCATCTCGGCGAGGAAGCGCGACGGCAGCCGCGCGAGCAGCTCCCGGCCGCGCCTGCGCTGGCGGCACCAGGTCAGCGTGAGGCTGCGCTGCGCCCGCGTGACGGCGACGTACATCAGGCGGCGCTCTTCCTCGATGCGCCGTGCGTCCGGGTCGTCGTGCGAGAGGTCACGTCCGCGCGCGTCGGCAGCGCCGCCCGCTTCGGGCGCCTCGTCGCCGTCCACGGCGGTCGTCGCGTCGCCGCGATGGGGCAGCAGCCCTTCCTCGCAGCCGACGACGAACACGTGCGGGAACTCGAGTCCCTTCGCCGCATGGATCGTCGTCAGGCGCACGGCATCGACGTCCGAGTCGCGCCGGTCGAGCTGCGAGAGCAGTGCGATCGTCTGCGCGAGCTGCAGCAGCGTCGCGTCGTCGTCCTCGGCGCGCTTTTTCATCCAGTCGACGAAATCGCAGACGTTCCGCCACCGGCCGGCGGCCACTTTCTCGTCGCTCGTGGCGTGCAGATGCGCCTCGTAGTCGATCGCGCGCAGCAGATCCTCGAGCACTTGCGCGGCGGGCTCCCTCGCCGCGCGCCATCCCATGCGGTTGACGAAAGCGCCGAACT
This sequence comes from Zeimonas sp., assembly GCA_035303885.1. Taxonomy (GTDB): domain Bacteria; phylum Pseudomonadota; class Gammaproteobacteria; order Burkholderiales; family Burkholderiaceae_E; genus Zeimonas. Next base: position 1,816 of record DATGRE010000206.1, on the reverse strand, counting down.
CGCGCAGCGGCTCGAGCTGCCGCGCGGCGATGCGCGACTCGAAACCGGTCTCGAACAGCGCCTCGAACATCGAGACGCCGCGCTCGCCCGCATAGGCGCCGAGCGCCTGCAGGCTGGCCGGGCCGACCCCGCGCTTCGGCGTCGTCACCGCACGAATGAACGCCGGGTCGTCGTCGTCGTTGGCGAGCAGCCGCAGGTAGGCGAGCAGGTCGCGGATCTCGGCACGGTCGAAGAACGACTGCCCGCCCGAGAGGACGTACGGAATCCGCTCCTTGCGCAGCGCCTGCTCGAAGACGCGCGCCTGGTGATTGCCGCGATACAGGATCGCGTAGTCGGAGAACTTCGCCCGGCGCTCGAAGCGATGCGCCTGCAGGCGCATCACCACCGACTCGGCCTCGGCTTCGTCGTCGTCGCAAGGGACCACCTGCACCGGATCGCCGGCGCCGAGCTCGGACCACAGCTGCTTCGCATGCAGCTTCGGGTTGTGGTCGATCAGACGGTTCGCCGCGCGCAGGATGTTCACGCTCGAGCGGTAGTTCTGCTCGAGCTTGACGACCTTCAGCGAAGGAAAATCGGACGAGAGCCGGTTCAGGTTCTCCAGCGTCGCGCCGCGCCAGCCGTAGATCGACTGGTCGTCGTCGCCGACGGCGGTGAAGGCGGCGCGCGGACCGGCGAGCAGCTTGAGCAGCTCGTACTGGCAGGCGTTGGTGTCCTGGTACTCGTCGACGAGCAGGTAGCGCAGCTTCTCGCGCCAGGCCTGCGCCACGTCGGGACGCTCGCGCAGCAGCTGCACCGGCAGGCGGATCAGGTCGTCGAAGTCCACCGCCTGGTAGGCAGCGAGCGTGGCCGCGTAGTCGCGATATGCGCGTGCGACCGCGTGCTCGTTCGCATCCTTCGCCGACGCCGCCGCCTCGTCCGGCTCGACCAGCGCGTTCTTCCACAGCGAGATCCGATGCTGCGCGGCACGCACCGTCTTGCGGTCGACCGCGCCGATCGCCTGCTGCACGATGCCGCCCGCGTCGTCGGAATCGAGGATCGAGAAATTGCGCTTCAGTCCCAGCGCGGCGCCGTCGCGCCGAAGCATCTGCACGCCCAGCGAATGGAAGGTCGAGACGAGCGGACGCTGGCCTTCGGGCAGGCGCAGCGCCTTGCCGAGCCGCTCGGCCATCTCCTGCGCGGCCTTGTTCGTGAAGGTGATGGCGGCGATCGCGTCGGGACGGAAGCCGGCGTCGACGAGATGGACGATCTTCTGCGTGATGACGCGCGTCTTGCCGCTTCCGGCGCCGGCGATGACGAGGCACGGACCGTCGAGATACCGGATCGCCTCGCGCTGGGCGGGGTTCAATTGCGCGGACATCGGCGGGGAAAACGGCGGAGGGGTGGCACTGCGAAGGGAGGCGATTCTAGCAATGCCCCTCGCGGTGAGCGCCCGCTTCGCGGGCCGAGTGCGCCGTTCCTCGTGCTCCGTTCTTCGTGCGCCTTCTTCGCGCTATCCGTCGCCGTCCGGCTTCCTGCAGGCCGGACCCTCGCCCTGCGTGCGCAGGAACGCGATCAGGTCGGCGCGTTCGCCGGCGTCGGCGATGCCCGCGTAGCCCATCGTCGTGCCCGGCACCGTGCTCATCGGGTCGGCGAGGAAGCGATCGAGCGTCTGTGCGTTCCAGACGATCCCCGAGCGCTTCATCGCCTCCGAGTAGTCGAATCCCGCGACGCTGCCCGCCTTGCGCCCGAGCAGACCGCAGTGCCGCGGCCCGGTGCGGTCGTACGCGAACGTGTGACAGGCCTCGCAGCGCGTGTACACCTTCGCACCCGCTTCCGG
>DATGRE010000205.1:0-4423 GCA_035303885.1 Zeimonas sp. | reverse complement strand
GTTCTCGTAGAGCGCGATGACGCTCGAAGAGATCAGATTGACGAGCACCAAGGCGGCGAGCCACCCGATACGGGCCCGATAAAGCAGGCCAACGCTGGCCTCCCAGTACCGAACGTGCAACGGAATGGATCCGCCAATCCTCTGCATGTCCTCCGTCGCCGCCTGCTCGGCGAAATCGAGCACATCGTCGACGGTGACAATGCCGACCAGCACTCCACTGGAGTCGACCACGGGCAAAGCGATGCGGTCATAGCGCTGCATCAGTCGCAGCGCTTCGTCCGCCCGGGCGGTGGCTTCGACGCTGACGAAGCTCTCGTCCATGATCTCCTCCACGCGCTGGTCGGGCTGGGCAAGGACCAGCTTGTGGAGCGGCAGGTCGTCCTGGAGGTGCCACCGCTCGTCGACGACAAAGACGACATCGACGGTTTCCTTCTGAGCGCCCAGCTCCCGAATGTGCTGAAGCGCACGTGAGACCGTCCAGCTTCGCCTGACCGCCAGGTACTCGGGCGTCATCAGCCGCCCGACGCTGCCTTCCGGATAGCCGAGCAACTGTTGCGCTTCGCGCAGGTCTTCGGCCGAAAGCAGATTGAGAAGGCGCTGAGTCGCCTGGCCGGGAAGCTCGCCCAAGAGATGGGTCCGGTCGTCCGGAGTCATCGCCGCGAGCAGGTCCCTGGTTTCGCCATCCGTCAACGCCACCAGCAGCTCATCGCGCGACTTCCCATGCAGCTCGGAGAACACTTCTACCGCGACCTCCCTCGGCAGCGCCCGGAAGAACAGCACCCGATCATTCCTGGGGAGTTCGAGCAGGAGATCCACGAGCTCCGGAGCCACGGTCTCCGCGTCCGGCCAGTCGATATCGGCCGCCGCGAGGGCCGCCCAACTCCCACTCGCGATGAGTCCTTCGATCTCATCAGGCAGGCTGGCTGATAGCTCTGTCATAGGCACTTCCAGGCGCAATGAATCGGACGGAAGACGAGCGGCGCACTGCCGTTGCGGGCTGCAAGGCAAGCCAGTGCGCCCGCCAATGCATCGGCAGGACAGCAAGCCTATGCCCACGGGCGCAGGGGGCAATCCCGAGAATCGTTGACGCATCGGATCGGATGCCGCAAGAATCGTCGGGAACGCTTCCCCACGAGCCGACGAGGAGGGTTCGATGCATACGCGATCGAGCAATGTGTGGCTGGCAGCGGCAGGGCTCACGGCGTTGGCGGGCTGCGCGCAGATGGAGTCGATGACGGAATCGATGACGGCCCGGCAGCCCGGTCCGCAGAGCATGACCTTCTTCGTGACCAGCGTCGGCCCGGGAAGAGGCGGCGACCTCGGCGGACTCGAAGGCGCCGACCGGCATTGCCAGTCGCTCGCACAGGCGGCGGGAGCCGGGCCCCGCGTCTGGCGCGCCTACCTCAGCACGCAGGGCGCGTCGCTCAGCGACACGAACGTCGTCGATGCGCGCGATCGCATCGGCAGCGGACCGTGGCACAACGCCAGGGGTGTGCTGATCGCGCGCAACGTCGACGAGCTGCACTCGCCGAAGAACAACCTGAACCGCGAGACCGCGCTCGACGAGAGAGGACAACCGATCCGGGACCGCACGCAGAAACCGAACGAGCACGACATCCTGACCGGCTCGCGGCCCGACGGCACCGCATTCGCGGGCGCGCCGTTCGCCGACATGACCTGCGGCAACTGGACGAAGAGCGGCACCGACGGATCCGCGATGGTCGGACACTTCGATCGCGCAGGCCCCAGCGACGCCGCATGGGCAACTTCGTGGAACTCGGCGCATCCGACGCGTGGCTGCGATCCGCAAGGGCTGCGCAGCACCGGCGGAAACGGGCTCTTCTACTGCTTCGCCGCGCAATAGGCTGCGATCACCCTACCCGCGCTCGAGCGGCCGTGCGATGCGATGAACACGACGCTCGAACGCGGCCGGCAGGCATTCGCGAAACGCGAATGGAAAGCGGCGTATCGGCAGCTCTCGGCTGCCGATGCCGAATCGCCGCTCGAGCCTGCAGACCTCGAATGTCTCGCACAGGCCGCATGGCTGAACGGCCGTGACGCGGACGCGCAGGCGCTGTTCCGCCGTGCGCACCACGTTCTCGTCGACGCGGGGCATCGGCAGCGGGCGGCACACTGGGGCTTCTGGCTGAGCTTTCAGGCGCTGCTCGCCGGCGACGTCGCACAGAGCACCGGCTGGCTCGCACGAATGCAGCGGCTCGTCGAAGGCGAGCCGCAGGGCACGGAGCAGGGATACGTGGACGTGCTCTCGGGCCTGCGGCAGATGGCGCAGGGAGACCCCAACGGTGCCCGCGCCGATTTCGAGCACGCGATCGCGCTCGCCGAGCGCTTCGGCGATCACGACCTGCTCGCGTTCGGGCTCCTCGGCCGCGGACAGGCGCTCATCCAGTCGCAACGCGTCGCGGAAGGCGTACCGCAGCTCGACGAGGCGATGATCGCCGTCGCCACCGGCGAGGTGTCGCCGATGGCCGCAGGCATCGTCTATTGCGCCGTGATCCTCACCTGCCAGCGCATCTTCGATCTGCAGCGCTGCCGGGAATGGACACGGGCGCTGAACGACTGGTGCGCCACGCAGCCGGACCTCGTCCCCTATCGCGGCGAATGCCTCGTCCACCGCTCCGAGATCCTGCAGCTGCAGGGCGAGTGGCCCGACGCGATCGCGGAAGCCGAGCGGGCCGTCGAGGCGTGCGCGAATCGCCCCGGCACCCTGGCCGGACGCGCGCTCTACCAGTGCGCCGAGCTCCATCGACTGTGCGGCGCGTTCGAGCGCGCAGAGGCGATGTACCGGGAAGCGGGCAACCGCGGAACCGAACCGCAACCCGGTCTGTCGCTGCTTCGCCTGGCGCAGGGCGATGTCGACGCCGCCAGGGCGGCGATGCTCCGCGTGGTAGGTGAAATCCGTCACGGACGAGCGGCCGGCAGCTCGATCGCCGCCCGGCTGCCGCTGCTGCGCGCCTGCGTGGAAATCATGATCGCCGCCGGCGCGATCGAATCCGCGCGAACCGCCGCCTGCGCACTGGAAGCGGCGGCGGCCGAAACGGGCGCGCCTTTCGTGCGGGCATCGTCCGCCCAAGCGAGCGGCGCGGTGCGGCTCGCCGAAGGCGATACGCAGGCGGCGCTCGTGCTCCTGCGCGAGGCATGGACGGCCTGGCAGCAGCTCGACGCGCCGTACGAGTCCGCGCGGGTTCGCGTGCTGATCGGCCATGCCTGCCGATGCCTGGGCGACGAGGAGACCGCGCGCAGCCACTACGAGGCGGCAGCGCGCGCCTTCGATCGGCTGGGTGCCGCGCCGGCGCGGGCCGAGCTCGAGATGCCCATCGAAACGCGCGACGCGGTGCCCGAAAATCCGCTCAGCAGCCGGGAGCTGCAGGTGCTCGGGCTCGTCGCCAAGGGACAGTCGAATCGGGAGATCGCTGCCCGGCTGTTCATCAGCGAGCACACCGTCGCCGGTCACCTGCGCAGCATCTACGGCAAGCTCGGCGTGGCGTCGCGAACCGCAGCCGCGGCGTTCGCCTTCGAGCACCGGCTCCTCTGAGCGGCACGGCGGTCAATTCCGACCATCCGCCGCTCCCGCAAAACGGTCGATTCGAGCGATGCGGAAGACATGCGCGCTCCGTAGTCTGGGAGTCACCGAAGCCAAGGAGGCAGCCATGACGCAACAGACTTTCGGCAAGGCGTACGGCGGAACCGCGCCCGAGAACTACGAACGCCATTTCGTGCCGTACATCGCAGCGCCGCTCGCCGAGGACCTGCTCGAGATCGCCGCGTTGCGACCGGGTGAGCGCGTTCTCGACGTCGCCTGCGGCACCGGCATCGTGGCGAGGCTGTCACGGCAACGCGTCGGCGACGACGGAACGGTCGCCGGCCTGGACGTGAACCCGGGCATGCTGGGCGTGGCGCGATCGGTTACGTCCCCGAGCCTCGCGATCGACTGGTACGAGGCCGGCGCCGAAGCGATCCCGCTCGCCGACGGCGCATTCGACGTCGCGTTGTGCCAGCTGGGACTGCAGTTCATCGCCAACAAGCTCGGCGCGCTCCGGGAGGTGCGGCGCGTTCTCGCCCCCGGCGGTCGACTCGTCCTCAACGTGCCGGGGCCGACGCCGCCGCTGTTCGCGGTGTTGGCCGATGCGCTCGCAACGCACATCGACCCTCGAGCGACATCGTTCGTCCACATCGTGTTCGCGCTGCACGACGAACGCGAGCTTCGGGAACTGATGAACGCGGCGGGCTTCCAGAACGTGCGCGTGCACACGCGCCGCGCGACGCTCGCCCTGCCCCCGTCGAGTCAGTTCCTGTGGCAATACGTGTCCAGCACGCCGCTGGCCAACGTGGTGGCCGCGGCGAGCGACGAGAGCCGCGCGGCGCTCGAGGGCGAGGTCGTCGAGAAGTGGCGGGAGTTCGCGAG
>DATGRE010000204.1:0-37380 GCA_035303885.1 Zeimonas sp. | reverse complement strand
ACGTGATTCGCCCATTGCGCGGCACGCTGCCGGAGGACTTCCCGTATTTCCAGAAGCGGCTGCTTCCGATCGATCGCGAGCGCATGGTCGCGCCGCTTCCCTGGGGGCCGCAGATTCCGCTGCAACCGTTCTTCGGCATCGTCGCGACGGCGCCTCGCCCCGAGTACGGACGCCTGTCGACGGTGGAGCCGCGCGAGTTCGGCGGCAACGTCGATTGCAAGGAGTTCGTTCCGGGCACCTCGCTCTTCCTGCCGGTCTTCGTCCCCGGCGCGAACCTCTCGGTCGGCGACGGACACGCGGTGCAGGGCGACGGCGAGGTGTGCCTCACCGCGCTCGAGACCTGCCTGAAGGGCACCTTCGAGCTGGTGCTGCACAAGAACGCCGGACTGAAGATGCCGCGCGCGATCACGCCGACGCACTACGTCACGATCGGCCTGAACGAGGACCTCGACGACGCGGCCCGCCAGGCGCTGCGCGAGATGATCGCCTGGCTCGTGCAGATGCAGGGCTGGAAGCCGTCGGACGCCTACGTCTTCTGCAGCCTCGCCTGCGACCTGCACGTCACGCAGCTCGTCGACGGCAACAAGGGCATCCATGCGATGGTTCGGCGCGACCTGCTCGCGCCCGCCGCGCGCGGCGCCTGAATCGCCGGGAGTCGCCATGAAGTTCGGAGGCGCACAGGCACCGGCGCGCGTCGAGGATCGGGCGCTCGTGACGGGGCAGGGTCGGTTCACCGACGATCTGGTGGTGCCGGGGCAGGCGCACGCGGCCTTCGTGCGCGCGCCCGTCGCGCACGCGCGCATCGTGCATATCGACGCGAAGGCGGCCGAGGCGATGCCCGGCGTGCTCGGCGTTTTCACCGGCGCGCAGCTGCGGGAGGCCGGCCTCGGCGCGATCGAGACCTTCGTTCGCATGCCGGGGCGCGACGGAAAGCCGATGGCCGCGCCCGCGATCCCGGTGCTCGCCGTCGACCACGTGCGCTACGTCGGCGAGCCCGTCGCGTTGGTCGTCGCCGAGACCGTCCTGCAGGCGCAGGACGCCGCCGAGGCGGTTCTGGTCGACTACGACGAGCTCGCCGCGGCGGCGACGATCGAGCGTGCGCTCGCGCCCGACGCGCCCACGCTCTGCGACGAGGCCCCCGGCAACGTCGCGCTCGACTGGGAGCACGGCGACGCCGAGGCGGTGCAGGCGGCGATGACGCGCGCCGCGCACGTCGTGCGCGTGCGGCTGCTCGATCCGCGCGTCGCGCCGACCGCGCTCGAGCCTCGTGCGGCGATCGCCAGCTGGGAAGGCGGACGCTACACGCTCGTCGCGCCCACGCAGGGCGTGTCCGTCGTGCGCAAGGCGCTCGCCGAGTCGGTGTTCCGCGTTCCGCCCGACCGCATCCGCGTGCGCACGCACGACGTCGGCGGCGGCTTCGGGATGAAGGTCCAGACCTATGCCGAGTACGCGGCGATGCTGCACGCGGCGCGCGTGCTCGGACGGCCGGTGCGCTGGTGCGCGACCCGCCTGGAGAGTTTCCTCACCGACACCCACGGACGCGACGGCATTCTCGAGGGCGAGCTCGCGCTCGACGCGAACGGCCGCTTCCTCGCGCTGCGCGCGCGTACCCTCGTGGGCGTCGGCGCATACGTGTCGGCCTACGCCGCCGTGATCGCGACGAACAACACGAAGAATTGCCTGTCGAGCGTCTACGTGATCCCGGCGATCCACATCGACGTGCGGATGGTGCTGACGAATGCCGCGCCGCTCGGGCCGTATCGCGGCGCGGGCCGTCCCGAGGCGATCTATCTCGTCGAGCGCCTGATCGATCGGGCGGCGCAGGAAACGGGGATCGACCGGATCGAGCTGCGTCGGCGCAACTTCATTCCCGCGTCTGCGATGCCGTACACGGCGCCGAGCGGACAGCGCTACGACAGCGGTGAGTTCGAGGCCGTGCTCGACAAGGCCCTTGCGCTCGCCGACTGGGACGGTTTCGCGCAGCGCCGCGCGCAGGCCGAACGGCGCGGCAGGCTGCGCGGGATCGGGCTGTGCTGCTTCCTGGAGGTCGCCGGCGGCAGCCCGCTCACCGAGACCGCGGATCTGCGCTTCGGCCGCGACGGCGCCATCGAGCTTCGCACGGGCGCGCAGGCATTCGGCCAGGGGCAGCCGACGACGATGCCGCTGATTCTCGCGCGGCTGCTCGATGTCGACCCGGGAAGCATTCGGCTCGTGCAGGGCGACAGCGACCTCGTGCCGGACGGAATCGCCACCGTCGCTTCACGCTCGACCGTGATGGTCGGTGGTGCGATGAGCCTGGCGGCCGAGCAGGCGATCGAGAAGGGCCGCGAGCACGCGGCCGAGTTCCTGGAGGCCGCGCCCGCCGACATCGAGTACGCCGGTGGTCGCTTCCGCATCGCCGGTACCGATCGCAGCGTCGGCATCGCCGACCTCGTCGCGCGCGGCTTCTCGCTCGACACCGTCGCGCAATTCGCTCCGCCCGAGATGAGCTTTCCGAACGGCTGCCATGTCTGCGAGGTCGAGATCGATCCGGAGACGGGCGAGGTGCAGGTCGTCGGCTACGCCGCGGTCGACGACGTCGGCACGGTCGTGCACCCGGTGATCGTCGAGGGGCAGGTGCAGGGCGGCGTCACGCAGGGGCTCGGACAGGCGCTCGGCGAGCGGCTGGACTACTCCGACGACGGCCAGCTGCTGACCGCGTCGCTGATGGACTACCCGTTGCTGCGCGCCGACGATCTGCCGACGATGCGGCTCGGACACCACGAGGTAGCGTGCACGACGAATCCGCTCGGCGCGAAGGGCGCCGGCGAGTCGGGCGTCGCGGGCGCGCTGCCGGCGGCCGTCAACGCCGTCCTGGATGCGCTCGGCGCGCGCGGCGTCACGCATCTCGACATGCCGATGACGCCGCTGCGCGTCTGGGAAGCGCTGCAGGCGAGCGCCGCGCGATCGTCCGTCGCCCGTTGATCGAGGAGGCACCGATGTCCACGTCGTCCAGAGCGCCGCGCAAGGTCCTGGTCACCTGCGCGGTGACCGGCGCGATCCACACGCCGAGCATGTCGCCGCATCTGCCGGTCACGCCGGAGGAGATCGCCCAGGCGGCGCTCGAGGCGGCCGAGGCGGGCGCGTCGATCGTGCACCTGCACGCGCGCGATCCCGAGGACGGGCGCCCGACGCAGGATCCGGAGATGTTCCTGCGCTTCCTGCCGACGATCCGCGCGAAGAGCGACGTCGTGATCAATCTCACGACGGGGGGCGCGCCCACGATGACGGTCGAGGAGCGCATGCGGCCGGCCGTCGAGCTCGCCCCCGAGGTCGCGTCGCTGAACATGGGATCGATGAACTTCGGCCTGTACGAGATGCTCGACCGCTACAAGTCGTTCCGTCACGACTGGGAGCGCCCGTACCTCGCCGGAAGCGACGACCGGATCTTCAAGAACACGTTTCGCGACATCGCGACGATCCTCGAGCGCTGCGGCGAGAACGACACGCGCTTCGAGATCGAGTGCTACGACATCGGCCACCTGTACACGGCGGCGCACTTCGTCGACCGCGGCCTGCTCAAGCCGCCGCTGCTGATCCAGTCGGTCTTCGGGCTGCGCGGCGGCATCGGTCCGCACCCCGAGGACGTGATGCACATGAAGCGCACCGCCGACCGGTTGTTCGGCGACGACTACTACTGGTCGGTGCTCGGCGCCGGGCGCAACCAGATGTACGTCGCGACGATGTCGGCGGTGCTTGGCGGCCACGTGCGAGTCGGTCTCGAGGACAGCCTGTGGATCGCGCCCGGGCAGCTGGCGAAGTCGAACGCCGAGCAGGTCGCGAAGGTGCGCCGCATCCTCGAGGAGCTGGGGCTCGCGGTGGCGACGCCCGACGAGGCGCGGCAGATGCTGCGCCTGAAGGGCGCCGCCGATGTCCGCTTCTGATTCGCGGGCCGGCCGCGCCTGCTGCGTGACGCCCCACGCGGTCGATCACGCCGGCCTCGCTCCGCTCGCCTCGCGGCTCGTGCGCGTCGACGAGCTGCCGTGGGAGCGCACGCGCTTCGAGGGTGTCGAAGCGAAGACGCTGCTCGTCGACCGTCGCAGCGGACTGCTGACGGTGCTGCTGCGCATGGCGCCGGGCGCCGAGCTGCCGGATCACGAGCACGTGCTCGTCGAGCAGACCTACGTGCTCGAGGGCCGCCTGGTCGACCGCGAAGGGCCGGATGCGGGGCTCGCGGTCGGGCCGGGCGAGTTCGTCTGGCGGCCGGCCGGCAGCCGGCATTCGGCGTGGACGCCCGACGGCGCACTGATGCTCGCGATGTTCCAGCTCCCGAACCGCTTCTTCGAGACGGACGGCGGGCAGGTGGACATGCTGGGCCAGGACTGGGCGCGGGCGTGGGGTGACGCCGCGCGATCGGCCGGCGCGCCGGGCGAGGGCTGACTACCGCTCCAGCGGAATCCGGCCCTGCACGCGGAGCCCGCCCAGTGGCGAGCGGTCGAATTCGAGCGTGCCCCCGTATTGCTCGACGATGTCGCGGACGATCGTCAGCCCCAACCCGTGACCCGGCCGGCTCTCGTCGGTGCGCAGGCTTCCGTGCCCCAGACGCGCCAACAGCGCCTCGTCGACGCCGGGTCCGTCGTCTTCCACTTGGAAGTCGACGTGCCCGTGCAGGTCGCGCAGCTCGATCCGCACGGTGGTCCGCGCCCATTTGCACGCGTTGTCGAGCAGGTTGCCGAAGAGCTCGAGCAGGTCCTCGCGATCGATCGGCAGGCGAAGGTCGGGCGCGACGACGTCGATGCGCAGCTCGCGTCCGGCGTGCAGGCGGGCGAGCGCTTCGGCCAGTTGCTCCAGCTGCTCGCGAGCGTCGAAGCCGGTGGAGCGTGCGCCGCTGCCGGCGAGTCGCGCGCGGCGCATCTCGCGCTCGATCGTCGCGCGCATCGAGTCGACCTGCGCGGCGATCGCATCGGCGGTCGCGGCGTCGCCCGCCGCGGCGCGTTCGTCGGCGATCTGCGCCAGCACGGCGAGCGGCGTCTTCAACGCGTGGGAGAGATTGCCCGCCGCGTGACGCACGCGTGAAAGTCGTTGTGTCTGGTGGTGCACGAGCCGGGCCACCGCCTCGAGCATCGGGCGAACCTCGTCGGGCGCGGCATTCGGCACCGATGCCGCCTCGCCGCGCTCGAGCCGTCGGCAGGCCTCGACCGCCCGGGACAGCGGGGCGAGCCCGCGCACGACGATCGCGCGCTGCAGCCAGGCGAGCACCGCCAGCGCGACCAGGATCGATGCGAGCAGGGCGTTGCGAAAGCGCGCGATCTGCGCGTCCAGCCGCGAGACGTCCTCGGCGACGGTGATCGTCCATGCACCTTCGGTACCGGCGAACCGGCGGGTGTAGGCGAGCAGCGTCTGGCCGGCAGGACCCGGCCGGCGCACCACGCGTTCGACCGCGTCGGCGAGATCGGCAACGGGAAGCTCCTCGTCCCACAGCGAACGCGAGACGATCGTCGAGGCGGAGTCGGCGTCCGAAGGGCGATGCGCCGTCCTGCGCGCGACGAAGTAGTGCCCCGACAGCGGCAGCGCGTAGATCGGGCCGAGCGCGCCGGGGGCGACCGCCGCCGGATCGGCCGCCTCGGCCAGGCGCACGTACAGCGTCTCCGCGTCGTGCTCCAGCCGCGAGACGACGTAGCTCTCGACGAGTTCGCGCGGGTAGTGCTGCAGCCCGAGCGCGAGCAGCGCCGCCACCGCGAGCAGCACGAGCGACAGCGCGAGTGCGAGGCGGCGTCGCAGCGAGCTCATCCGTCGCTGCGAAACACGTATCCCTGGCCGCGTCGCGTCTCGATCCGGTGCGCACCGAGAAGCGTGCGCAGCCGGCGCACGTACACTTCGATCACGTTGCTGTCGCGCTCCGCGTCGTATTCGTAGACGTGCTCGGCGAGCCGGGATTTCGACAGCACGGTGTCGGGGTGTCGCATGAAGTATCGCAACAGCCGGAACTCGGTTCCGGTGAGCGGCTGCTCGTGGCCGTCGTCGTGCTTCAGGCACTGCCGCGCCTCGTCCAGGCGCCACGGCGGCGCCCGCAGCGCGACGTCCCCGGCGGGGGCGGCGCGGCGCAGCAGCGCGTGGATGCGGGCGACGAGCTCCTCGGTGTGGAAGGGCTTGCCGAGATAGTCGTCGGCACCTGCACGCAGTCCTTCGACGCGCTCGCTCCATCCGTCGCGTGCCGTGAGGATCAGCACCGGTACCCGATTGCCCGCCGCGCGCCACTCGGCGAGCAGCTCGAGACCGCCGCGGCCGGGCAGGCCGAGGTCGAGGACGATCGCGTCGTAGGGCTCGGTGGCACCCAGGTGCCCGCCGTCGACGCCGTCGTGCGCGACGTCGACCGCGAACCCTTCCCGGACGAGGCGCTCGCGAAGCCGTGCCGCGAGCGCTTCGTCGTCCTCGACGACCAGCAGCCGCACGTCACTTGCGCTTGCGCGCGAGCACCTCGCCGGTGGACGCGTCGAGCTCGAGCTCGTGGATCGCGTCGCCGTCGTCGATCAGCTTCACTTCGTAGACGAGGCGGCCGTCTTCGCGTTCGAGCTCGATCTCGACGACTTGGCCGGGCTGGGCCGCGCGAACGCGTCCGAGGATGTCTTCCATGGGCAGGATCTTGCCTGCCTGGCGCAGCTCGCGCACCTCCGATCGGTGCACGCGGTCGTCGGCGCTGGCCAGGCCGCCCGCCACGGCAAGGGCGGTGGCGAGCGAAGCCGCCGCGGCGAGGAAGGAACGTTTCCGGATCGGCATCTCGGGTTCTCCTGCTGAAACGATGAGGTCGATGCGCGCAGTATGGGTGCGGTCGGCTGAATCGAAGCTGAATCGGCAAAGCGGGGGTGCCGGCCGTGATCGAACGGGAAACACGATGCTGCCGGAACGTCATCGTTTCGTGATCGGCGCTTCGCTTCGTGACCTCACACTTCCTCCTGTCGGCGGGGCGGTCCTGCCGATCGAAAGAAGGCAGTGAAGGAGAGCATCATGAAAGCGATCGTCCGCAGCTTCGTTCCCGTCGTTCTCGCGCTCGGCCTGGTCGGTCACGCCGGCGCCGGCGAGCTGCTCGTCGAAACCGAGTACCCGGGTCCGGTAGCCGCGAGCTCGTCCACCGGCTCCGCGTCGTCGAGCGGCTTCGAGCCGTATCTGATCCAGTCGAACAGCGAAGGGCCTCGCGTGAACGAGGCGTTCGAGGGGTCGCGTGTCGCCGCCTCGCGCTCGAGCGCCGAGGTGCGCGCCGAGGCGTCGATCCAGTCGCCGTATGGACCGGCGATGAACGCCTGACGCAGGCAGGGCAGCCGAGGCCCTGCCGCTCCGCCGGTGCCGCGTCGGGGACCGCCCCGCCGCACGGCATCGGCGGCGCTCGGCGCCCCGGTTTGCCCCGGGGCGCCGGTCGCTTCGACGGGAGAGTTCCGGCACCATCGACACCGTTGCCGATTCCCCGGAGCGGAGTCCGGTGCCTCTCGAAGCTCCCGAATCGTCCTCCGGCGCGATTCCGCACGTGGTCGTGCTCGGCGGCGGCTTCGCGGGTCTGTGGGCCGCGCGCGGGCTGCGACGCCATCCCGTGTGCGTCACGCTCGTCGACCGCAGCAATCACCACCTGTTCCAGCCGCTGCTGTACCAGGTCGCCACTGCGGGCCTGTCGGCACCCGCCATCGCCGCGCCGCTTCGCTACATCCTGCGGCGTCAACGCAACGTGGTCGTGCGTCTCGACGAGGTCGAGCAGATCGACGTGTCGCGCCGACGGGTGCGGATGCGCCACGGCTCGCTCGACTACGACTATCTGGTCGTCGCCACCGGCTCGGTGCCGTCGTATTTCGGACGGGACGAGTGGCGCACATACGCGCCCGGGCTCAAGACGCTGGGCGACGCACTCGAGTTCCGGCGGCGCGTGCTCGAGGCCTTCGAGTCCGCCGAGCGCGAGAGCGATCCGGGGCAACGCGAATCCTGGCTGCAGTTCGTCGTGATCGGCGCAGGACCTACCGGCGTCGAGCTGGCCGGCACGCTGGCCGAGATCGCACGGCATACGCTGCCGCGCGAGTTCCGCCGAAGCGATCCGCGACACGCGCAGGTGCATCTCGTCGAGGCGGGCGAACGCGTGCTCGCGACGATGCCGGCCGATCTTTCCCGGAGTGCCCAGCGGCAGCTCGAGCGACTCGGCGTGCGCGTGCATCTGAACGCGCCGGTCGCCGCGGTCGATGCCGAAGGCGTGACGCTGATGGGAACGGACGCGCCGCGGCGCCTTGCCGCACGCACGGTCCTGTGGGCGGCCGGCGTCGCGGCCTCGCCGCTCGGCGCGCAACTGGGTGCGACCGACCGCAGCGGTCGCGTCATCGTGGCCGACGATCTATCGCTCCCCGGCCACCCCGAGGTCTTCGTCGCCGGCGATCTCGCGTTCGTGCGCCACAACGACCGCCCCGTGCCCGGCCTCGCACCCGCCGCCAAGCAGATGGGCCGGCACGTGGCGCGCGCGATCGGCTGCCGGTTGCGCGGACAACCCGCGCCGTCCTTTCGCTATCGCGACCAGGGCAACCTGGCGACGATCGGACGCATGGCGGCGGTGGTCGACATCCGCGGCGTGCACCTGCGCGGGGTGCTCGCCTGGTGGTTCTGGCTGGTCGCGCACCTGTTCTTCCTGATCGGGTTCCGCAACCGGCTCGTCGTGCTGATCGACTGGGCCGTCTCGTACTGGACGTACCAGCGGCACGCGCGGATCGTGGTCCCGAAGGACGGGCGGGAAGAGGCGCATTAGCGCGCGCGCTCGCCTTCGCGACAAGAGACTGATGCGACTCGAGTGAGGAGACGCTCGTGTTCGACGGCCGTCATGGCGCCTGCGACGTCGAAAAGCGCTTTGGTGGGCGGTACTGGGATCGAACCAGTGACTTCCACCGTGTGAAGGTGGCACTCTACCGCTGAGTTAACCGCCCGCAGAGAGGAGGCGAGATTGTAAGCGCATCCGCTCGGAGGCGCCAAGTTCAGCCGTCTCCCCGCTGCCAGACGATGCACCGGTTGTTCGCCGGCATCGCCCGGTCCTCCATCAGCTCGAAGCCGGCTTGCCGCGCCAGCGCGTCGACCTTCTCGAAGTCGCGCAATCCGCGGTCCGGATCCTCGCTGCGCAGCCATCGGTCGAACTGCGCGTTGCTGTCGCTGGTCGGCTTGTCGCCGTAGCGGAAGGGCCCGTAGATCGCCAGGCGCGCGTCGTCGGCGACGATCTCGGGAAGCACCGCGAAGAGCCGCTCGACTTCGGGCCAGCTCATGATGTGCAGCGTGTTCGCCGTGAAGACCGCGTCGAAGCCGCGCGCGGGCGGGGGATCGCGCACGTCCCAGGCGAGCGGCGCGGGGGTGTTCGGCAGGGCGAACTCGTCGATCCAGGCACGGATCCCCGGCAGGTTCTCCTCGACGTCGCTCGCCTGCCATTCGAGATGCGGCAACGCATCGGCGAAGTGCACCGCGTGCTGGCCGGTTCCGCTGCCCACTTCGAGCACTCGGCTGCGGTCGCCGAAATACTGCCGCAGCACCGTCAGGATCGGCTCGCGATTGCGCTCGCAAGCCAGCGAGAAAGGCTTGTCCATATGCGCACGATACTGAAACCCGCGCCGGGGGCTCGGCCGCGGGCGTGATGCCGGGCGTGGTTCGGGCATCGGCGCCCGCATCGCGACGCCTGCGCCGGGTCGATTCGGTGCCTTGCGGCGCGCGGCCGCCGCTCGCGTATCCGTCACGTAGAATCGGACGTCGATTCCCGCTCTCCGAAGGTCATGCCCCGCGCGATGGTCCGCACGCGTTTCGCTCCCAGCCCCACCGGTTTCCTGCACATCGGTGGCGCGCGCACCGCGCTGTTCGCCTGGGCGTACGCGCGCCACCACGACGGCATCTTCATCCTGCGCATCGAGGATACCGACCGCGAGCGCTCGACGCCCGAGGCCGTGCAGGCGATCCTCGACGGCATGCGCTGGCTTGGGCTCGACGCCGACGAAGGCCCGTATTACCAGACGCAGCGGATGGGCCGCTATCGCGAGGTCATCGCGCAGATGCTCGATGCGGGCACCGCCTACCGTTGCTGGTGCACGAGGGAGGAGCTGGAAGCGATGCGCGCCGAGCAGGAGGCGAGGGGTCTGAAGCCGCGCTACGACGGACGGTGGCGTCCGGAGCCGGGAAAGACGCTGCCCGAGCCGCCGGCCGGCGTCGAACCGGTCGTGCGCTTCCGCAATCCCCTCGACGGGGCGACGGGCTGGAACGATCTCGTCAAGGGGCCGATCTCCTTCGACAACGCCGAGCTCGACGACCTGATCATCGCCCGATCCGACGGCACGCCGACCTACAATTTCTGCGTCGTCGTCGACGACTGGGACATGCGCATCACGCACGTGCTGCGCGGCGACGACCACGTGAACAACACGCCGCGGCAGATCAACATCCTGCGCGCGCTCGGCGCGCCGGTGCCGGAGTACGGGCACCTGCCGATGATCCACGGCCCCGACGGGCAGAAGCTCTCGAAGCGCCATGGCGCGGTCTCGGTGATGCAGTATGCCGACGACGGCTATCTTCCCGAGGCCGTCGTCAACTATCTCGCGCGCCTCGGCTGGAGCCACGGCGACGACGAGATCTTCTCGCGCGAGCAGCTCGTCGAATGGTTCGACGGCTCGCACATCAGCCGTTCGCCGGCACGCTTCGACTTCGACAAGCTGCGCTGGCTGAACGCGCACTACCTGAAGGCGAAGCCCGACCGGGAGCTCGCGGCGCTGGTGCGTCCGCGGCTCGAGGCGGCGGGCGTCGCGATCGGCGACGACGGCGCGGATCTGGCCGAGGTCTGCGGGCTGCTGAAGGAGCGCGCGCAGACGCTGAACGAGCTCGCCCACGAGGCGCGCCTGTTCTACGTCGAGCCGGCGATCGCGGAAGCCGATCGCGCGCGTCACCTGCAGGGAGGGGCGCCGTCGCTGCCGGCGGCCCTGGCCGCGCTCGCGTCGACGCTCGAATCGGTCGACTGGAACCGCGCGGCGATCGCCGACGCGCTGAAGTCGACGCTCGCCGAGCACGGGCTGAAGATGCCGCAGTTGGCGGTGCCGGTGCGGCTGCTCGTCTTCGGCGTACCGCAGACGCCGTCGGTCGACGCCATGCTCGCGGCGATGCCGCGGGCGACGGTCGTCGCGCGGCTGCGCGCGGGCTACTGAGAAGGGGAAGCGCTTGTCGGGCAGCACCTTCGGCCACTTCTTTCGCGTCACCACCTTCGGCGAGTCGCATGGGCCGGCGATCGGTTGCGTCGTCGACGGCTGCCCGCCCGGGCTGGCGCTCGAGGAAGCCGACCTGCAGCACGAGCTGGACCGGCGCCGTCCCGGCACCTCGCGGCACGTCACGCAGCGCCGCGAGCCGGATCGGGTCGAGATCCTCTCGGGCGTCTTCGAGGGGCGCACCACCGGAACGCCGATCGCGCTGCTGATCCGCAACGAGGACGCGCGCAGCCGCGACTACACGGCGATCGCGCGCACTTTCCGCCCCGGCCACGCCGACTACACGTACTGGCAGAAATACGGCATCCGGGATCCGCGCGGCGGCGGACGCTCGTCGGCGCGCCTGACCGCGCCGGCGGTCGCGGCGGCGGCGATCGCGAAGAAATGGCTGGGCGAACGCTACGGCACGCGCATACGCGGCTGCATGACGCAGCTCGGCGAGATCCGCATCCCGGTCAGCGACTGGAACGAGGTGTCCAACAATCCGTTCTTCGCCGCGGATGCCGCGATCGTCCCGCAGCTCGAGCGCTACATGGACGACCTGCGCCGCTCCGGCGACTCGTGCGGCGCGCGCGTGCGCGTCGTCGCCGAGAACGTCCCGGTGGGGCTCGGCGAGCCGCTCTACGACAAGCTCGATGCCGACATCGCCTATGCGCTGATGGGCATCAACGCGGTCAAGGGCGTCGAGATCGGCGCCGGCTTCGGCTGCGTCACGCAGAAGGGCAGCGAGCATGGCGACGAGCTCACGCCCGAGGGCTTCGCGTCGAACCATGCGGGCGGCGTGCTCGGCGGCATCTCCACCGGCCAGCCGATCGTCGCCGAGATCGCGATCAAGCCGACTTCGAGCATCCGCCTGCCACGCCGCTCGATCGACCTCGACGGCGCACCTGCGATCGTCGAGACGCACGGGCGGCACGACCCCTGCGTCGGCATTCGCGCCACGCCGATCGCCGAGGCGATGCTGGCGCTCGTGCTGATCGACCATGCGCTGCGCGATCGCGGGCAGAACGCCGACGTCGCGGTCGCGACGCCGCGCATCGGCGGTGCGCCGCGCAGCGGGCGCCCGCCCGCGGGCGCCTGAGTTGCTGTCCTTGCGCTGACGTTTTCGTCCTTCGAATCCATTCGCGAACGAACATGAATCCGAAGCGCCTGATCGCCGCGGCCGCAATGGCGGCGGCCCTCGTCCTGACGGCCTGCACGACGGTGCAGACGACGAGCCCCGGTGCGGTCGGGATCGACCGCACGCAGCGAATGTCCACGCTGGTCTCCGAGGCGCAGATGCGTGAGGAGGCCATGCAGGCGTATCGCCAGATCGTGCAGCAGCAGCGCCAGAAAGGCGCACTGAACGTCGATGCCGCGCTGACCGGCCGCGTGCGCGCGATCACGGCGCGCCTGATCCCGGCGAGCACCGCGTTCCGACCCGAGGCGCGCAGCTGGAGCTGGGAGGTCAACGTCTTCGAATCGCCCGAGGTCAACGCGTGGGTGATGCCGGGCGGAAAGATCGGCGTCTACAGCGGACTGGTGAAGAAGCTGAACCTCACCGACGACGAGATCGCCGCCGTTCTCGGCCACGAGATCGCGCACGCGCTGCGCGAGCACGCCCGCGAGCGCGCCTCCGAGCAGATCGGCGCGCAGGTGCTGATCACCGGTGCGGCCACGGTGCTGGGCGCGGGCCAGGCCGGCACCGACCTCGGCAACGTCTTCTACAAGACCTTCTTCGGCCTGCCCAACAGCCGGCTGCACGAAACCGAAGCCGACCGCATCGGCGTGGAGATCGCCGCGCGCGCCGGCTACGATCCCCGCGCCGCCATCACGCTGTGGCAGAAGATGGCGTCGCAGGCCGGCGGCGGCGGAGGGCCCGAATTCCTCAGCACGCACCCGTCGCCCGAGACGCGGATCCGCGATCTGCAGGTCTATGCCGAGCGGGTGATGCCGCTGTACCAGCAGGCGAGGCGCTGACCCCGGCGGACGTCGCGGGCGCAGGCGAGGCCGTGCGCGCGGCGCAGACGCCTCGCCGGTCTCGCAGCTTCGGCGGCCCGTGAAGCGCTGACGGTACGCCCGTCCTTCGTCGGCCCGGGGTGCGTGGCATAATCGGAAATCCGATGTCCAACCCGGTGCGGCCCCGCATTGCCCCGCGGCGCCGGCCCGAATTCCGATCGCCATGTCGCCCGCTCCCCGCACGCTGTACGACAAGCTGTGGGACGATCACGTCGTCCATAAGGAAGACGACGGGACTGCCCTCATTTATATCGACCGACATCTGGTCCACGAGGTCACCAGCCCGCAGGCCTTCGAGGGACTGCGCCTGGCCGGACGCAAGCCGTGGCGTGTGTCGGCGAACCTCGCGGTGGTCGACCACAACGTGCCCACCACCGACCGCTCGCGCGGCATCGAGGATCCGATCTCCCGGCTGCAGGTCGAGACGCTCGACGCCAACGCGCGCGAGTACGGCATCACCTATTTCGACCTGCTCGATCGCCGCCAGGGCATCGTCCACGTCATCGGTCCCGAGCAGGGCGCGACGCTGCCCGGCATGACCGTCGTCTGCGGCGATTCGCACACGAGCACGCACGGCGCCTTCGCCTGCCTGGCCTTCGGCATCGGCACCTCCGAGGTCGAGCACGTGCTCGCGACGCAGACGCTCGTCGCGCGCAAGATGAAGAACATGCTGGTGCGCGTGGAAGGTGCGCTGCCGCCCGGCGTCACCGCGAAGGACATCGTGCTCGCCGTCATCGGACGCATCGGCACGGCGGGCGGCACCGGCTACGCGATCGAGTTCGCCGGCTCGACGATCCGCGCGCTGTCGATGGAAGGCCGGATGACGATCTGCAACATGGCGATCGAGGCGGGTGCGCGCTCGGGCATGGTCGCGGCCGATGAGACGACCTTCCGCTACCTGCAGGGCCGCCCGATGGCGCCGACCGGCGCCGATTGGGAACGCGCGGTCGAATACTGGCGCACGCTGCGCTCCGATCCCGGTGCGCATTTCGATCTCGTCGTCGAGATCGACGCCACGAAGCTCGTGCCGCACGTCACCTGGGGAACGTCCCCGGAGATGGTCGCGACGATCGATGGGCGCGTGCCCGACCCCGAGCGGGAGAACGACCCGGTGCGCCGCGAGGGCTACGCGCGTGCGCTGCAGTACATGGGGCTGGAGCCGAACACGCCGATCTCCGAGATCCGCATCGACAAGGTATTCATCGGTTCGTGCACCAATTCGCGCATCGAAGACCTGCGCGAGGCGGCCGCCGTGGTGCGCGGACGGCAGAAGGCGTCGAACGTCAAGCTGGCGATGGTCGTGCCGGGCTCGGGCCTGGTGAAGGCGCAGGCCGAGCAGGAGGGGCTCGATCGCATCTTCCTCGACGCCGGCTTCGAGTGGCGCGAGCCCGGCTGCTCGATGTGCCTGGCGATGAACGCCGACCGGCTCGAACCGGGCGAGCGCTGCGCATCGACCTCGAACCGCAATTTCGAGGGACGCCAGGGCGCCGGCGGGCGAACCCATCTCGTGAGTCCGGCGATGGCGGCGGCGGCCGCGCTCGCCGGGCACTTCGTCGACGTGCGCACGCTGCGCTGATCCGGAGAGCCTCATGAGTCGCATTCTGATCGCCGTGTCCGCCGTGCTGCTGTACGGCGTCGCGCTGGTCGGCTGCAACACCGTCGCCGGGATGGGCAAGGACATCCAGCGCGCCGGCGAAACGATCCAGGGCGCGGCCAAGCGATAAACCATGCGAAGCATCACCGTCCATCGCGGCATCGTCGCGCCGCTCGACCGAGCGAACGTCGACACCGACGCGATCATCCCGAAGCAGTTCCTGAAGTCGATCCGCCGCAGCGGTTTCGGCCCGAATCTGTTCGACGCCTGGCGCTATCTCGATGCGGGCGAACCCGGCATGGACAACAGCCGGCGGCCGCTGAATCCCGATTTCGCGCTGAACCAGCCGCGCTACCGGGGCGCGTCGATCCTGCTCACGCGCAAGAACTTCGGCTGCGGGTCGTCGCGCGAGCACGCGCCGTGGGCGCTCGACGACTACGGCTTCCGCGTGATCATCGCGCCGTCGTTCGCCGACATCTTTTACAACAACTGCTTCAAGAACGGGCTGCTGCCGATCCGGCTGTCCGAGTCCGACGTCGACTGGCTGTTCCAGCAGGTGAACGCCCGCGAAGGGTTCGAGCTCGTTGTAGACCTGCCGCAGCAGCAGGTGCGAACGGTCGACGGGTCGCGCGTCTTCGCTTTCGACGTCGATCCCTTCCGCAAGGAGTGCCTGGTCCACGGACTCGACGAGATCGGCCTCACGCTCAAGCACGCCGAGCGCATTCGGGCGTACGAGCGAAAGCGGCTCGACGACCAGCCCTGGCTCGCGAAGACGCTGGCCGGGTGACGCTCCAGGCCAGGCGGGGCAAACCACTCCCGGAAGCGGACGGCGGCCCGGCTTGGAAGACAAGCCGGGCCGCTTCGTTTTCGGCCCGGGCAAACGCAGATGAACATCGAGGAGTCCGAATGAGGATCGCAGTGCTGGCAGGAGACGGGATCGGCCCGGAGATCACCGCGCAGGCGGTGCGCGTGCTCGAGGCGCTCGCCAGCGACGGGCTGGATCTCGGGATCGAGCACGCCCCGGTCGGGGGTGCCGGCTACGACGCCGCCGGCGACCCGCTGCCCGACGCGACGCTGAAGGTTGCCGAGCGTTCCGACGCGATCCTGTTCGGTGCGGTGGGCGGACCGAAGTACGACACGCTGCCGCGCGCCAAGCGCCCCGAGCAGGGGCTGCTGCGCCTGCGCAAGCATTTCGATCTGTTCGCCAACCTGCGTCCGGCGATCGTCTACCCCGAGCTCGCGCACGCCTCGACGCTGAAGGACGAGGTGGTCGCCGGGCTCGACCTGCTGATCCTGCGCGAGCTCACCAGCGACATCTATTTCGGCCAGCCGCGCGGCGTGCGCGTCAACGAGAACGGCGAGCGCGAGGGCTTCGACACGATGCGCTACACCGAGGGCGAGATCCGGCGCATCGCGGTGCTCGCCTTCGAGACGGCCCGCCGGCGCCAGCGCCGGGTGTGCTCGGTGGACAAGGCGAACGTGCTCGAGACGACCCAGCTGTGGCGCGATGTCGTCACCGAGGTACACGCCGAATACCGCGACGTGGAGCTCGTCCACATGTACGTGGACAATGCGGCCATGCAGCTGGTGCGCGATCCGAAGCAGTTCGACGTCATGGTGACGGGCAACATGTTCGGCGACATCCTGTCCGACGAGGCTTCGATGCTCACCGGGTCGATCGGGATGCTGCCGTCGGCGTCGCTCAACGCGCGCGGTTTCGGGCTGTACGAGCCGATCCACGGCTCGGCGCCGGACATCGCCGGACGGGACCTCGCCAATCCGCTGGCGACGATCCTCTCGGCGGCGATGATGCTGCGCCACAGCTTCGGGCACGAGGCCGGCGCGCACCGCATCGAGCGCGCGGTGCGCAAGGTCCTGTCGCAGGGCTATCGCACGGCCGACATCGCCGAGCCGGGCAAGCGCACGGTCGGCACGAAGGAAATGGGCGACGCGGTGCTCGCCGCGCTCTAATCGAAGCGCACCGCACGAAAGCTTGATCGGAGCCATCATGTTGAAGGTCGGAATGATCGGATGGCGCGGAATGGTCGGTTCCGTGCTGATGCAGCGCATGCGCGAGGAGAACGATTTCGCGCACGTCGAGACGGTGTTCTTCAGCACGTCGAACGCCGGCGGCAAGGCGCCCGACGTGCCGAACCTGGGCGACGCGAAGCTGCACGACGCGTCCGACCTCGAGCGCCTGAAGGCGATGGACGTCGTGCTCACCTGCCAGGGCGGCGACTGGACCAACGCGGTGTTCCCGAAGCTGCGCGCCGCCGGCTGGAACGGCTACTGGATCGACGCCGCTTCGGCGCTGCGCATGCGCGAGGACGCCGTGATCGTCCTCGACCCGTTGAACCTGCACGTGATCCGCGACGCCCTCGAGCGCGGCACGCGCAATTTCGTCGGCGGGAACTGCACCGTCAGCCTGATGATGATGGCGCTCGCCGGACTGCTGCGCGAGAACCTCGTCGAATGGATCGCCGCGACGACCTACCAGGCCGCTTCGGGTGCCGGGGCACAGAACATGCGCGAGCTGCTCGCGCAGATGGGCGCCGCCCATGCGTCGGTCGCCGCGCTGCTGGCCGATCCGGGCTCGGCGATCCTGGAGATCGACGCGAAGGTCTCGGCCGCGATGCGCGACGGCTCGTTCCCGACCGCTCAGTTCGGCGTGCCGCTGGCCGGCAGCCTGATCCCCTGGATCGACAAGGATCTGGGCGACGGCAGCTCGCGCGAGGAGTGGAAGGGCGACGCCGAGCTGAACAAGATCCTCGGGCTGCCCGCTTCCGGGGCCGGGCGCATTCCGGTCGAGAGCCTGTGCGTTCGGATCGGTGCGATGCGCTGCCATAGCCAGGCGATGACGATCAAGCTGCGCCGCGACCTGCCGCTGTCCGAGATCGAGGCACTGATCGCCTCGGGCAACGAATGGGTGAAGCTGGTGCCGAACACGCGCGAGGCGTCGATGCGCGAGCTCACCCCGACCGCGGTGAACGGCCGGCTCGACATCCCGGTCGGCCGCCTGCGCAAGCTGTCGTTCGGCCCGGGCTTCGTGAGCGCCTTCACGGTGGGCGACCAACTGCTGTGGGGCGCCGCCGAGCCACTGCGCCGCATGCTGCGCCTGCTCGCCGATTGAGCTTCGGCCCTGGCGCTTCGCGTGTCGAAGCGAGACGCCGGGGCGCCGCCAGACCCGGCAGAACATGCCGTTCGTCACATGACGGCCACACGGCGCACTTCAGCCAATGCACGATCTTGCACGCGTAAATGGCTGATGTTAGCCTCAAAAAGTCACCTTCAGCGTCCGGGGAATAGCGTGTCTGCAGGCGAAAAACAACCGATCTCCGAGCGCGTCCTCGGACGTCCGACACTGCTCGCCGCAGCGGTTTCCGCCGCTCTTTGCGGCTCCGTTCCCTTCACCGCCGATGCGGCCGGCCTCGGCCGCCTCACGGTCCAGTCGGGTCTGGGCCAGCCGTTGCAGGCCGAAGTCGAGATCACCGCGCTCGGGCAGGAGGAGATCGGTTCGCTCAGCGCCCGGCTCGCTTCGCCCGAGGCCTTCCGCCAGGCCGGCCTGGAATACAACCCGGCGCTCAGCGGTCTTCGCTTCGCGATCGAACGGCGTCCGAACGGCGGCGCCGTCGTCCGCGTCACGTCGTCGCAGCCGGTCAACGAGCCCTTCGTCGACCTGCTGGTCGAGTTGAACTGGGATTCTGGCCGGTTCGTACGCGAATACACGTTCCTGCTCGATCCGCCCGAGCTTCGCATGGGGCGCGATACGCAGGTGGCCGGCGGCCGCGGCTCGGCCGTCTCGGCACCGGCGGCGGCACAGCCGGCCGCGGCGGCGGCAAGCCCGGTAGGGATCGCGCCGGTCGCGACGGCCCCGGCCGTCTCGCGGGTGCCCGCCACGGCGGCGCCTGCGGCTTCGCCCGCGGCGTCCGGCATCTCTGCGGCGGCCGGCTCCGAAGGCGGCGCGCCGACTACCGTGCGGGTCCGGGCGGGCGATACCGCCGCCAAGATCGCCGCACGCGTCAAGCCGGCCTACGTCACCGTCGAGCAGGCGGTGATGGCGATCTACCAGGCGAACCCGCGTGCGTTCTTCGGCACGGTCCACCAGTTGTTCGCCGGAGCCGAGCTCACGATTCCCGACGGCGAGACGATGAACGCGGTCGACGCCGCCGCGGCCCGCCGCGAGATCCGCGCGCAGCTCGCCGAGTTCAATGCCTATCGTGCGCGCCTGGCGTCGGCGGCACGCACGGTCGAGCCCGGCCGTGCGGGCCAGACCGCCGAAGGATCGGTCGCGCCGAAGGCCGAGGAGGCCGGCCCGCCCGTCGCGAGCGGCGACCAGCTGAAGCTTTCGCGTCCGGGCGCCGTACCGGAAGGCGCGACCGCTGGCTCCGCCACCGGAACGGCGAGCGCGGCTGCGTCGAGCGACGAAAGGCAGGTTGCGCACGATGCCGCTCTGCGCGAGCAGCAGGAGCGCGTCGCCGCGCTCGAGCGCAACGTCGCCGACCTGCAGCGGCTCGTGGAGCTGAAGAATCGCCAGCTCGCCGAGCTGCAGGCCCAGGTCGAGGCCGCGCGCGCGGCCGGGGCCACGGCGACCGGAACGGTCGGGGCCGGCGTTGCCGCCGTAGACACCGCGGCCGGCGCGCCTGCGCCGTCCGCGCCCGTTGCCGCCTCGGCGTCCGAGAGCGGCGCGTCGGCTTCCGCGTCGGCCGCCTCGCCCGCGGGCGAGGACGCGTCCCCGGTGCCGACGACTCCCGCCTCGAGCGGCATCGCATCGACCGCCGCATCGGCTGCCGGCACCTCCGGACTCGACGAGACGGCGAGCGCGCCCGAAAGCGCCACCGCCAGCGTCGTCGCCTCGGGCCTGGACGATACGCCGCCGGCGACCGCCGGCGAGCCGGTCGCCGGCGCGAGCGCCGCGGACGCCGGTTCCGGCGCTGCGGAGGCCGCTTCGTTTCCGGCTTCGTCCGAGACCGCCCCGACGACGGCGATGCCGGCCGCCGACGCCGCGTCGTCCGAGGCTTCGCCGGCCACGTCCGCGTCGGCCGATTCGGCCGAGGGCGCGCAGCCCGAGGCCCCCGCACCCGCTGCGGCTGCGCAGCCGGTGCCGCCGCCGGCGCCCGAGCCGACCGTGCTCGAGGCGTTGATGGACAACCCGCTCGCGCTGCCCGCGCTGGTCGCCATCGCGCTGGGGCTCGGCGCCTACGGCGTGTACACGGTGCGCCGCCGCCGCAAGGCAACCGAGTTCGAGGACAGCCTGAGCTCGGCCGATGCCTTCACCGCGAATTCGCTGTTCGGCTCCACCGGCGGGCAGTCGGTCGATACGCACGCGAGCCTGTTCGCCACCAGTGCGAACAGCGGCGTCGACGTGCATTCGACCGAAGTCGATCCGATTGCCGAGGCAGAGGTCTACATCGCCTACGGTCGCGAGGCGCAGGCCGAGGAGATCCTGAAGGAGGCGCTGAAGCGCCAGCCCGAGCGTCAGGCGATTCGCCTGAAGCTGCTGGAGATCCACGCAGCGCGCAAGGATCCGATCGCTTTCGGCGCGCTTGCGCAGGAGATGTACGACCAGACCGGCGGCGTGAACGAGGAATGGGCGAAGGTCGTCACGCTCGGGCTGGCGATCGATCCGGCGAATCCGCTGTACACCGGCCAGGGCGAGGACGCCGTCGCGCCCACGGCCCAGGAGGCGGACGCGGCGGCCCCGAGCGGCGCCCCGGACGAACCGCCGGCGATCGCCGATCTCGACGAGGAAGCCGCCGCCGCCGCCGCGATGGTCGGTGCGCCGCCTCGCGATGCCGAGTCCGCTTCGCGCGCCGCCGTCGGACCGTTCGCGGAGACGCTTCCGATGGACGGAGCCGAGACCTCGACCGAGGCGAACGCCGACGACGAGATCCCGGCGCTCGATTTCGATCTCGACCTCGACACGACGGTCGGCCGCGCCGGCAGCCAGCTCGCCGCGCGCGAAGCCGCCGACGACGCTGCCGAAGCCGCGGGCTCCGAGCTCGAGCGTGCGATCGACGGCCGCTTCGAACTGCCGTCGCTCGAGCTCGACGGTGCTGCGGCGCAGAGCGAAAGCCGCGCGACCGACGCGTCCGACGCGGCGCCCGCCGCGGAGGAAAAGCCGGCAGTGGCCGATCTCGGCGACTTCAAGATCGACCTGCCGTCGCTCGAGGACATCGACGCGCGCGACGAGCGCGCTGCCGATGACGAAGCCGGCGGCGACGAGCGTCCGGCGGTCGACCTCGCCGAGCTGGAGAATTCCCCGGGGCTCGGCAATCTCGATCTCTCGTCGGTGAACCTCGACCTGTCCGACGGCGACGTCGGGCTGGCCGCCGCCGATACCGCCGTGGTGCCCCAGGTCGAGTCCTCGCGCTGGCAGGAAATGGCGACCAAGCTCGACCTCGCCTCGGCCTACGAGGAGATCGGCGACAAGGAGGGCGCACGCGAGCTGCTGCAGGAAGTGCTCGAAGGCGGCGACGCCGCACAGCAGCAGAAGGCCCGCGCGATGCTCGCGAAGATCGGCTGACGGCTCGGTTGTCCCGTTATGCGCTGACGCTCGCGTACGACGGCAGCCGCTTCGCGGGCTGGCAGACGCAGCCCGACGCAACTGCAGTGCAGGACGTGCTCGAGCGCGCGCTGTCGACGGTGGCCGGCGAGCGCATCCGCACCGTCTGCGCGGGCCGCACCGATGCCGGAGTGCATGCGCTTCGGCAGGTCGTGCATTTCGACACCCATGCGCAGCGGCCGCTCACCGCCTGGGTGCGCGGCGTCAACGCCCATCTGCCGGCGACGATCGCGGTGCGCAGCGCCACCGGCGTCGCCGACGAGTTCCATGCGCGCTACGGTGCCGTCCGAAGGCGCTATCGTTACCTGCTGTATCGCTCGGAGGTGCGGCATCCGCTGCTCGCGCAACGCGCCGGGTGGACCTTCCGCACGGTCGACGTCGATCGCATCCGCGTCGCCGCGCAGGTCCTCGTCGGCGAGCACGATTTCTCGGCGTTCCGCTCCGCCGAGTGCCAGGCGGCTTCGCCGGTGCGTCGTCTCGAGGAGTTGTCGCTGCGTGAATGCGGCCCGTTCGTCGTCTTCACCTTCGTCGCGAATGCGTTCCTGCATCACATGATCCGCAATCTCGTCGGCTCGCTGCTCGCGGTGGGCGAGGGGCGCCGCGATCCGGACTGGATCGCCGGGCTGCTCGCCGGGCGCGACCGCAGGCAGGCCGCCGCCACTTTCGCGCCCGACGGGCTGTATCTCGACGGCGTGCAGTACGACGAACGCCACGGCGTGCCGTCGTGGAGCGACGCCGCCGATCCGCTGGACGCGCTGCGATGAGCCGCACGCGCATCAAGTTCTGCGGCATCGTCGACCCGCGCGATGCGCGCGATGCGGCAGCGCTCGGCGTCGACGCGATCGGGCTCGTGTTCTATCCGAAGAGCCCGCGCGCGATCGATCTCGCGCGGGCGGCCGGCATCCGCCGTGCGCTTCCGTCGTACGTCGCCGCCGTGGGCCTGTTCGTGGACGCGCCGCCCGAGGAAGTGCGACGCATTGCCGGCGCCGTGGGCCTGGACGCGCTGCAGTTCCACGGCAACGAGACGGCCGACCGGTGCGAGGCGTCGACGCCGGCCGGCGTGCGCTGGTGGCGCGCGGTGCGGATGCGCGGAGAGGGCGATTTGCTAGAATCGTTCGTTTGCTTTTCGCGCGCCGAGGCCCTGTTGCTCGATTCGTTCAGCCCTGCCTACGGCGGCAGCGGCACGGCCTTTCCCTGGTCGTGGATCCCGAGCCACAGGCCGCTTCCGATCGTGCTCTCCGGCGGGCTGTCGCCCGAGAACGTCGCCGACGCGATCGCGCAGGTCCGCCCGCGCGGCGTCGACGTCTCCACCGGCATCCAGGCCGATGCGGCCGACGGAACGCCATGCGGCGAACCGCGCCGCAAGTCGGTGCAGCGCATGGAGCGGTTCGTCGCCGAGGTGTTGCGCGCGGATGCCTCGCAGTACTCCGAATGAAGCCTTACGACCTTCCCGACGCGGCGGGCCATTTCGGCCCGTACGGCGGACGATTCGTCGCCGAAACCCTCGTGCATGCGCTCGACGAGCTGCGCGACGCATGGGAGCGCTATCGCGCAGACCCGTCCTTCGTCGCCGAGCTCGATTACGAGCTCGCGCATTTCGTCGGACGCCCGTCTCCGGTGTATCACGCGAAGCGCTGGTCGGAGCGGCTCGGCGGCGCGCAGATCTGGTTCAAGCGTGAAGACCTGAACCACACCGGCGCGCACAAGATCAACAACACGGTGGGACAGGCGCTGCTCGCCGCGCGCATGAACAAGCCGCGCGTGATCGCCGAGACCGGCGCCGGCCAGCACGGCGTCGCCACCGCCACCGTCGCCGCGCGCCACGGCATGCGCTGTGTCGTCTACATGGGCGCCGAGGACGTCGCGCGCCAGAAGCAGAACGTCTACCGGATGAAGCTGCTGGGCGCCGAGGTGGTCGCCGTGGAGAGCGGCTCGCGCACGCTGAAGGACGCGCTGAATGAGGCGATGCGCGACTGGGTCGCCAATGTGGAGGACACGTTCTACATCATCGGCACCGTCGCCGGACCCCATCCGTATCCGGCGATGGTGCGCGACTTCCAGTCGGTGATCGGACGCGAGTGCCTGCAGCAGATGCCGCAGATGATCGGTCGCCACCCCGACGTCGTCGTCGCCTGCGTGGGCGGCGGTTCGAACGCGATCGGCATCTTCCATCCGTACATCGGCGTCGACGGCGTGCAACTGGTCGGCGTCGAGGCCGGCGGCGACGGTCTCGCCACCGGGCGGCATTCGGCCTCGCTCACCGCCGGCGTGCCCGGCGTGCTGCACGGCAACCGCACCTATCTGCTGCAGGACGAAGACGGGCAGATCGTGGACACGCATTCGGTGTCGGCGGGTCTCGACTACCCCGGCGTCGGTCCGGAGCACGCATGGTTGAAGGACACCGGGCGTGCGCAGTACGTCGTCGTCGACGACGACGAGGCGCTCGCCGCCTTCCACGACTGCTGCCGCATCGAAGGCATCCTGCCGGCGCTCGAGTCGAGCCACGCGCTGGCGCATGCCGCGCGCATCGCGCCGTCGATGCCGAAGGACCGTGCCATTCTCGTCAATCTCTCCGGCCGCGGCGACAAGGACATGCATACCGTCGCGCAGCGCGGCGGCCTCGATCTCGCATGACCCGACTCGCTTCCACCTTCGCGCGGCTGTCGGCGGCCGGGCGCAAGGCGCTCGTCCCGTACGTCACCGCCGGCTACCCGCGCCGCGATCTCGCGCTGCCGATCCTGCACGCGCTCGTCGAGGGCGGAGCCGACGTGCTCGAGCTGGGCGTGCCGTTCTCCGATCCAATGGCCGACGGGCCGGTGATCCAGCGTGCGAACGAGCAGATGATCTCGCTCGGCGTCGGCCTGCGCGACGTGCTGGCGATCGTCGCCGAGTTTCGCGCGCGCGACGGCGCCACGCCCGTCGTGCTGATGGGCTACGCGAATCCGATCGAACGCTTCGGCGTCGAGCGCTTCCTCGAGGCGGCCGCCGCCGCCGGCGTCGACGGGGTGCTCGTCGTCGACTATCCGCCCGAGGAGTGCGCGGACTTCGCCGCGGCGGCGCGCGCCGCCGGGATCGATCCGGTGTTCCTGCTCGCGCCGACCTCCACCGACGCGCGCATCGAGCGCGTGCTCGCGCTGGCCAGCGGATACGTCTATTACGTGTCGATGAAGGGTACGACCGGAGGCTCGCTCGACCCCGACGAAGTCGTCGCGCGCATCGCGTCGATCCGCGCGCGCTCGCCGCTGCCGGTGGGCGTCGGCTTCGGTATTCGCGACGGCGCCACCGCACGGGCGGTGGCGGGCGCCGCCGACGCGGTGATCATCGGCACGCGCACGATCGAGGTGCTGCGCGACGGTCCTGTGGAGCAGGCCCCGCAACGCGCACGCGAATTCATGGCGTCGATCCGCGCTGCGCTCGATGCGCCGAACGATGCGACGGCCGGCCGGGCCGCCGCCGCGGCTGACGCCCCCGTGTCCGCTCCCGCTTCGGAATCCCCGCGATGACCTGGCTCGACAAGCTGCTGCCGCCGCGCATCAAGCGTTCGCCGGCCGGCGGCAAGAAGGTTCCCGAAGGCGTCTGGGTGAAGTGCCCGTCCTGCGACGCGGTGCTGTACTCGGCCGACCTCGAGGCGAACCTGAACGTCTGTCCCAAATGCGCGCACCACATGCGCTTGCCCGCCCGCAAGCGGCTCGACCTGCTGCTCGACGCCGAGGGACGCTACGAGATCGGCCACGAGGTGCTGCCGGTCGACGCGCTGAAGTTCAAGGACAGCCGCAAGTACCCCGAGCGCCTGCGCGAGGCGATGGACGAGACCGGCGAGACCGACGCGCTCGTCGTGCTGGGCGGATCGATCCGCACGATCCCCGTCGTCGCGGCGTCCTTCGAGTTCGACTTCATGGGCGGCTCGATGGGATCCGTGGTCGGCGAGCGCTTCGCGCGCGGCGTGCAGGCTGCGATCGAGCAGCGCGTGCCGTTCGTCTCGATCGCCGCTTCCGGCGGCGCACGGATGCAGGAAGGACTGCTGTCGCTGATGCAGATGGCCAAGACGACGGCGATGCTCGCACGGCTGGCCGAGAAGCGGCTGCCCTACCTGTCGGTGCTCACCGATCCCACGATGGGCGGCGTGTCGGCGAGCTTCTGCTTCCTGGGCGACGTCGTCATTGCCGAGCCGCGCGCGCTGATCGGCTTCGCCGGCCCGCGCGTCATCGAGCAGACGGTGCGCACGAAGTTGCCCGAGGGTTTCCAGCGCGCCGAGTTCCTGCTCGAGAAAGGCGCGATCGACTGCATCGTCGACCGTCGCCAGCTGCGCGACGAGATCGCCCGCCTGCTGGCGATGCTGTGCAAGCAGCCGAGCGAGGCGATCGCCTGATGTCGGCGCCGCTCGCCGAGTGGCTCGCGCGCATCGAGACGCTGCATTCGAAGCCGATCGACCTCGGACTCGACCGCGTGCGCGCGGTCGCGCAGCGCATGGGCCTGGCCGTGCCCGGCGTCGTGTTCACCGTCGGCGGAACGAACGGCAAGGGTTCGAGCTGCGCGATGCTCGAGGCGATCCTGCTCGCCGCCGGCTACCGGGTCGGGCTGTACACGTCGCCGCATCTGGTGCGCTTCAACGAGCGCATCCGCGTCGCCGGACGCGAAGCCGGCGACGACGCGATCGTCGCGCAGTTCGAGGCGGTCGAGGCGGCGCGCGGGGACACCCCGCTGACCTATTTCGAGTTCGCGACGCTGGCCGCGCTGCGGCTGTTCTCGAGCGAGCGGCTCGACGCGACGATTCTCGAGGTGGGGCTGGGCGGACGGCTCGACGCGGTCAACATCGTCGACGCCGACTGCGCGATCGTCACCAGCATCGACGTCGATCACGTCGAGTACCTGGGCGACACGCGCGAGCACGTCGGCCGGGAGAAGGCGCACATCTTCCGTCCCGGGCGCCCGGCGATCTGCAGCGACCCGGTGCCGCCGGCGTCGCTCGTCGAGTACGCCGAGGCGATCGATGCCGACCTGTGGCTGTGCGGGCGCGATTTCCACTACGTCGGCGACCAGCAGCAGTGGTCGTACCGCGGGCGCGAGCAGCGGCGCAATTCGCTCGCCTATCCGGCGCTGCGCGGTGCGAACCAGCTGCTCAACGCATCGGGCGTGCTCGCCGCGCTCGAGGCGCTGCGCGCACGGATGCCGGTGAGCCAGCAGGCGGTGCGACACGGTTTCGCCGAGGTGCTGCTGCCCGGGCGCCTGCAGGTGCTCCCCGGGCTGCCCGCAGTCGTCCTCGACGTTGCGCACAACCCGCACGCGGTGGCGCACCTGGCGAGCAATCTCGACGCGATGGAGCGCCCCGGGCGGGAATTCGCCGTGTTCGGCGTGATGCGCGACAAGGACGTCGACGCGATCGTCGCCGCACTGAAGGACCGCTTCGAGCGCTGGTATCTCGCCGATCTGCCCGGTGCACGCGCGGCGAGCGCGCAGTGGATCGCGGAGCGCCTGCGCGCTGCGGGAATCGGTGCGCACGACGGCGACGCGACGGAGCCGTCGCGCATCGAATGCCATGCGACGCCGACGCAGGCGCTTCGCGCGGCACGCGCCGCTGCGCGGCCGAATGATAGAATCGTCGTCTTCGGATCTTTCCTCACGGTCGCGGACATTCTTGCCAGTCGTGCCAGCTCGGATCCGTCGTCGCGACGTCCCCACTGAAGCGCCGACCGCATTCGCGGCGCCTCGTCCCGTTCATGGCGCGGCGTAATCCTTCCGACGCCGCCGCGCTCGACCCGGCTCTCACGCAGAAGAAGCGCGCGCGTCGTCGCCTCGTCGGCGCCGTCGTGGTCGGCATCGCCGCGGCGATCGTCCTTCCGCTCGTGCTCGACTCCGAGCCGCGCCAGACGATCACCGACGTCGAGATCGAGATTCCGCCGCGCGAGGCGGCATTGCCGCCGATCGACCCGCCCCGATCGCCCGACGCCGCCGCCGCGTCGGCGCGCGGCGGCGCCGAGGAATCGGTCGTCGCGCCGGTGCCGACCGAGCCGGTCGCCGAAGCCGGGGCGGATGCCGGTCGCTCGGAGGTGACCGCGCCGGCCGTCCGCGACGCGAAGCCGGCGACGAAACCCGGAGCCGACGTCGCGGCGGCGGCCGAGCCCGAGGCCCGACCCGGGGCGCCGAGCGAGCCGCGTGCGGCTTCGAAGACGCCGGCGAAGGTCGCGAGTGCGCCGCGTTCCGCACCGAGCGCACCGGGCGCGTCGAGCGCGTCGGGCGCACCTAGCGCGTCGGGCGGGTCGACCGGCGCTGCCGCGGCGAAGCCGGGTGTGGCATCGCCGTCCACGCCGAACGCCGCCGCGACGGCGAAGAGCGCGTCGGCCGCACCGGCGGCCGGTGCGCGCTACGCGCTGCAGATCGGCGCCTACGCCAATGCGGGCAGCGCGCGCGCGCAGCTCGACAAGGCGCGCCGAACCGGACTGCGCGCCTACACCGAAGTCGTGAAGACGACGCAGGGCGAGCGTACGCGCGTCCGGGTCGGGCCGTTCGCGTCGCGCGAGGAGGCCGAGAAGGCACGGGCGACGCTGAAGCTCGCGGGAATGGAATCGGCCGTCGTGGACGCTCGGTGAGCGTCGAGCAACTCACCGCCTGGGACTGGTTCGTGTTGGCCACGCTGGCGATCTCGGTCGCGCTCGGTGCGCTGCGCGGACTCGTGCGCACCGTGTTCGCGCTCGCCGCGTGGGTCGTCGCGCTGCTGGGCGCGCCTGCGGCCACGCCGCCGTTGCTCGCATTCACCGGATGGAACGCGCCGCCGCTGTTCGTCGGCGTGCTCGTCTTCTTCGTGCTGCTGGTCGCGGTGCGCCTGCTCGGATCGCTGCTCGCGCGCGCGCTGTCGCGGGTCGGGCTGGGGCTGGCCGACCGCACGCTCGGCTCGGCGCTCGGCGTGCTGCGTGCGCTGGTCGTCATCACGGTCGTCGCGCTGGTCGCACGCCATCTCGGCGCCGACCGGGACGCGGCCTGGCAGCAGGCGCTGTCCAGACCGCTGCTCGATGTGCTGGTATCGTGGGCCGATCCCTGGCTTCCCGCCCGCACGCGGCCATCGCAGCCCGTGAGAACCACCCAACGAGGCCCGACATGTGCGGAATCCTGGGCGTCGTAGCGCGCTCACCGGTCAACCAGCTGCTGTACGACGGATTGCTGCTGCTGCAGCACCGCGGACAGGACGCCGCGGGCATCGCCACCGAGCAGGGCAACTCGTTCCACATGCAGAAGGGCAACGGCCTGGTGCGCGACGTCTTCCGCACGCGCAACATGCGCTCGCTGTCGGGCACGACCGGTATCGCCCACGTGCGCTATCCCACCGCCGGCTCGGCGGGCAATTCCGCCGAGGCGCAGCCGTTCTACGTGAACGCGCCGTTCGGGCTGCTGCTCGCGCACAACGGCAACCTCACCAACGCCGATCAGCTGAAGGACGAGATGTTCCGCCGCGACCGGCGTCACATCAACACCGATTCCGACTCCGAAGTGCTGCTCAACGTGCTCGCCAATTCGTTGCAGGCGAGCGCGCGCGGCGTCTCGCTCGAGCCCGACATGATCTTCGACGCGGTGAGCGAGGTGCACCGGCGGGTGCGCGGCGCATACGCCTGCGTCGCGGAGATCGCCGGCCACGGCATCCTGGCCTTCCGCGACCCCTTCGGGATCCGTCCGCTGTGCTACGGCGTGGCCGAGACCGAGCGCGGAACCGAGTATCTCGTCGCTTCCGAGTCGGTCGCGCTCGAGGGCCTGGGCTTCCGGCTGGTGCGCGACGTCGCGCCGGGCGAGGCGATCTTCATCGACCTCGACGGCAATTTCTTCTCCCGGCAGTGCGCCGAGAACCCGCGGCTCGTTCCCTGCGTGTTCGAGTTCGTCTACTTCGCACGGCCCGATTCGATCCTCGACGGCGCCAGCGTCTACGCGGCGCGCTTGCGGATGGGCGAGCACCTGGCCGACCGGCTCGCGCGCGAGCTGTGGCGCGGCGACATCGACGTCGTGATGCCGATTCCCGACACCTCGCGCCCGTCGGCGATGCAGCTCGCGATGAAGCTCGGGCTGATCTACCGCGAAGGCTTCCTGAAGAACCGCTACGTCGGGCGCACCTTCATCATGCCCGGGCAGGCGGTGCGCAGGAAGTCGGTGCGCCAGAAGCTGAACGCGATGAGCGTCGAGTTCAAGGGCAAGAACGTCCTGCTCGTCGATGACTCGATCGTGCGCGGAACGACGTCGCGCGAGATCGTGCAGATGGCGCGCGACTCCGGCGCGAACAAAGTCTACTTTGCGTCGGCCGCTCCGCCCGTGCGCTTCCCCAACGTCTACGGCATCGACATGCCGACGCGCAGCGAGCTGATCGCGCACGGCCGTACCGACGAGGAGATCCGCGCGGCGATCGGCGCCGACGCGCTGATCTACCAGAGCGTCGAGGCGATGGAGCAGTCGGTCACCGACGTCGCCCCGCACCTGACCGAGTTCGATTCGTCGTGCTTCAACGGGCACTACGTGACCGGCGACGTCACGCCCGAATATCTGGACCGCATCGAACGCGATCGCCTGGCCCTGGCCACCCCGGTGGACGACGACGTGCCGCGTAACCAGATGAGCCTGCATTTCCAGGTCGCGCAGGACTGAGGAGGGCGCAATGAGCGATTCCACCGACGCCGACGAGACGGGCCCAGCGTACGCCTTCGAGACGCGAGCGATCCGCGCGGGCTTCGAGCGCACGCCCTTTGGCGAGCACGGCGAGCCCATCTTCCTCACCTCGAGCTTCGTGCACGACAGCGCGGCGCATGCCGCCGCGAAGTTCGCCGGGGAGGCCGAAGGCTACATCTATTCGCGCTTCGGCAACCCCACGGTGCGCCTGTTCGAGCAGCGGCTCGCGTCGCTGGAAGGCGCCGAGGAATGCCGTGCCACCGCCTCCGGCATGGCGGCGATCCAGGCGGTGCTCTTCAGCCTCACGCGCGCCGGCGACCACGTCGTCTGCGCGCAGGGCGTCTTCGGGACGACGATCCAGCTGTTCGCGCTGTTCGCTCGCTACGACATCGAGACGACCTTCGTCCCGCTTGCCGACCCGCAGCGCTGGCGCGACGCGATCCGGCCGAACACGCGGATGCTGTTCGTCGAGACGCCGTCGAATCCGCTCACCGAGGTCGCCGACCTGCGCGCGCTCTCGGCGCTCGCCCGCGAGCACGGCATCGCGCTCGTCGTCGACAACTGCTTCTGCACGCCCGCGCTGCAGCGACCCTTCGAGCTGGGCGCCGACATCGTCGTGCATTCGGCGACGAAGTACCTGGACGGGCAGGGTCGCGTGATCGGCGGCGCGGTGCTCGGCTCGAAGCGCTACATGAACGAGACGCTGCAGCCCGTGCTGCGCTACGGGGGGCCGACGCTGTCGGCCTTCAACGCATGGGTTCTCGCGAAGGGGCTGGAAACGCTCGCGGTACGCATGGAGCGCCACGCCCGCAACGCGCTGGAGGTCGCCCGCTGGCTGGAGGCGCAGCCCGCCGTCGAACGCGTGCACTATCCGTGGCTCGAGTCACATCCGCAGCACGCGCTCGCGCGCTCGCAGCAGAGCGCCGGCGGCGCGGTGCTGTCGTTCGAGCTGCGCGGCGCCGACGACGCCGAGCGCAAGGCACGCGCCTGGCGCGTCGTCGACGCGTGCCGGATGCTGTCGATCACGGCGAACCTCGGCGACGTCAAGTCGACGATCACGCACCCGGCGAGCACGACGCACGGACGCATGCCGATCGAGACGCGCCGCGAGAGCGGCATCGGCGAGGGAATGCTGCGCGTGGCCGTCGGGCTGGAGGATCCGGAAGACATCTGCGCCGATCTGGCGCGGGGAATGTGAAGGGCAAAGGGTGTAGACGTGACCCTTCACCCTTCACTCCTCTCCCTCAAGCCACTTCCGGCAGCACCGTCACCCGGTAGCGGTGATGGATCGCGCGCTTGCGCACCGGATCGGCGAGCTCCATCTCGAACGAAGCCGCGGGGCGGATGCCGCCGAGCGCGGCGACGGTGCCGCACAGCATGCCGACACCTTCGGGGATCGTCTCGGCGCCGAAATGATCCTTGACGAGCTCGAAGGGGTGGCGCAGCGACGCGAGCGTGCCTTCCTGGTAGAGCACGCGTCGGCCGTCTTCCTCGATCCACGCGCGCAGCACGAGTTCGTCCCAGTGGTCGGCGACCTCGCCGTACGGCCAAGCGACGCGCGCGACGGGCTTCGGGCACAGCTGCTTCGACAACGCGACGCTGTGCGTCTCGAGCTGGCGGTCGGTGTGGTCGGAGGCGAGGCTGACGAACGCCAGCCCCTGATGGGAGAACAGGAAGGCTTCGGCCTCGCCCGAGGAGGCGTCGCCGATGACCTCGATCTCGCCGTCCTGGGTCAGGCGGTCGGCGCCCACGCGGTAATACAGCGGAACGGCGCTCGGGCGCGGTACGCCCAGCGCGGCGAGTTCGTCGATGTGGTGCTCGATCGCGGCGAGATCGCGTCCGGCCCAGCCGGCGACGACGCACTGCCGGATCGAGACGTCGATGCGCATCGGCTCCGTGGGCGACGGGACTTCGAAGGACAGTTGCATGACGGACTCCCGATGAGGCTGCGACAGGGCTAGCCGAACAGCGTCGGCAGCCACAGCGCCAGCCCCGGAAAGGCGGCCAGGATGCCGACCATCGCGATCAGCATGACGACGAAGGGCAGGCTGCCGATCATCACGTCGTTCATGCTGCCGCCCTTGCGCAGGCTCTGCACGACGAACAGGTTCAGGCCGACCGGCGGCGTGATCAGCGCGGCCTCGACGAGGATGATGATGACGATGCCGAGCCAGACCTCGTCGAAGCCGAGTGCGAACATGATCGGCGCGACGATCGGGATCGTCGTGATCATCATCGACAGCGTCTCCATGAAGCAGCCGAGCACGAGATAGAAGATCACGAGGATCAGCAGCATCTGCAGCGGCGCGACGCCCAGGCCGGTGACGGTGCTGGTGATCGCGTTGGTGATGCCCGCGCCGGACAGGATGAAATTCAGGAAGGCCGCGCCGACGATGATCAGCATGATCATCGCCGAGGCCTTCATCGTGCCCTCGAGCGCCTCGCGCAGCATCGCGATGTTCAGTCGCCCCGAGAACAGCGCGAGCAGCAGCGCCCCGACCACGCCGAGCGCCGCTGCCTCGGTGGGCGTGGCCACGCCCGCGTAGATCGAGCCGACGACGAGCAGGAAGATGCCCAGCGGCGGCACCAGGTGCACGAGGGCGTGCAGCCGTTGCCCCCAGGTGGCACGGACCTTCTCGCCGCCCCAGGCGGGACGCACGGTGCACGCGATGCCGATCGCGAGCATGAACAGGCTGGCCAGCACGATGCCGGGGATGATCCCGGCCAGGTACAGCTTCGGCACCGACGTGTTGGTGAGCACGCCGTAGATGATCAGGTTGATCGACGGCGGGATGAGAATGCCGAGCGTGCCGCCGGCGGCGAGACTGCCGAGGAACAGCGACTCGTTGTATCCCTTCTTCTCGATCTGCGGCAGCGCGACGGTGCCCACGGTGGCGGCGGTCGCGACGCTCGAGCCCGAGGTGGCGGCGAACACGGCGCTGGCGCCGACGTTCGCGTGCATCAGTCCGCCGGGCAGCCACGACAGCCACAGGCTCATCGCCGAATACATGCGGTCGGCCAGCCCCGAACGCAGCAGGATCTCGCCGAGCAGGATGAAGAGCGGAATCGCCACCAGCAGGAAATCGGTGCTGCTCGACCACGCCACCTCGCCGATCGCGCGCGACAGCGGCAGCATCGAATAGAGGGGATCGAGAATCAGGCCGAGAACGCCGAGTGCGGCGCCCACCGGGATGCTCAGCCCGAGCAGCACCAGCAGCAGGACGAGGAAGGTGGCGATCATCGGCGGCGCTCTCCGCGCACGATCCGTTCACCGGCCTCGACTTCCTCGGCGGCTTCCTCCTCGCTGGAGCGGATGCCCGCGATGCGGCGCACGGTGGCAACG
This sequence comes from Zeimonas sp., assembly GCA_035303885.1. Taxonomy (GTDB): domain Bacteria; phylum Pseudomonadota; class Gammaproteobacteria; order Burkholderiales; family Burkholderiaceae_E; genus Zeimonas. The sequence continues at coordinate 4,021 of DATGRE010000204.1, read as the reverse complement.
TCGCCGTGCACCAGCGCGAGCGACGAGCGCAGCAGCATCAGCGCGAGCACGACGCACAACCAGACGAGCCCGATCGCCCACAGCGACTGCGGGATCCACAGGGGTGTGGCGAGGATCGTGTTCGCCGTCGCCTGGCGCTCCCACGAGGTGACGGCGACCTCCAGCGCATGGCGGGTCCACCAGGCGATGAACACGCCGAGGCACACGAGCGCGATCCAGTCGAGCACGGCGGCGATGCGCACCGGCATCAGGCGGTAGACGACGTCGATGCGGATGTTCGCGCGCTGCAGCGTGGCGAACGACAGCGCCCAGGTGATGCTGATGCCGAACGCGTAGCCCGAGAGCTCGTCGGAGCCCCCGAGGTAGAAGTCGAAGAAGCGCCGGGTGATGACGTCCAGCGTGACGTACAGCGCGCTGGCGAGCGTGAGCGCGCCGGCCACCCAGACCGCGGCGCGCGACAGCGTCGTCGCGAGTTCGAGCAGGCGGTCGAGCCGCCCGGGCGCCGGCGCGTTCATCTACTTCGAGGCGGTGATGCCCAGGCGCTTGCCTACCGTGTCGTTCCAGTCCTTCACGCACTCGGCCGAGCAGCGTTCGGCCCATTTCGGCACGATCGTCTCGACGGTGATCTTCTTCAGCAGCTCGCGGTCGGCGTCGGTGGGCTCGACGCGCTGCATCTTGCCCTTGACGGGGAGCGGGCAGTCGGCCGAACCCGTGTTGCAGTCGTAGCCCATCTGCGTCTCCTTCGCCGCGCCGTCCCAGATCGCGTCGATCATCGTCTTGATGTTCTTCTCGAGGAAGTCCTGCACCTTCGGATCGAGCTTGTTCCAGTACGCGAGGTTCGCTGCGTGGATCTGCTGGTTCCAGTTGATCGGCAGCGTGTACAGATGGGTGCTGACCTCGTACCACTTGGCGGAGTAGCCGGACATCGAGCCGGTGATCGCGCAGTCGACGACGCGGTTCTGCAGTGCGGGCACGACGTCGCCGAAGGGAAGGGTGACGCTCGAGCCGCCGAGCGCCTGCACGAACTCGCCGGTGGTGCGACTGCTCGTGCGCACCTTCTTGCCGCGTAGATCGGCCAGCCCCTGGATCGGCGCGTTGCAGAAGAGGACCTGCGCGGGATAGGTGGACAGGCCGAGCACCTTCACGCCGGTCTTCTCGTAGAAGCGTTCGTACACCGGCGCGAAGGCGTCGGTGATCTCGCGCGCGGTCTTCACGTCGGGTGCGATGCCCGCGAGATCGATCGCCTCGTTGATCGCGTTGTCGCTCGCGAAGTAGGCGATCGTCGCAGTGCCGATCGGAATGACGCCCTGTCCGAGCAGCCGCATGATCTCCGGACCCTTCAGGCCCATTTCGTTGAAGCCCTTGATCGTCGCCGTCACCTGGCCGCCCGACAGCTCGGGCACCGTCTTCGTCCAGAAGGGCTGCTCGTAGTTCTGGTAGGCGGTCAGGTTGCTGAGTCCGCCCACCACCTGAAGCTCCGTCTTCGGTAGACCTTCGACCTTCTGCTGGGCGAGCGCCGGAGCCGCACCGAGCAGAGCGCCGATCGCGAGGCTCGTGAACAAGGGGCTTTTCATCGTCTTCCTCCTGAACGAGACCGAAAGTGGGGCGTGCCGGCGGCGTGCCGCCGACGCGGTTTTCAGAACGAAGCGAGACGTGCGTTCGGTACGTCGGTGATCAGCATGTGGCCGGGTGCGTGCGTGATGCTGAACGTCGGTCGAACCGTGCGGATCACCGATTGCGGCGTCACGCCGCAAGCCCAGAATACCGGCAATTCCCCGTCGAGAATGACCGGCGGATCGCCGTAGTCGGGGTGTTGCAGGTCGGCAATGCCGATCTGCGCCGGATCGCCCAGGTGCACCGGTGCGCCGTGCACCGACGGAAAGCGCGACGTGATCTGCACGGCACGGATCGCGTCGGCGGCCTTCATCGGGCGCATCGAGACGACGAGCGGACCATGCAGGCGCCGCGTCGCGGCGGTCGGCACGTTTGTGCGGTACATCGGCACGTTGGTGCCGCGGCTGACGTGGCGGACGTCGATGCCGTCGGCGAGCAGCGCTTCCTCGAAGGAGAACGAGCACCCGATCGCGAAGGCGACGAGGTCGTCGCGCCAGACCGCGTGCAGGTCCTCGGGCTCGTCGACGAGCTCGCCGTCGCGCCAGACGCGATAGCGCGGCACGTCGGTGCGCAGGTCGAGATCGTCGCCCAGGCCGGGCAGCGTGTGCTCGCCCGGCTCGCTCACCGCGAGCAGCGGACACGGTTTCGGGTTGCGCTGGCAGAACAGCAGGAACTCGTTGGCGAGCGCGCGCGGCAGGATCATCAGGTTCGCCTGCACGAAGCCGTGCGCGAGACCGGCGGTGGGCCCGCGGTGCTCGCCGCGGCGGATCGCCAGGCGCACGCGCCGCGACTCGAAGTCGTCGCCGGGTCGTGAAGGCGCGGAGGTGGGAAGCCGGTCGTTCATGGCGTCGATCCTCGCTTGCCGGACATGGTACCCGGGCCGGTCGTCGGTCCGGTACGTCGGGCGACCGGCCAATCCCGCGTGGGCGACGCTCTGCGAGGCGTCCGCCGGCCGGTGCGACACGGCAGCTGGGACATCGTGCACGTCATGCCGGTTGCATGGGCGCGATCTGCCGTCGTTCGAGGGCGCCCGTGAGCGCGACCGGTCCGGCGCGCCGAAAGACGCCTTCCGCTCTCACCGGAAGTCCCGGCTCGACACCTCCAGCGCGCCCAGCCACTGCGTGTGATCGACCACCTTCTGCGCGATCAGGTGGCGCACCTGGCCGCCGGTTTCGACGTCGCGTTGCCAGCGGCCGTAGACGGTCATCAGCCTCGATGCGAGCACGGCGCTGCGATGGCGCTCGAAGACGTCGGGCCAGACGATCACGTTGACGGTTCCGGTTTCGTCCTCCAGCGTGACGAAGATCGTTCCCGAGGCCGTGTCGGGCCGCTGCCGATGCGTGACGAGCCCGCTCGCGCGCGCGAGGCGTCCGTCGGGAAAGGCGCGCAACGCCTCGGCAGTGCAGATGCGATGGCGCGCGAGCCTCGTGCGCAACAGCGCGAGCGGGTGCCGATGCATCGGGATGCCCAGTCCACGGTAGTCGGCGACGATCTCGCGCGCCTCCGACAGCGGCGGCAGGCGCGCGGGTGCTTCGTCGAAGCGCGCACCGGCGAGCAGTTTCGGCATCGGCCGGATCGCCGCCGCTTCCCAATGCGCCTGCGCGCGATGCCCGGCGAGCGCGTGCAGCGCGTCGGCCTGGGCGAGCGCGTCGAGTGCGCGCGCATCGAGCGCGGCCTCGCGCGCGAGATCCTCGACGCTGTCGAAGGCGAGGCGGCCTTCGCCGCGTTCGCGGCGGCGCGCCTCGCGCGCGGCGACGATGCGCTCGGCGGCCGCCTGCGGCAGGCCGCGCACGCGGTTCAGCCCGAGACGCACCGCCGGCTGCGGGCGCCGATCGATCGCGCTGCCGTCGGTCGGTGCACGGTATGCAGGGGCAGGCGCAGACGCAGGCGCCGCGCAGTGCGCGACGCGGCGCCCCTGCCGCGAGGTTCCGCCCCGCCCGACGCCGCTGTGCGACGCATCGTCGTCGACGCGTTCCTCGAGCGTGCTCTCGACCTCGCTCACCAGCACGTCGACGCCGCGCACCTCGATGCCGTGCTCGCGCGCATCGCGCACGAGCTGTGCCGGCGCGTAGAAGCCCATCGGCTGGCTGTTCAGCAGCGCGGCGAGGAACGCCGCCGGCTCGTGCCGCTTGATCCAGCTCGAGACGTAGACGAGCAGCGCGAAGCTAGCCGCGTGGCTCTCGGGAAAGCCGTATTCGCCGAAACCCTGGATTTGGCGGAAGATCGCCTCGGCGAATGCGCGGTCGTAGCCGCGCGCCATCATCCCGTCGACGACGCGACGCTCGAAGGGCTCGAGCCCGCCGCGGCGGCGCCACGCCGCCATCGCGCGGCGCAGCGCGTCGGCCTCGCCGCCGGAGAAGCCGGCGGCGAGCATCGCGATCTGCATCACCTGCTCCTGGAAGATCGG
>DATGRE010000203.1:0-6269 GCA_035303885.1 Zeimonas sp. | reverse complement strand
CTGTTGTGCCCGATCCTCAACCGCTTGCATGGTTGCTCGCGCCTCCTGATCGAGTCGCTGAAAGTCTGCGGCTCGATGAAGGGAGTACGAGATATACGGATGAAGTCGCTGGAACGCCGGCCCGTAAGCGCTCTCAATACTGTCGATGATCGTTTGGCGCGCGTTGTGAGGATTCTGCTGAGCTGATTTAAAGTTGATGACTTGGCTAAACAGATTAAAGTCACCGTTCGCCTGCGCTAAGATTTGATTCAGGGCGTCGTCAGGAAAGTCCTCCAGTGCCGTCGGCGAGAGACGCCGGTACAGGTCCACGAGGCGTTGTGCCGCGCTCACTGCCGGGGAAAAGTTGAGCTCGTTGCCTAAATCCCCTTCACGCGGCAGAGATTGCACTTCGAACTTCTGCATTCGGACCACAGCGTCTCTGGTCTCTTCGTACAACTTCGAGCTTTCACCCATCACTCTCCCCATACTAGAGCTACTTAGTAGTGACCTGCGATCCAACGTTGAAGGTGAGCGGCCGCTCGCTCGGAGCGGCGAGCGCAGCGACGGGGATTGCCGGTCCGCTCCACCGACCAGTTAGATGCGAATCGGGGCCAGGCCCACGCAGGTTTTCGCTATAGCAGCCAGCGGTTCCAGCCCGCGCCACCGGCTCGAACCGAAAGCACCGTAACGACCCACCTTGGCGGCTCCGCAGACGGCGAGGCCGCGCGGCGGCGACAACGTGGCGACTCCCATCAAACGTCGACGGCCGTGCATCGCTACAACGCCTCTTCATCGCGTCGACCTGGGCAAGTGGTTCTTCGTGTGCGGCATTTAACGTGTTTTGTATCGGAGCATGAACCGAATCAACACCGTTGCCTCCAATAACTTGCTCGCCCTGCGCGGGTAAGCACCTCTGAACGTTGAACTTGCTTCGCTCAGGTGGCTATTGAATCGGCGCAACGCCAGCTCGTATGCCTCGCCCCTCATCCGGCTGCGACACCGGGTGCATTCTTTGCCACCGATGGCAGGTACGGCATAACGAACGGAACGCCGGACTCAAACAACTCGTTGCCATGCGAGCTCGGGGTACCGACTTGAGGATTCAGTTGCGCTTTTTGTGCACCCGGCGGCTAGCCGATCGCCAGCAGTTCGGATGTCCCCGCCGGCAAACGTCGTCCAACCGTCCATATTCACAACGACGGTTGTCGCACTCGACCAGCAAGCTCGCTCGCCCGCACCGACCCCTCACTCGCCTCCCGCTCCCTACACCCCCACCCAAAAAACCCCGCAATCTCCCCCTGCCGCGCCATCACGTCCCTCTCCCCCAGCTCCATCAGCGCCCGCGTGAAGCTCGCCTCGAACAGCAGATAACTCGCGAACGCCGCCCCGCGCAGGTCTCCGGCGAGGCTGCTCACGCCCACCGAACGCAGCAGCCCCCGGATCGTCACCGGAAGCGCCTGCACGTGCTCGGCCGCGATGCGGTCGATGCGTTGGCTGGGCGTGATCGCCAGCACCTGGATCCGGCGCATGCCGCTGCGCCGCGCCGTCTCCTCGGGCAACGCCGCCAGCAGGTCGTTCAGTCGTTCGATGCGTTCGATGTCGGCGGTGAGCGCGTCGAGGAAGATGCTCGACAGCGCGTGGCCGGCGATCTGGGCGAGGTTGGGGTAGTGGGGCGAGATCAGCGTGCCGTTGGCCGGTTCGTTGGTGCGGCCCGAGCCGATCACCAGGATGCGATGCGCGCCGAGGTGGATGGCGGGCGAGAGCGGCGCGGTCTGTCGCATCGAGCCGTCGCCGAAATATTCCGGCACGTTCTCCACCGGGATCGGCACGGCCGGGAACAGGAACGGGATCGCGGCCGAGGCGAGCAGATGCTCGTTCGTGAGTCGCGTGCGGATCGCGTGGCGCTGCGAGCGGCGCCAGGGTTCGATCGACCGGTGCGACTGGTAGAAGATCGCGTGTCGTCCCGACGAATAGCTCGACGCGGTGACGGCAACGGCGTGCAGGAACTCCTCGCGCAGCATCCGATCGAGCCGCTCCAGGTCGATCGTTTCGGCGAGCAGTTGCGCGAGCGGGTCGTTGTTCAGCAGCGACCTGGGTCGCGCACGGTGCCAGCGCGCGATCAGCCAACCGAGCGAGAGCATCGATAGCCATTTCGCGCCGGATTCGATCACCCGGATCGAGTCGGTGCGGTAAACGTGATCGGCATGGAACTCGCGCCACACCTGGCCGAGTTGCGACACGGCACCGTCGAAGTCGTCGGCGTGGCAGGCGAGGGCGGCGCAATTGATCGCGCCGGCGGAGCTTCCGACGACGATGTCGAAGGGGCTCGCGGACAAACGGATGCCCGATTGGCGACGCAGGCGGGCGATCGCGCGCAGCACGCCCGCCTGGTAGGCGGCGCGTGCGCCGCCGCCCGTCAGCACGAGCGCGGTCTGCGGGCTTGCGGCCGCAGGCGCGCTCCGCTCGTGCGCGGGCTCGGTCCGCTGCATGGTTGGCTGATCGGCGATGAGGACGTCAATCCTCCTTATCGACTAAACGACGGTGCAGTTTATGCTTCGTCGCCCGCCCGTCGGGTGGGACGGCTGCCGATCAGACGGCCGGGGTGTTCTCTTCGTTCCGTGGGAGCCGGTCAGCGCGCCGGGTCGCGCCAGCCGACCGGCTTGTAGATCCAGACGTTGCCGGCGGTATTGCCCTGCAGCGCGACGAACGCATCGAGGTTGGGCGCGTATTTCCACTTCCCGAGAATTCCGGTGCCGACCTCGGTGGAGGGCACCGCTCCGGCGGGCGTGCGCTGCGCCGTGAGCACCCAGCCTTCGGTCGACGGCGTCGACGGGGGCGTCAGCATCCATACGCGGCCGCCGCCGCACCACAGCGCGAAGCGCGCGCGCGGCCGGTCGAAGTCGAGCCCGCAGTCGCGAATCGTGATCTCGCCTCGCGCGAGCTGGCGTTCGAATCGGCCGCTCGGGTCGACCGAAACGACGTTCCGATCACGGTTGTCCGGGCCGGGCGTGTTCAGGTCCCAGAACACGAAGGGCACCGCCTGGCTGCCCGTGCGCACGAACAGCCGGCGCACCGGATCGTAGGCGCAGACCGCCTTGCTTCCCGGGCCGTCCCAGAAGCGGCCCACCGGCTCCCAGGTGTCCTTGCGCGGATCGTGCACGTCGTGCACCGTGTAGCGGAAGACGGTGCGAATCTGGCGGACGTAGACGACGTCCTTGCCGTTCTCCTCCGCGTAGGCGGTGCATCCATTCACGAAGTTGCCGTCCATCTGGAGCCGTCCGTTGCGGAAGGCGTCCCGGTTCGACCACATTCGGCCGCCGACGATCTCCGGATGCGATCCGCCGCGGCGGACGTGCGAGCCGGTGGTGCCGCCCACCTTCATCGGATCGGCCCGGTTCGGGTCGAAGAAATACGGGCCGGTGCGGCCGGGTTCGTTCTCGAGCCGGTAGCTCGAACCGCCGTTGAACGCGGCCCCGCCGAGCGTGAGGAAACGGTCGACGATCGGCAGGAAGACCGAGTTGTCGTAGGTATGCGCCGACGCCGGCGCGTTGAAGGGCCCGTCCACGGCGTGCCAATGGCCGAGGCGATCCTGCCGGATCTCGCTCGGCAGCGACGCACGCTCCCATCTGCGCGTCGCGCCGCGCCAGAAATAGACGTCGTTGCCGCTGTAGTTCGCGTGTCCGCCGCCGTACAGGATGAGATTGCCGCGGTTGGAGTCCCAGGCGAAGGAGCTCCAGGCGCGGATGATCGCCGCCGGGTTGCCGTAGTGATCCGGTCGAAGGTCGACGGGCGGCCACGCGTCGGAGAACGCATTGAGATTCACGCGGCGCCATTCGCCTTCGGGCATTGTGCGCACGATCTCGGTCAGCGCACGCAGATCGGCGTCGGGTGCCGCGGGCGGCGGATCCTCGGGCGGTGGGTCCTCGGGCGCCGGGTCCGTCGCGGCGACGATCTCGATGTGCAGCGCCGCCTGCGCCACCGTTCCGGCCGCATCGCGCACCTGCACGGCGGGCGTGAAGCTTCCGGCGCGCGACGGCCTCCCGGACAGCGTTCCGCTCGCATCGAGCGAGATGCCGGGCGGGAGCGTCCCGCTCGCAATGCTCCATCGATGGGGCGCGACGCCGCCCTGCGCGCGTAGCCGCCCCGAGTAGCGCTCGGACACCTCGCCGACCGGCAGTTCCTCGTCGACGATCGCCAGCGGCGGTGCCGTCTCTCCCTGCCAGACGAGGCGGATCGCGTCGACGACGAGCGTCGCACCCGGCACCTTGTGCAGCACGACGGCGCCGTCGCCCGCGGCCTCGAACGGAAAGACGCCCACCGCGTTCCACTGGCCGGCCGCCGCGCCCTGGTCGAGCCGCGTGGGCGGGGCGGTGCCGAGCCGATGCCGCACTTCGACGGCCACCGCGGCCGGAAGCGGTTCCGGTTGCGGCCAGCGCAGCGAGAGCTCGTAGTAGCCGGTACGGGGAACCGCGGTGGCGAAGACGGCGCTGGCGGTGCCATCGCCGACGCTGCGCAGCACCTGCGCGCTCTCGGCCTGCGGTCCGCCGTCGATCCGATCGAAGGATCCGGTGGTCTTCACCCCGGCGTCGGTGGCGTGCAGGACGTGGACGTCGGACGGGGAGGGCGTCCCCGGTTCGTCGGTGTCGGCAGCCGGCGTGGACGGCGCCTCGGGCGCGGAAGAATCGCCGCCGGAGCCGCAACCCGACAGCCCCAGCACCAGGACGCAAGCGCCGATCCAGCGCACCGGTCGCACCGCCATCGATCTCCTTCCCCGGCCCGGGCTCCGCGTGTACCGCGGATCTTGGGCGAATTCGGGACGCAGAAGGACAGTATCGGCGCAGGAGCCGGGGTTACCGGCCCACCTCAACCGCCGCGGCCGGCTTGCGCGGCGAGTTGCGCCCTTCCTCGACGCGACCCGTACCGCCCCGCGTACACCCAAGTGAATTCGGCGCCGAGCAGGAAGATCTGCGCGGAGTAGTAGACCCAGACCATCACGACGACGATCGAGCCCGCGGCGCCGAAGCCCGAAGCGATGCCGCTGGTGCCGATGTACAGGCCGATCGCCCATTTGCCGATCGTGAACAGCGCCGCCGTCACGGCCGAGCCGAGCAGCACGTCGCGCCAGGCGATGTCGGTGCTGGGCATCAGCCGGTAGATCAGCATGAAGATCGCGGTGAGCAGACCGAAGCTCACAATGAAATTGATGATCTGCGCGAGCCACTCCCAGCCGCCGAAGACCGGCGCCCACCATTTGCCGAGCGCCGAGATCGCCGCGCTCGCCAGCAGCGAGACGATCAGCAGGAAGCCGAGCGACAGGATCAGCCCGAAGGACAGCAGCCGCGTGCGCAGCAGCCCCCACAGTCCGCTCGGCTGCTGCCGGCGCGGAGTGCGCCAGATGCGATCGAGGGCGCTCTGCAGTTCGCCGAACACCGTGGTGGCGCCGACCGCGAGCAGGACGATGCCGAGCACGCTGCCCAGCGGTCCCTTGCCGCTGACCTGCACGCCGGCGAGCAGATTCTCGACGGCCGATGCGCCGTCGTCGCCGAGCAGCCCCTGCAGTTGCGCGAACACTTCGCCGCGGGCGGCTTCCTCGCCGAAGACCAGGCCGGCGACGGAGACGATGATCAGCAGCAGCGGCGCGAGCGAGAACAGCGTGTAGTACGACAGCGCGGCGCCCATGCTGGGCGCGAAATCGGCGATCCAGCGCGACACCGTGTCGACGAGCAGCCGGTAGAAGCCGCGCACTCCGCGCGGGGCCGCGGGTGCGTGCCGCGCGTCGTCGGACGCGGTTCGGCGCGCGGGACGGCGTCGGCGCCGTCGGGCCGATTCGCCGGGAATGGCGATTTCGCCCAGCGCCGTGCCTGCCGCGCGGACGACGTTGCCGAGCGGCAGCGGCTCGCCCGCTTGGCGATTCCAGACCCGTGCGGCGGCGAAGGCGGTGCCGAACGCGGCGAGTGCCGCGGCGAGCATCGGGGCATGCGAGGAGAGTGCGGTGCGGGGCACGGGTGGACTCCGTTCAGTTCGTCGTCGCGTCGTCGATCGCGATTCGCACCTACAGGAAGAGCACGCGGTGCCGGATCGAGGCGACGCTGCGCCAGAAGACCGAAGCGAGCGGGATGGCGGCCGACGTGAGCGCCATCTCGACGACGTGGCGCGGCGAATGCCGCGTGCCGTTCAGCCGCCTGCCCGTGAGGTAGAGCGTGACGAGCAGCCACGGCACGAGTGCGACGAGCGCGGCGCGCGGATGACCCGTCCCCGCCGCGACGAAGCAGGCGAGCGCCGACGCCGAG
>DATGRE010000202.1:0-6838 GCA_035303885.1 Zeimonas sp. | reverse complement strand
GCTCGGGGTTCCCGACAGCACCGCCTCGACGCTGTACGGGTTCCTCGACACGCTGTCCGGGGTGCGGCGCGACTGGGAAATGGCGCATGGCCGTAGTGCCGAATCGCCGTTCCTGCCGCAGATCGTCTCGCGCGACGGGCGTCCCTTCGTCGCGGCCAATGGCGTGCGCATCACCCCCGATGCCAGCTTCGAATCCGCCCGGCGTCCCGACATCGTCTGCATCACCGACCTCGCGCTGCCGCCGTCGGAGCCGCTCGGCACGCGCTACGACGTCGAGGCGCAATGGATCCGCCGCTGCCACGCCGAAGGCGCGCTCCTCGCCTCCGCGTGCTCGGGTGCGCTGCTGCTCGCCCGCACCGGCCTGCTCGACGGCCTGGATGCGACCTCGCACTGGGCGTACTGCGACGCCCTGCGCCGGCAGTACCCGTCCACGCGCTGGCATCCCGAGCGGGGGCTGGTGCTCGCCGGCGAGGGGCAGCGCATCGTCATGGCGGGCAGCGGCGTCGCCTGGCACCAGCTGGTGCTCGCGCTCGTCGCGCGCCACGCCGGCCCGCAGGCGGCGATGGAGCTCGCCCGCATCAACCTGCTCGACTGGAACGCGACGAGCCCGATCGCCTACGCGTCGCTGACGCACGGAACGCAGGTCGACGATCCGATCGTCCAGCGCTGCCAGCAATGGGCGGCGCACCACTACGCGACGGACTCGCCGGTGCGCCGGATGGTCGCGATCTCCGGCCTGCCCGAACGCACCTTCAAGCGCCGCTTCGCGCAGGCGACCGGGATGAGCCCGCTCGAGTACATCCACACGCTGCGGCTCGAGGAGGCCAAGCAGATGCTCGAGGCCACCGACGAGCCGGTCGAGGCGATCGCCTGGGAGGTCGGGTACCAGGACGCGAGCTTCTTCGCCCGGCTGTTCCGTCGCCGGGTCTCGCTCACCCCTGCGCAATACCGTCGTCGCTTCGGCGGCCTGAAGCGCCGCATCGAGGCGAGCGCCGCGGCGCCCGAAACCGCGCCGGACGCGCCGCGTCCGTTTCAGCCGGCGCTGTCGGCGCCGAGCTCGCCGGCGAGATAGCGCCTGCGATAGATCTCGAAGGGCATCGAGTCGGAGGCCTCGATGCGCCGCTGTTCGTCCCGCGACGCCTGCGCGATGCGTTCCTGCCGCGCGTGCACGGCAGGATCGAGCGGACGGCCGAGCAGCTCGTCGCGATGGGCCAGCGAATGCGCGAGCGCGAAGGCGGGAAACGAATTGCCGTAGCGCGTTTCCATTTCGTGCAGCGTCCGTGCCGACGGCGTGCGGGCGGGCTCGACGAGGCTCAGGCGTGCCGCCTCGAGCGCATCGCGATGCGGGCGCAGCCGGGGCGTTCCGTGCGCGGCGTCGAGCGCTTCGGCGATCGGCTCGCAGGCGTCGAGCAGCGCGTCTCCCCACTCGCGCAGGCGGCGTTCGCGAGGACCGTCTTCGAGCAGCAGGTCCGGTTCGCGGCCGCGCTGCGCGACGCGATGCTGGTTGCGCGAGATCGCCGCGATCTCCTCCGGCGTATCCGGCGCGCTGTCGGAGAGCAGGCAGTGCAGCAGGAACACGTCGAGGAAGCGCATCGTCTGCACGCCGATTCCGACCGTGTAGAAGGGATCGATGTCGAGGCAGCGCACCTCGACGTACTCGACGCCGCGCTCGGCGAGCGCGCGCAGCGGCCGCTCGCCGGGACGGATGCTGCGCTTGGGCCGGATCGTGCCGTAGAACTCGTTCTCGATCTGCAGCAGGGTCGTCGCGAGCTGCCGATACAGGCCGTTGCCATCCTGCACGCCGATGCGCTCGTACGGCGGATACGGCTCGGACAGCGCCTTCGAGAGCGACTCGGAATAGCTCTGCAGGCAGTTGAAGCTGACGGCGAGCGAGGCCTGCGCGTCGCTCTGGTATCCGAGCGGACCCATGCGCAGCGAAGTCGCGTACGGCAGGTACAGCGTGCCCGAGTCGAGTGCCTGCAGCGCGTGCGGGTGACCGTCGAGGAAGCTGCTGCAGACCGCCGGCGAAGCGCCGAAGAGGTACAGCAGCAGCCACGAGTGACGGCGGAAATTGCGGATCAGCCCGAAGTACGCCGCGTCTCGATAATCGCGCTCGGATTCGGCCGAGCGGTCGACTTCGCGCAGCGCCGACCAGCCCGCGTCGGGCAGCGAGAAGTTGTAGTGGATGCCCGAGATCGTCTGCATGCGCCGGCCGTAGCGGTACGACAGTCCCTGCCGGTAGACCGTCTTCGCGCGTCCGACGTTCGACGTTCCGTAGCGTGCGAGCGGAATCGCGTCGTCGTCGGGCAGCCCGCAGGGCATGCTCGCGCTCCACAGGATCTCGTCGCCGATGTGCCGGTAGACGAACTGGTGCAGCTCGACGAGCTCGGCCAGGCACGCGTCGACGTTGGTGTGCACGCTGGTGATCAGCTCGAGCTGCGCCTCGCTGAAGTCGGTCGTGATGTGCGGGTGCGCGAGCGCGGAGCCGAGCTCGGCCGGGTGCGGCGTCAGCGCCAGGCGCCCGTCGCGCCGGGTGCGCAGGCTCTCCTTCTCGATGCCGCGACGCAGCGCGCGAAGCACCTGCGCAGACAGCGCCTGCAGCCGCCTTGTCAGCGTGGTCGCGCCCGAGGGCGCGGTTTGCGCCTGCATGCGGGGCGGCGCTCCCGTTTCGGGCGTTCGGGGTTCGGAGGAGTCGGGTGGCATGCGTCTCGTGCGATCCCCGGCGCAGGAAGGCTCGGGGCAATGGGGAGATGGTGACAGAGCCGGGGAATCTACGCCTCGCCGGCCGGCAGGAGAAATTCGGCTTCGAGGTCGACCGTCGAACGCCGACCGAGGTCGTCGAAGTGCTCGCGCAGCCAGCGGTCGGCCTGCGCGCGGCCGCTACCGTGCAACTCGAGCAGGAAGCTCCAGTCGGTGTCGGCCTTGCTCAGGCGACCGAAGCGGGCGAGGTGCTCGCCGCCGTCGAGCCGGTGCACCCGCAGCGATGCGATCCGCGCGATCGACGGATCTCTGCACGCGCGCGCCTCCATACGCACCAGCCGCTGCAGCATCGCCACCGTGCGCAGCTCCTTGATCAGGCTGCCGTGGAACGTGATCTCGTCGATGCGGTCGAGGATCGAGGCTGCGTCGGTCGGCACCGTGTCCCGCCGCGACGGGTTGATCTGCACCAGCAGCAGGTCGTCGGCGGGCGTCTCGCCGATCAGCGGGAACAGCGACGGATTGCCCGTGTAGCCGCCGTCCCAGTAGGCTTCGCCGTCGATCTCGACCGCGTGGAAGAGCGTCGGCAGGCAGGCCGAGGCCATCAGCGCATCCAGCGAGAGCTCCGGATTGCGGAAGATGCGCAGCCGCCCGGTGCTCACCTGCGTCGCGGCGACGAACAGGCGCGGAACCTCGCTGCGGCGAACGGCGTCGAAATCGACGACGCGCGCGACGATGTCGCGCAGCGGGTTGTAGTTCAGCGGATTGAACTGGTACGGCGAGAGCATCCGGCCGACCAGGTCGTAGTACTGGCCGAGGCCGCTCCATGCGGCAAGGGGATTGCCGAGGAACGCGCCGAACAGGCCGCGGTCGAAGGGGGTCGCGCGCCGGGCGGTGGCGGCGACCTCCGACCAGAACGTGCGCAGCGCCTCGCGTGCGCCGGCACGGCCGCTCGCCGCCCACCCCGCCGCGAGCACGACGGCATTCATCGCGCCCGCGCTCGTTCCGCTGATCCCCGCAAACCCGATGCGATCGTCCTCGAGCAGCCGATCGAGCACCCCCCAAGTGAACGCGCCGTGGGCACCGCCGCCCTGCAGCGCGAGATCGAGCTCGTGCCGCGGCGCGGAATCGGATCGGGAAGCCGGCGCGACGGACGAGGAGGCGTGGGGAACGGGTGCGGACATCCGGGCGGGACGCGGGAAATGCGCAATGGTACCGTCGCCCGGGGATGCGTCACGGCGTCGCGGTCGGCCGGTGCACAATGCCTGGTCTGGTGTATTCGGACCGAACGGAGAAGCCCATGACCCTGCCCCTCGAACAGCGCGTCGCACTCGTCACCGGTGCCGCGTCCGGCATCGGACGCGCCGTCGCGCTCGCCTACGCGAAGGCGGGTGCCCGCGTCGTCGTCTCGGACATCTCGGAGCAAGGCGGCAACGAGACCGTCTCGCAGATCGCCGCGGCAGGCGGAACGGCGGTGTTCGTGCGCGCCGACAGCGCCTCGCCACAGGACAACGAGCGGCTCGTCACGAAGGCGGTCGAGCGCTTCGGGGCGCTGCACGTCGCCTGCAACAACGCCGGCATCGGCGGCGAGGCACATCTGGTGGGCGAGATGCCGCCCGAGGAATGGAACCGGGTGATCTCGATCAACCTGTCGGGCGTCTTCTATGGGATGCGCTACCAGATTCCGGCGATGCTGCGCGCCGGCGGCGGCGTCATCGTCAACATGGCTTCGATCCTCGCGCAGGTCGGCACCGTCGAGCACGCGCCATACGTCGCGGCCAAGCACGGCGTCGTCGGCCTGACGAAAGCGGCGGCGCTGGAATATGCGCAGCGCGGCATCCGCATCGTGTCGGTCGGCCCGGCCTACATCGACACGCCGCTGCTCGAGAACCTGGCCGACGACGTACGCAACGCGCTCGTCGGGCTTCACCCGATCGGCCGGCTGGGCCGCGACACGGAAGTCGCCGAGCTCGTCCTGTGGCTCAGCTCGGACAAGGCGTCATTCGCCACCGGCGGCTACTACCCGATCGACGGGGGATACCTCGCCCAATGAAGAAGGCGGCACGAATGAAGCTGTTCATCGGCAACAAGAACTACTCGTCGTGGTCGATGCGGCCGTGGGTGCTGATGCGCCACGCGCAGATCCCGTTCGACGAGGTGATGGTGCGCTTCGATTCCTTCGCACCCGACTCGAGCTTCAAGCGCAGCCTGGCCGGGCTGAGCCCCACCGGCAAGGTGCCGGTGCTGCAGACCGAGGTCGACGGACGCGTGCAGGTGATCTGGGACACCCTTTCGATCGCCGAGTTCCTCGCCGAGCTGTACCCCGATCGACGGCTGTGGCCAGCAGCACGCGCGGCGCGCGCGCGGGCGCGTTCGATCGTCGCCGAGATGCACTCGGGCTTCGTCGCGCTGCGCACGCACTTTCCGCTGAACGTCGAGGCGCAGCTCCCCGAGATCGGTCCGCGCGTCCTGCACGAGCAGCCGGCCGTGCGCGCCGACGTCGCGCGGGTCGAGGAAATCTGGGCCGACTGCCTCGCCAGCTCCGGCGGGCCGTTCCTGTTCGGCACCTTCGGCATCGCCGACGCGTTCTACGCGCCGGTCGCCTCGCGATTCCGCACCTACGGGGTGCCGCTCGAGTCGAGCGCCGAAGGCTACGTCGCGCGCGTGCTGCAGGCACGCGGCGTGGCCGAGTGGATCGCGGGCGCGCTCGCCGAGAACGATTTCCGGGAGTTCGAGGAGCCGTACCGGCGCAGTCCGGGAACGAGGACGCCGGCAGCCCGCGACGCCGCACGCCGATAGCTCCCGCTGCCGGCAACGGAGATCGCCCCATTCCGCCCAGACAGGAAACGCCATGGACCTCTCGAAAATCGGCGCCGGTCGCAATCCACCGACGGATCTGCATGCCTTCATCGAGATCCCCGTCGGCGGCGTCCCGGTGAAATACGAGCTCGACAAGGGCTCGGGCGCGATGTTCGTCGACCGGTTCCTGCACACCGCGATGTTCTACCCCGGCAACTACGGCTTCATCCCGTGCACGCTGTCCGAGGACGGCGACCCGTGCGACATCATGGTCGCGGGCAACGTTCCGGTGATACCGGGCGCGGTCATCCGCTGCCGCCCCGTCGGCGCGCTGCTGATGCAGGACGAAGCCGGCGTCGACGAGAAAGTGCTGGCAGTGCCGGTCGATGCGCTGCACCCCTTCCATTCGAACATCCGCGACTACACCGACCTCCCCCCGATCCTGACCGAGCAGATCGCGCATTTCTTCGAGCACTACAAAGACCTGGAGAAAGGCAAGTGGGTGAAGGTCGTCCGATGGGTCGGCGCACAGCAGGCGCAAGATCTGGTGCTCGCCGCGATCCGGCGCCATGACGAAGCGCAGGCGCGGGCCGCAGAGCGGCCGCGCGTCGGCTGACGCGCCTGGCGTAGGGTCGAAGAGGCCGTGAAGGGCGCACGGCGCTGCGAATTGCGCGGCGTGCGGATGGCGCGGCGAATCGCGCGAAGGTACGGCTCACGCGGTGCTGTGGATTGCCCAGCGGTGCGGATGCGCGGATGGTACGTGCGGATCGCACAGGTGATACGAACGGCGCGACCACGCGAAGCCCGTCCCGCTCCTCATGAAAGCCGAAGGCAAGCGGGAACGCCCGCCAAACGGGAGAAAGCGACGGCGCCGATTCCAGCGGCGCGTGGATGTCCCGCTGATCGGGACAAAGCGGTCGCGCAGGCCGTTGCATGCGCACGATCGCCCGGAAAGCGGGAGAAGTCACGACCGGTGCCGCCGTCTCGGCGGAATGGTGCGGACTCGTAGGTGCGGCGGAGCATGCGGGCTCGCGCCGACTCGCGCGGGCTCATGCGGGCTCATGCTCGCTCATGCGGGCTCATGCTGCGGCTCACGCGCGCGGATGCCGACTCGTGCGAACTCCCGCACGACCCCCCCGGCACCCCCCGCCCGCAGGCGGGCTCAACGAGCGCGCGTGCCGCGCGGCTGCGGCTCGCGCCGGATCTCCGGCTCGCGCGACCCGGACCACGTGAGGCGCCAGCCCTCGCCGCGGCGGACGTTGCCCACCACCGCCGGTCGGAAGCACGCCAGATTCGTGCCCTCGGGACGGCGCACGCTCGGGTAGACGATGCCGATCGAGCC
>DATGRE010000201.1:0-15083 GCA_035303885.1 Zeimonas sp. | reverse complement strand
CGCTACATCGTCGTCAAGGGCGACACGCTGTGGGACATCGCCGGACGCTTCCTGAGCAAGCCGTGGCGCTGGCCGGAGATCTGGGATCTGAACCGCGAGGAGATCCGCGACCCGCACTGGATCTATCCGGGCGACGTCATCCTGCTCGACCGCAGCGGCGCGACGCCGCGGCTGCGCCTGGCGCGGCGCGTCGGCGACGGCGCTTCCGGCGCAGGTGCGGGCGGCAGCCTCTCTGCGCAGAAGCTCTCGCCGCGCGTGCGCGTGGAGCCGCTCGAGCGCGAAGCGATCCCGACCATCGATTCAACCCGCATCGAGGCGTTCCTGAACCGCCCGCTCGTCGTCGACGAGCAGGGCCTCGCGTCGCATCCGCGGATCGTCGCCACGCAGGAAGGCCGCGTCTACCTCGGCCGCGGCGAGCTCGCCTACGTACGCGGCATCGACGAGGAGGCCGCATCCGACTGGCACATCTACCGATCGGCGCGTCCGCTGCTCGACCCCGACACCCGCAAGCCGATCGCCTGGGAGGCGCTGTTCCTCGGCACCGGCCGGCTGGAGCGCCCGGGCGACCCGGCATCGCTGCGCGTGCTGGCGACGAACGAGGAAGTCGGCCCCGGCGATCGCCTGATGCCGGCCGAGCGCGCGCTGCCGATCACCTACGTGCCGCGCGCGCCGGAGAACGAGGTGTCGGGCCGGATCGTGGCCGTCTACCGCGGCGTCACGCAGGTGGGACGCAACAGCGTCGTCGCCATCAACCTCGGCAAGGAGCACGGCCTGGAGGTCGGGCACGTGCTCGGCATCGAGCAGCGCGGCGCAACGATCGTCGACCGCACTTCGCCGAACCGGGAACGCATCGACCTTCCGGACGAGGCGGTCGGCCATCTTCTCGTCTTCCGCGTCTTCGATAAGATCGCCTACGGACTCGTGATGGATGCGTCGCACCCCATCGCGGTCGGCGACGACGTCGCAAACCCCTGATCCCGTTCGCCGCGGCGCGGCGGCAAGCGGCGCGCCCCGGCCGCGCGCTCTCGCACCGGCACCCGGACGGACCCGCCCGAATCGCCGGGTGCCGATTCGTCCGCGACCCATGGCGCGCGGCACCGGAGACGCCCATGCCGCTCGACGCCGATGCGCGCGAGGAACGCGCGCAGTGGCTCCGCCTCACCCTCACCGCCGGTCTCGGGCCGATGGGCGTGCGCCGCCTGCTCGAAGCCTTCGGCCTGCCCGAGGACGTCCTGGCTGCGGGGCGCACACGCATCGCCGCCGTGCTGGACGCGCCGCGCGCCGCTGCGCTGCTGTCGGACGACGACGAGCGCGACGCGCGGATCGCCGCGACGCTCGAGTGGGCGCACGCCGACGGGCACCACCTGATCACGCTCTCCGATGCGGCCTATCCCCGGCCCCTGCTGCAGATCGGCGATCCGCCGCCGCTGCTGTACGTACGCGGCGCTCCCGAGACGCTATCGAAGGACCTGATCGCGATCGTCGGCAGCCGCCACGCGACGCCGGGCGGCGAGGCGAACGCGCACGACTTCGCGCGGGCGCTGGCCGACGAGGGGTTGACGGTGTGCAGCGGCCTGGCACGCGGCATCGACGGCGCCGCGCATCGCGGCGCGCTCGAGGGCCGCGCAGGAACGCTCGCGGTCGTCGGCACCGGCGTCGACCGCGTCTACCCCGCCGCGCACCGTTCGCTCGCGCAGGCGATCGTCGCGCGCGGCGCGGTCGTCTCGGAGCTCCCGCTCGGTACCGGCGTGACGCGCGCGAACTTCCCGCGGCGCAATCGGCTGATCGCGGGCCTGTCGCTCGGCGTGCTGGTCGTCGAGGCCGCACCGCACTCGGGCTCGCTGATCACCGCGCGCCATGCGGCCGAGTACGGGCGCGAGGTGATGGCGGTGCCCGGATCGATCCATTCGCCGGTGGCGCGGGGCTGCCATCGACTGATCCGCGAAGGCGCCAAGCTCGTCGAATCGGCCGAGGACGTGCTTGTCGAGCTGCGCGGGCAGATGCGCTCGGCCGCGCGGCAAGCCGCGCCGGCATCGAGTCGCGGGCGGCGAACCGGAGCCGAAGCCGACGACCTGCGCGGCGGCGAGGCCCGTCCGGCGCCCGCCGATCCGCGAACGGCCTCGGTATGGCAGGCGATCGGCTGGGACCCGGTCTACCCCGACGCGCTGGTTGCGCGCACCGCGCTCGACGCCGGCACCGTGGCCGGCGCGCTGCTCGAGCTCGAGCTTGCCGGGCTCGTCGAGCGCTGGGACGACGGGCGCTACGTGCGCCGCAAACCGGCGCCCGCGTGAAGCGCGGGCGCGGCCCTTGCCGGTGCCGCAGGGCCGGCGCGCCCCGGCGCCGTCGGCGCATCCACGCGCGCGGACGTACGCGCGCGGGCGCGCTCAGTCTGGCACGAAAAAGCCGGCCGGCAAGGCCGTTCGACTGCGCCGGACGGCTTGTTGCGCGGCCTGTCCGGCCACACTTATGATTGGCGCCCCCATGAGCAAAGCCCTGATCATCGCCGAGAAACCGTCCGTCGCCGCCGACATCGCGCGCGCGCTGGGCGGCTTCACGCGGCACGGCGACTACTACGAGAGCGACGAATACGTCCTCTCGTCGGCGGTCGGCCATCTGGTCGAGATCGCCGTCCCCGAGCAGTACGAAGTCAAGCGCGGAAAATGGTCTTTCGCGCATCTGCCGGTCATTCCGCCGCACTTCGACGTCCAGCCGATCGCCAAGAGCGAGGACCGGCTGAAGCTGCTCGCGCGGCTGATCCGGCGCAAGGACGTCGACCGGCTGATCAACGCCTGCGACGCCGGGCGCGAAGGCGAGCTCATCTTCCGGCTGATCGTCCAGTACACGAAGGCGAAGCAGCCGGTGCAGCGGCTGTGGCTGCAATCGATGACGCCGCAGGCGATCCGCGAGGCCTTCGCGAACCTGCGCAGCGACGCGCAGATGCGACCGCTCGCCGATGCGGCGCGCAGCCGATCCGAGGCCGACTGGCTGGTCGGCATCAACAGCACGCGCGCGATGACGGCGTTCAACTCGCGCGACGGCGGCTTCTACAAGACCACCGTCGGCCGCGTGCAGACGCCGACGCTGGCGATCGTCGTCGAGCGCGAGGAGCGGATCAAGCGCTTCGTCCCGAAGGATTATTTCGAGGTGCACGCGAGCTTCGGCGCGAAGGCGGGCACCTATCAGGGTCGCTGGTTCGACCCGTCCTTCAAGCGCTCGGAAGCCGCTCCCGACGCGCGCGCCGAGCGCATCTGGGAGCGCGAGCGCGCCGAGTCGATCGTCGAGCGCTGCCGCGACAAGCCGGGCACCGTCACCGAGGAGACGAAGCCGAGCACGCAGCTCTCGCCGGCGCTCTTCGACCTCACCAGCCTGCAGCGCGAGGCGAACTCGCGCTTCGGCTACTCGGCGCGCACCACGCTCTCGATCGCGCAGGCCCTCTACGAACGGCACAAGCTGCTCACCTATCCGCGTACCGACTCCCGCGCGCTTCCCGAGGACTACCTGCCCAGCGTGCGCGAGACGCTCGGGATGCTCGAAGGCGAACGCCCCTACGGAGGCTTCGCGAAGCAGATCCTCGCCGGCGGCTGGGTGAAGCCGAACAAGCGCATCTTCGACAACACGAAGGTGTCCGACCACTTCGCGATCATCCCCACGATGCAGGCGCCGCGCGGCACGCTGTCCGACGCCGAGCAGCGCGTCTACGACCTCGTCGTGCGCCGCTTCCTCGCGGTGTTCTTCCCGGCCGCCGAGTACCTGATCACGACCCGCGTCACGGTCGTCGAAGGCGAGTCGTTCAAGACCGAAGGGCGCGTGCTGGTGAACCCCGGCTGGCTCGCGGTGCATGGCCGCGAAGGCAAGGACGACACGCTGGTGCCGATCGAATCGGGCGAGCGGGTGCGCACCGAGGCGATCGAGCTGCACGCGCTGGCCACCAAGCCGCCGGCGCGCTACACCGAAGCCTCGCTGCTCTCGGCGATGGAAGGCGCCGGCAAGCTCGTCGACGACGACGAATTGCGCGAGGCGATGCAGGCCAAGGGTCTCGGCACTCCCGCCACCCGGGCGGCGATCATCGAAGGCCTGATCGCCGAGAACTATCTCGTGCGCGAGGGCCGCGAGCTCGTGCCGACGGCAAAGGCGTTCCAGCTGCTCACGCTGCTGCGCGGGCTGCAGATCAACGAGCTCACCGCGCCCGAGCTCACCGGCGAATGGGAATACAAGCTCGCGCAGATCGAGCGCGGCCAGCTCGAGCGCGACGAGTTCATGCGCGAGATCGCCGAGATGACGCGGCAGATCGTCGAGCGCGCGAAGAACTACGAGTCCGACACCGTGCCGGGCGACTACGCGACGCTCGCCACGCCGTGCCCGAGCTGCGGCGGCGTCGTGCAGGAGAACTACAAGCGCTTCGCCTGCACCCGCTGCGAGTTCTCGATCACGAAGATCCCCGGCGGGCGCCAGCTCGACGTCGAGGAGGCCGAGCAGTTGCTGCGCGAGCGCACGATCGGTCCGCTGCAGGGATTCCGCAGCCGGCTCGGGCGTCCGTTCGCGGCGATCCTGAAGCTGAACGACGAGAACCGGCTGGAGTTCGATTTCGGGCAGTCCGACGCCGACGACGACCAGGCCGAACCGATCGACTTCTCGGGACGGGAACCGCTGGGCAAGTGCCCGAAATGCAGCGGCCGCATCTTCGAGCACGGGATGAACTACGTCTGCGAGAACGCGGTCGGTGCCGGGAAGCGCTGCGATTTCCGCAGCGGCAAGGTCATCCTGCAGCAGGAGGTCGCGCCCGCGCAGATGCGCAAGCTGCTCGCCGAGGGCCGCACCGACCTGCTCACCGACTTCGTCTCGGCGCGCACCCGCCGCAAGTTCAAGGCGTATCTGGTGCTCGGGCCCGATGGCAAGGTGGGCTTCGCGTTCGAACCGCGCGCGCCGAAGGCGGCGGCGAAAACCGCCGCGAAGAGTGCGAAGGCGGCGGGCGCGCGCGGCCGATCGAACGGATCGTCCGAGTCGGGCGAAGCGGCCGAAGCGGCCGAATCGGTCGCAGCGGAGGCGAACGGCCAGGACGCCGCCAACGGCGCGGCGACGAGCGTCGCCGTGGCCGCGCAGCCGATCGCGCAAAGCACGCGCGCCGCGAAATCCGCCGCTGCGGCATCGAAGTCGACCGCCGGCAAGACGGCGAAGAAGACGGCAACCAAACGGACGACCGCCAAGCGCGCCACCGCCGCGTCGGCCTCCGGCCCCGGTCCGCGCAGCCGCAGCTGAATCGGCGGCCGAGCCGCCCCTTCACTCTTTTCTCCCTTCTCCCTTCTCTTCCTTCGCGCCCAATTCGACAGTACACTGAGCATCCAAATGACTGCGGTGCTCGACTACCAGTCCCTGAAGCCCGGCCACCTGATCCGGCGCGCACAGCAGATCGCCGTCGCGATCTTCATGGAGGAGTGCGCCGGCTTCGACCTCACACCCGTGCAGTACGCCGCGCTGACCGCGATCGACGCCAACCCGGGGCTCGACGCGACGCGGCTGTCCTACCTGATCGCGCTCGACCGCTCGACGATCGGCAGCGTCCTCGAGCGGCTCGAGGCCAAGGGATGGGTCGAGCGCACGCCCGAGGCGAACGACCGGCGCATCAAGCGCCTGCGCATCCGCCCCGCCGGGCGCCGGTTGCTCGCCGATGTCGAGGAAGCCGTCGAACGCGCCCAGCAGCGCATCGTCGCACCGCTCGACGCCGACGAGCGCCGGATCTTCCTGCGGCTGCTCGCTCGCCTGGTCGAATGCAACAACGAACTGTCGCGGGCGCCGGCGCGCCCGGGGCCCGAATCGCTCGCCGCGCAAGGAGCGCAATCATGAAAGAAGCGAAAGTGGTCGTCGTCGGAGGCGGCATCGGCGGCCTGGCCGCCGCGCTCGTGCTCGGGCGCGACGGTCATCGGGTGGAAGTGCTGGAGCAGTCGGACGAGTTTCGAGAGATCGGGGCCGGCATCCAGATCGGGCCGAACGCGTTCCGCATGTTCGACCGGCTCGGACTTACCGAAGCGATCGATCGCGTCGCCTGGTATCCGGGCCAACTGCGGATGCGCGACGTGCGCACCGGCGAGATCGTCGCCGAGATGCCGGTGGCCGAGAAGTCGAAGCTCATCTACGGCTTTCCGTACGGCGTCATCTACCGCGTCGACCTGCACAACGTCTTCCTCGAAGCGTGCCGCGCACTACCGAACGTCGCGCTGCACACGCACGCGAAGGTCGCGCGCGTCGAGCAGGACGCCGAAGGCGCGACGGCACACCTGGCCGACGGGCGCAGCGTGCGCGGCGACGCGCTGATCGGCGCCGACGGGCTGTGGAGCGCCGTGCGCGGCGAGATCGTCGGCGACGGGAAGCCGCGCGTCTCCGGCCACATCGCGTATCGCGCCGTGCTGCCGATCGAGAAGGTGCCCGAGCATCTCTACAGCCCCGACGTGGTGCTGTGGGGCGGCGAGAAGACGCACCTCGTCCACTACCCGCTGCGCCGCGGCGAGCTCTACAACCTCGTCGCCGTCTTCCACAGCGACCGCTACGAGGAAGGCTGGAACACCTTCGGCGACCCGGAGGAGCTCTCGGAGCGCTTCGCGCAGGCGACCGCGCCGGTGCGCGAGCTGCTGTCGATGATCGAGACGTGGAAGATGTGGGTGCTGTGCGACCGCGAGCCGGTGAAGAACTGGACCAAAGGCCGCATGACGCTGCTCGGCGACGCCGCGCACCCGATGCTGCAGTACCTCGCGCAGGGTGCATGCATGGCGATCGAGGACGCCGTCGTGCTCGCCGCCTCGCTGCGACGCGCCGACGGCGATTTCGCGCGCGCCTTCGACGAATACCAGCGCACGCGCTACCTGCGCACCGCGCGCGTGCAGCTCACCGCGCGCTTCTACGGCGACATCTACCACGCGGCCGGCGTCACGCGCGAGCTGCGCAACCAGCTCTTCCAGTCCGGGACCGAGAGCGCGGGCTTTGCGGGGCTGTCGTGGCTGTACCGCGGCATCGAGCCGGACGCCGCCTCCCAGGCCTGAACGGAGAACGCGATGAACGCAGCCATCGAGAACCGCACGCCGGCGAACGACCGGATCCGCGAAGAGCGCAGGCGGCTGTATGCCGACATGCGTCCGGCGCACCTCACGCCGCTGTGGGAGTCGCTGCATGCGCTGGTGCCGAAGCAGCCGGCATCGCCGTGCGTGCCCGCACTGTGGCGCTACGACGAGGTGCGACCCTTCCTCACGCGCGCCGGCGAGGTGATCAGCGCCGAGGAAGCGGTGCGTCGCGTGCTGATCCTCGAGAATCCCGGCATCCCCGGGCAGTCGGCGATCACGCAGTCGCTGTATGCGGGACTGCAGCTGATCCTGCCGGGCGAGATCGCGCCCAGCCACCGCCACGTGCAGACCGCGTTGCGCTTCATCGTCGAGGGCGCGGGCGCGTTCACCGCGGTCAACGGCGAGCGCACGACGATGCATCCGGGCGACTTCATCATCACGCCGAGCTGGACCTTCCACGATCACGGCAACGAGTCGGACACCCCGGTCGTCTGGCTCGACGGACTCGACATCCCGACCGTGCGCCTGCTCGACGCGGGCTTCGCCGAGAACTTCGACGCGAAGCAGCAGCCGATCGAGCGCAGCGAAGGCACCAACCTCGCGCGCTTCGGCGAGAACCTCGCGCCGATGCCCGACCATCCCGCGGCGCGGCCGCACGGCGCGACCTCGCCGCTGTTCGCCTACCCGTACGCGCGTTCGCGCGCGGCGCTCGAGCGCGTGCGGCGCGACGTGCCGATCGACCCCTGGCACGGCACGAAGATGCGCTACGTGAATCCCGCCACCGGCGGCTGGCCGATGCCGACGATCGGCGCGTTCCTGCAACTGCTGCCGGCCGGCTTCGAAGGCAGGCCGTGGCGGCAGACC
Source organism: Zeimonas sp. (assembly GCA_035303885.1). Classification (GTDB taxonomy): domain Bacteria; phylum Pseudomonadota; class Gammaproteobacteria; order Burkholderiales; family Burkholderiaceae_E; genus Zeimonas. The sequence goes on along the minus strand of DATGRE010000201.1, from coordinate 7,170 downwards.
GACGGCATCGTCTACAGCGTCGTCGAAGGCCGCGGGCGTGCGACGATCGAGCGCCCCGGCCAGCGGGAACCGATCGTGCTCGACTTCGGGCCGCGCGATCATTTCGTCGTGCCGTCCTGGCACGCGTGCCGGTTGTCGGCCGAAGAGGAATGCGTCCTCTTCAGCTTCTCCGACCGGCCGATCCACGAAGCGCTCGCGATGCATCGCGAGGAGAAGCTCGACGCGCTGCCGTCCGGCGCACGCTGACGCCGGCGGCGAAAAGAAGGAGAGGAACTTGAACTACGTCGTACCCGCCCCCCGGATCGTGTCGCTGCCCGTCGCCGGCAGCGAAGCGAGCTTCCCCGTGCGCCGCGTCTACTGCGTCGGACGCAACTACGTCGCCCACGCGCAGGAGATGGGCTACACCGGGCGCGAACCGCCGTTCTTCTTTCTGAAGCCCGCCGACGCGGTGGTGCCGGCGCCTGCCGACCAGCCGATCGAGATCGACTACCCGCCGCTGACCAAGGACCTGCATCACGAGATCGAGCTCGTCGTCGCGATCGGCGAGGGCGGCCGGCAGATCCCGGCGGCCGACGCGCTGCGGCACGTCTTCGGCTACGCGGTCGGGCTCGACATGACGCGGCGCGACCTGCAGGCGGAGATGAAGAAGCAGGGACGCCCGTGGTGCATCGGCAAGGCGTTCGACCAGTCGGCGCCCGTCGGCACGATCGTCCCGGCCGCCGCCGCCGGCGACATCGCGCACGCGCAGATCGCGCTCGAGGTCAACGGCCAGACGCGCCAGCGCAGCGACATCTCGAAGCTGATCTGGAACATCGGCGAGATCGTCGAGCACCTGTCGAACGCATGGACGCTCGCGCCCGGCGACCTGATCATGACCGGCACGCCGGAGGGCGTCGCGGCGGTGGGACCCGGCGACCGCCTGGTCGGGAAGATCGACGGCCTGCCGTCGATCGACGTGCGCATCCGGGGCTGAGGCGCGGCGGGCGGAATCGCCGGGGAAGGGCACGCGGGAGGGGCGGAGTCGCGCATCGACGAGTCGGTCACCGCCGACTCGATCGCTGCCGAGCAGCCGATCGCGAAGCGGTTCGTCGCCGAACGGCTCGTCGCGCGCGTGGTTGACGCATCTTGCAATCTCGTCGCTTCGTCCCCGCGCTCGCCGCTTCGCTGCTCTGCACTCGTCGCGTCGCCGCCCTGCGCTCGTCGTTTCGCCTGCACGCCGGAGCGAACAGCCGTTTTACGGGACATCCGGACCGGGCATCGAGTTGCGTATCGCGGAAGTCCCGCCTATCGGGAGATTCGTGATGCGCAAGCCGTATCGCTCGCCATAGCGCCTGCGATTCGGGACTTTTCGAGGCCTACTCCTCGGCGCTTCGGCTTGAGGCTTCACGGCCCGGACGCCCGGCACGACCCTCCTCGCGCGCCCCGCGCTACCATCCTTTGCATCATGCGCAATCCGCCCGTATTCGACGTCGACTGGGTCTTCGGCTACGGCTCGCTCATCTGGAACCCGGAGATCGAGTTCGAGCAGGCCGCGCTGGCGCGGTTGCACGGCTGGCACCGGGCCTTCTGCGTACGCTCGACGCGCTACCGCGGCACCGCCGACGAACCCGGTGTCGTGCTCGGACTGGACCGCGGCGGCAGCTGCGTCGGCGTCGCCTATCGGCTGCGTTTCGAGAGCCGCGAGGCGTCGATCCGGCAGCTGCTCGACCGCGAGATCCCGGACTGGGAGGCGCGGGTCTATCAACCGACGGTCGTCGAGGTGCGGCTCGGCGAAGCGCGTTGCGTGCAAGCGCTCACCTTCGTCGCCGACCGCGCACGCCCGAGCTATGAGCGGCTGCGCGAGGAAGAGATCCTGCGGCGCCTGCGCTCGTGCCGGGGCCGCAGGGGCGCCAACCGGGAATACGCGCTCAACACTTGGCAGGCCCTGGAGGCGCACGGCGTGCGCGACACCCGGCTGGCGCGGCTGGTTCGGCGGCTGCTCGAGCACGACGCGCGAGCGGACGGTGCGGACCTCGATCCTTTCGAGACCGAAGGCGCCCTGCTCGCAGGCGCCACGAACGAACCCGACGCGCGTCCTCAGGCCGACGCCGGAATCGCCCCCTCGACCTCGTGAAGCCGCGAGTGCCGCGGCACCCCGGCCATCAGGAACTCCATCTGGTCGGCGAGGATTCGCCGGTTGCGCAGGATGAAGGCCTCGTGCAGGCTCGGCACGTAGGGCACGTACAGCAGCGGCATGCGCGCCTGCTCGGGTGTTCGGTTGCCCTTGCGCAGGTTGCACGGCTTGCAGGCGCTGACGAGATTGGTCCAGGTGTCGCGCCCGCCGCGGCTCTGCGGCTTCACGTGCTCGCAGGTCAGCTCGCTGGGACGGAAACGCCCGCCGCAGTACGCACAGACGTAGCGATCGCGCGCGAACAGCATTTCGCGCGTGAGTGCCGGCACCTGGTCGTAGCGCGGACGCCTTGACGCGTCCCCGCGAACGGCGACGATCGAACGCAGCGTGAGGATCGAGCGCAGGCCGGTCGCGCGGCTCGTGCCACCGTGCAACGTGAACGCGTGGCGGCCCAGGTCCCAGACAACCTGCTCCTTGTAGTAGTAGCCGACGGCGTCCTCGATGCCGATCCAGCGCCGCGGCGTGCCGCTCGCGTCGAGCACGAGGATGCTCACTGCAGCAGCCGGCGATTCCATGAAAGCCTGCGACCTCCTGTGCGCGTAGGGTCCCTATTGCATTGTGCAGCACGAAAGCGAAGAGCGCTCGCTCGTGCACCGGGCACCCGAGTGTGCCCTGGGTGTGGTATGATTGCAACAGGTTGCGGCGCCGACGAGCCCGCGCGGGTCCGCGCCAGGCAAAGGCCGCGCAGCCGTCCTTCCCGAGGTGTCCCCATGTCAATCCGTGCTTCCCTGCACGGAGACAACGCAAGGCGCCGCAGCAACACTCCCTTCCTTGCGTTTCTCCGCAACCGCGAATCCCGCAACCAACTCCTGTACGCCTGCGTTCAGGCGGTCGCGCTGATCGCGCTCGTTCTCGGCCTGGTGATCGCCGGCGCCGATCTGCGCGATGCCGAGGTGCTGGCATCCGCTCCGACGGCGGCTCCGGTCGTCGTCTCGGCCGCGGTTCCCTGACGGCGAACCCGCCCGCCGCTGCGGCGCACGAAGCTTCGCCGCAGCGCGCAGTCACGCACGGCAGCGTGCGAACCCGTTCCACGAAAGCGACGCGCTCCGCGATACGAGGCCCTGCGCGGTGCGCCTGACATAATCGGCCTTCCGCTTCGAAGCTCCGAGAGAAAGAGTCGTTCCGATGTATCACAGGGGATTGCTGGCGGCCGCGCTCGTCGCTGTGGCCGCCCTGGTGTCCGGTTGCGCGGCGCCGTCGACCGCCGGCCACACCTATACCGCCAGCGAGGCGCGCCGGCCGATGCAGGTGCAGACCGGCGTCATCCAGGCGATTCGTGAAGTTCGACTCGAACGCGACCAGCCGACCAACGTCGGCGCCGGCACCGGCGCGGTGGTCGGCGGGATCGCCGGCTCCAATGTCGGCGGCGGCAGCGGCCGCATCGTCGGCGGGGTGCTCGGTGCGGTGGCCGGCGGCGTGCTCGGCAGCCATGCCGAGCAGTCGCTGAGCAACCGCGCGGCGCTCGAGATCACCGTGCGCACCGACCGCGGCGAGACCTTCGCCGTCGTGCAGGAAGCCGGCGGCGAGCAGTTCGCCCCGGGACAGCGCGTTCGCATCATCACCGACCCGGCACGCGGCACGACCCGCGTGTCGCATTGACGGGCTCTCCCGGACCACGCCGATGATCGAAACCACGCTCGAACGATTCCAGGCCGACGTGATCGAAACGTCGATGCGCACGCCGGTCGTGCTCGACTTTTGGGCGCCCTGGTGCGGCCCGTGCAAGACGCTCGGGCCGATGCTCGAGCGGCTCGAGCAGCAGTACGGCGGGCGCTTCGTGCTCGTCAAGGTCGATACCGACGCGCAGCCCGAGCTCGCCAGCCATTTCCGCATCCGCTCGATCCCCACCGTCTTCGGGATCGTCAACGGACAGCCGGTCGACCAGTTCCAGGGGGTCATCCCCGAGACGCAGCTTCGCGAGTTCATCGACCGGCTGCTGCCGAATCCCGGCGACATGGAGGTCGAGCTGGCGCTGCAGGCGATCGAGCGCGGCGAGTTCGAAGCCGCCGAGGAGCACCTGAAGAAGGCGATCGCCCTCGACGCCGGCAACGACAACGCGCGACTGATGTACGCGCAGCTGCTGCTGCAGCAGCGCGATCCCGGCGCCGCCCAGGCCCAGCTCGAGCTCGTCTCGGCCGAGGCGCGCCAGGACCCGCAGGTCGCCGCGCTGGTGGAGCGCGCGCAGCGCGAGATGCAGGAGAACGTCCAGCCGCCGCCTGCCGGGCTGCTCGACCGGGTCGCCGACGATCCGGCGGACCTGCAGGCGCGCCTGGAGCTCGCGCAGCACTACATGGCGCAGAAGCAGTGGGCGCCCGCCTTCGAGCAGCTGCTCGAGATCGTGCGCCGCGACCGCAGTTTCGGCGACGACATCGGGCGCCGGACGATGATCGAGGGATTCGAGAAGGCGGCGGCGCAGCCGCAGCTCGTTTCCGAATGGCGGCGCCGGCTCAGTTCGGTGCTGTTCTAGGGCGCCGTCCCGGCAAGCCCTGATTCTCGAGGAGGACGAGATGGGACGTTGGATCCAGCTGAGCGCCGAAGACGGACACAATTTCCCCGCATGGGAGGCGGTGCCGGAGAAGCCCGCGCGCGGCGCGATCGTCGTCGTCCAGGAGATCTTCGGCGTCAACAGCCACATCCGCTCGATCGTCGACGGCTTCGCCGCCGACGGCTATCACGCGATCGCCCCGGCGGTGTTCCAGCGCGTGCAGCCCGATTTCGAGTCCGGCTACAGCGAGGCGGACATCCAGGCGGGACGTGCGATCGCGCAGAAGCTCGGCGTCGACGACGTGATGAAGGATCTCGCCGCCACCGTGCGCGTCGCCCGCGGTGCCGGCGCCGGGGGCGCTCCGGACGCGGCCGGCGGCGCACCGGGAGCGGCCGGACGGGTGGGCATCGTCGGCTACTGCTGGGGCGGAACGATGTCGTGGCTGGCGGCCGCACGAATCGAAGGGCTCGCCTGCGCCGTCGTCTATTACGGTGGGCGCATCGCGGAGTTCGTCGACGAGCAGCCGAAATGTCCGGTGCTCGGCCATTTCGGCGAGCACGACAAGACGCCGTCCCCCGAGCAGGTGAAGAAGCTGCTCGCCGCGCATCCGCAGGTCGAGGCCCATTTCTACGACGCCGGACACGGCTTCAACTGCGACCAGCGCGGCTCCTACGACGCCGAATCGGCGAAGCTCGCGCGCCAGCGCACGATGGCCTTCTTCGCGCAGCACGTGGGCTGACGCCGGCGGGCCGCAACCGACAGCGCGGGCCCGCCATCGCTCACAGCGCCGGCGTTCCCTCGCCGGGCGCGTTCGCGCGCGCCTCGCGCTCGCGCAACTCCGTCTTCACGACCTTCCCGTAGTGGTTCTTCGGCAGGCTCTCGACGAAGCGATAGCGGCGCGGCCGCTTGAAGCGCGCGATGTGCTCGAGGCAATGCGCATCGAGCTCGATCTCGCTCACCGGCGCATGCGCGACGACGTAGGCGACGACCGTCTCTCCCCAGTCGGGATGCGGCACGCCGATGACGCTCGCTTCGGCCACGCGCGGATGCCGCAGCAGCACCTCCTCGACCTCGCGCGGATAGATGTTCGCCCCGCCGCTGATGATGAGGTCGCGGCTGCGATCGAGCAGCGTGAGGAAGCCGTCCTCGTCGAGACGTCCGATGTCGCCCGTACGCAGCCATCCGTTGCGGATCGTCGCGGCGGTCGCGTGCGGACGCTCCCAGTAGCCTTTCATCACGACCTCGCCGCGCACGCACACCTCGCCCGCTTCGCCGACCGCGAGCGGCGTTCCGTCGTCCGCATGGATCGCGACCTCGACCATCGGCTGCGCGAATCCCACCGAGGCGAGCCGCTGCATCCGGCGCGGATGCGTTCGGTCCTCGATCACGTGCCGGGGCAGCACCGTGATCGTCATCGGGCTCTCGCCCTGCCCGTAGATCTGCGCCAGATGCGGCCCGAGCACGTCGCGCGCCTCGAGGAGGTCGGCGAGATACAGCGGCGCGCCGCCGCAGACGATCGTCGCGAGCCCTTCGACGGGCGTGGGCTGCCGGCGCGCCCAGTCGACGAGCCGGCGCAGCATCGTCGGCGCCGCGAAGAACGACGCGTTGTGCCAGTGCGCGGCGAGCGCGGCGATCTCGGCGCCGTCGAAGCCGCCGGAGGCCGGCACGACGTTGACGCCGCCGCGCAGCACGTAGGGCAGGTGATACATGCCCGAGCCGTGCGACAGCGGCGCCGGATGCAGGCACGCGTCGCCGGGCGCCACCGGCTGCACCTCGGCGAGATAGCCCATCGCCATCCAGCGCAGGTTGCGCGTCGTGAGTCGCACCCCCTTCGGCTGGCCGGTGGTGCCGCTCGTGTAGAAGAGCCAGGCGTCGTCGTCCTCGGCGCGGGCGACGATCGGCGCGCGCACGTGCGACGGATCGTCGAGGAACCGATGCTCGTCGATGACCCGGCAGGCGCCGGGCACGAATCCGGCGAGCGCATCGGCGTGACTCGGGTCGACGAAGCACAGCGTCGCCGCGCAGTCGGACAGCATGAACGCGGCTTCGCGACCGTGCAGCCGGGCGTTGATCGGCACCGCGACGAGACCGCCCCACCAGACGCTCCACAACAGACGGAGGACGTCGGGATGATTGTTCAGGAACAATCCCACGCGGTCGCCGGGCTGCAGGCCCTGCTCGCACAGCCACTGCGCGCCGCGCGCGGCAGACTCGGCGAACTGCCGGTAGGTGGCGGCGGTTTCACGGCCGTACGCAAGGGCCGGGCGATCGCCGAACACGGCGGCGCTGCGCTCGAGCCAGTGCGCCAGGTTCATCGTCTCCTCCTCGGGAGTCTGCCGTGGCCGAATCGGGCGCGTCCGGCGACGAACTTCGGGCGAGAAGCACGCGTACCATCGAAGATTCTGCCATGCCCACTGCGCCGTTGACAGCGATGCATCCAACGATCGAGCAGATCGCCTCCGAACACGACGAGCTTCGCCGCTGGCGGCGCGACCTGCACGCGCACCCCGAGCTC
>DATGRE010000200.1:0-3721 GCA_035303885.1 Zeimonas sp. | reverse complement strand
AGCTCGGTTGCCGCGCGGTCATCGTGATGCCGGTGACGACGCCGCACGTGAAGATCGACGCGGTACGCGCACTCGGCGGCGAGGTGGTGCTCAGCGGCGATTCGTACAGCGACGCGGCCGTAGCGGCGCTCGATCTGCAACAGCGCGACGCGCTGACCTTCGTGCACCCCTTCGACGATCCCGACGTGATCGCGGGCCAGGGCACGATCGGCATGGAGATCGTGCGTCAGCACCCGGGGCCGATCGAGGCGCTGTTCGTACCGATCGGCGGCGGCGGGCTGGCCGCCGGCATCGCCTGCTACGTGAAGCAGGTGCGGCCCGAGATCCGCGTGATCGGCGTTCAGACCGACGATTCCGACGCGATGGCGCGCTCGATCGCCGCCGGAGAGCGCGTCGAGCTGCACGACGTCGGACTGTTCTCCGACGGGACGGCGGTGAAGAAGGTCGGGATCGAGACCTTCCGCCTGTGCCGCGAGCTGCTCGACGAAATCGTCCTGGTCGACACCGACGCGATCTGCGCGGCGATCAAGGACGTCTTCCAGGACACGCGCTCGATCCTGGAACCGGCCGGCGCCCTGTCGGTGGCCGGCCTGAAGGCGTGGGTCGCGCGCGAGAACGTGCACGGGCGCACGCTGGTCGCCGTGGCGAGCGGCGCCAACATGAATTTCGACCGGCTGCGCTTCGTCTCCGAACGCGCCGAGATCGGCGAGAAACGTGAAGCGATCTTCGCGGTGACGATCCCCGAGGAGCGCGGCAGCTTCCGCCGCTTCTGCGCGATCGTCGGCCCGCGCAGCGTCACCGAATTCAACTATCGGATCGCCGACCCGAAGGAGGCGCATGTCTTCGTCGGCATCCAGACCTCGCGCGCCGACGAGGCGCAGGAGCTCGCGCGCGCGTTCACCGAGGCGGGCTTTCGCACCGTCGACCTCACCGAGGACGAGCTCGGCAAGATGCACCTGCGGCACATGGTCGGGGGCAACTCGCCGCTGGCGCGCAACGAGCGGCTCTACAGCTTCGAGTTCCCCGAGCGGCCCGGGGCGCTGATGCGCTTCCTGTCGTGCATGAGCCCGAACTGGAACATCTCGCTGTTCCATTACCGCAACCACGGCGCCGACTACGGAACGATCCTCGTGGGCATGCAGGTGCCGGCCCGCGACGACGAGAAGTTCCAGCGCTTTCTCGACACCCTCGGCTACCCGTACAAGGACGAATCGCAGCATCCCGGGTACAAGCTCTTCCTCGGCGCACACGCGAACGGCGCGATCCGTTAAAATTCAGCCAGTTATGCAACTGCTGACGCTCGGACTGAACCACCGGACGGCGCCGTTGCGCCTTCGGGAACAGGTGTCGTTCCCGGGCGAGGCGCTGCGGGCGGCGCTGGCCGACCTGCGCGCGCGGCTGCACCCGGTCGCCCCCGAATCGGCGATCCTCTCCACCTGCAACCGCACCGAGATCTACTGCGCCACGCCCGAGCCGACGCACGCGCAGGCCGAGATCGCCGGCTGGCTCGATCGCCGCCATGGCGGCGCCGACGGGCTGCAGCCGCACCTGTACGCGCTGCCGAACAACGAGGCGGTGCGCCACGCGTTCCGCGTCGCTTCGGGGCTCGACTCGATGGTGCTCGGCGAGCCGCAGATCCTCGGGCAGATGAAGGAGGCGATGCGCATCGCCCACGGTGCCGGCTCGCTCGGCTCGAATCTGCACCAGCTGTTCCAGCGCTCGTTCGCCGTCGCGAAGGAGGTGCGCACCACCACCGAGATCGGCTCGCAGTCGGTGTCGATGGCCGCCGCGGCGGTGCGGCTCGCCAGGCGCATCTTCGAAGACCTGCAGGAGACGCAGGTGCTGTTCGTCGGCGCCGGCGAGATGATCGAGCTCGCGGCGACGCATTTCGCCGCACAGCATCCGAAGCGGATCGTCGTCGCCAACCGCACCGTCGAGCGTGCGAGCCGCCTCGCGCAGCGCTTCGGGGCCGACGCGCTGCGCCTGGCCGAGCTCAGCGACCGGCTCGACGAATTCGACATCGTCGTCTCGTGCACGGCGAGCTCGCTGCCGATCATCGGACTCGGCATGGTCGAGCGGGCGACGCGCGCACGGCGGCGTCGCCCGATGTTCATGGTCGACCTCGCCGTGCCACGCGACATCGAGCCCGAGGTCGCGCGCCTCGACGACGTCTTCCTCTACACGATCGACGACCTGGGCCGCCAGGTCGCCTCGGGCCAGGAAAACCGGCGCGCCGCGGTCGCACAGGCCGAGGCGATCATCGAGACGCGCGTCGACGCGTTCATGCAGTGGATGCGCTCGCGCGAGGCGGTGCCGGCGATCCGCACGCTGCACGCGCGCGGCAAGGCGCTCGAACGCGCCGAGCTCGAGCGCGCACGGCGCGCGCTCGCCGCCGGCGAGAGCCCGGAGCGCGTCCTCGAGTCGATGGCGCACGCGCTCACGAGCAAGTTCCTGCACGGGCCCACGACACTGCTGCACGGCTCGCCCACGCAACGCGAGCTGCTGCTGCCGCTGATCGACCGGCTGCTGCCCGAGCGCGTCGCGATGGCCGAGCGCGCCGCCGCGACCGAACGGGCGTCGCCCGCGCCCGAGGCCGTGCCGGCGCACGCGACGGCGGCCCCGGCGAACGGGGAAGGCACGCCCGACGCCGAACGCTGAAGGCCCCGCCGCAATGAAAGCGTCGATGCAGGCGAAGCTCGAGAACCTCGAGCGGCGCCTCGCCGAGGTGAACCTGATGCTCTCGAGCGAGGACGCCACGCGCGACCTCGAAGCCTTCCGCAGCGCCGGCCGCGAGCAGGCCGAGCTGGCGGAGATCGTCGAATGCTTCCACGAGTGGAAGCGCGCGGTCGCCGACCGCGAGACCGCCGAGCAGATGCGCGCCGACCCGGAGCTGCGCGCCTTCGCCGAGGAGGAGGCGCAGGCCGCCGCGGCGCGTGCCGACGCGCAGGCGCTGCGGCTGCAGAAGCTGCTGCTGCCGCGCGACCCCGACGACGAGCGCAACGTCTTCGTCGAGATCCGCGCCGGAACCGGCGGCGAGGAGTCGGCGCTGTTCGCCGCCGACCTGCTGCGCATGTACCTGCGCTTCGCCGAGCGCAACCGCTGGCAGACGGAACTCGTCTCGGCGAGCGAATCCGATCTCGGCGGCTACAAGGAAGTGATCGTGCGCATCGCGGGCGCGGGCGCGTATTCGCGGCTGAAATTCGAATCGGGCGTGCACCGCGTGCAGCGTGTCCCGGAGACCGAGGCGCAGGGCCGCATCCACACGTCGGCGTGCACGGTCGCGGTGCTGCCGGAGGCCGACGAGCTCGGCGAGATCGAAATCGATCCCGACGAGATCCGCGTCGACGTCTTTCGCGCATCGGGCGCGGGCGGCCAGCACGTCAACAGGACCGAATCGGCGGTGCGGATCACGCACCTGCCGACCGGCATCGTCGTCGAATGCCAGGACGACCGCTCGCAGCACCGGAACCGCGATCGCGCAATGAAGGTGCTCGCCGCGCGCCTGAAGGACCGCCGCGCGAGCGAGGCGCACGCGCGCGAGGCGGCGCAGCGCAAATCGCTGGTCGGCTCGGGCGATCGATCCGAGCGCATCCGCACGTACAACTTCCCGCAGGGGCGCGTCACCGACCATCGGATCAACCTGACGCTGTACCGGCTGCAACAAGTGATGGACGGCGACCTCGACGAGCTGCTCGATGCGTTGTCGGCCGAGCACCAGGCG
>DATGRE010000199.1:0-2250 GCA_035303885.1 Zeimonas sp. | reverse complement strand
TCCGGCCGGTCGGACGACGGGAAGAACTGGCGCGGGATGAGCGACATCGCAAGCAATGCGGCAACGAAGAGGCCGAGCGTGCCGCCGATCGTCAGCCACTTGCCGCGCATGGCCCAGGTGAGCAGGCTGCGGTAGGTCCGGAACACGAAGCCGGGCGGCGCATCCTTGGCCTCGGTGTCCTTGGGCGCCTTCAGGATCGCGACGCCCATCAGCGGCGCGAAGATCACGGCGACGAACCACGAGACCACGAGGGCGATGGCGACCACCGCGAACAGCGAGAACGTGTACTCGCCGGCCGCGCTGCGCGCGAAGCCGATCGGCACGAAGCCCGCGATCGTGACCAGCGTGCCGATCAGCATCGGGACCGCGAAGTGCGAGAACGCGTAGCTGGCGGCGGCCTCCACGTCGTCGCCGGCCGCACGCCGGCGCACGATCGCGTCGATGGTGGTCATCGCGTCGTCCACCATCAGCGCGAGCGCGACGATCAGCGCGCCCAGCGAGATGCGCTGCATGTCGATGCCGACGAGGCCCATGATCGGGAACACGATCGCCAGGATCAGCGGGATCGAGATGCCGACGATCGCGCCCGCGCGCAGCCCCAGGCTGGCGAAGCTCACGATCAGGATGATCGCGATCGACTGCCACAGCGACTCCGTGAACTCGCCGATCGCGGCGTCGACGATCGCCGGCTGGTCCGCCACGAGGTGCGGCTCGATGCCGTGCGGCAGCTCGGCCGTGATGGCGGCCATCTCGCGATCCACGTTCTCGCCGAGCGCCAGCAGGTCGCCGCCCTCGCGCATCGCGATCGCGAGGCCGATCGCCGGCTCGCCGTTCACGCGGAACATCGGCTGCGGCGGGTCGGCGTGGCCGCGGGTGACCTCGGCGACGTCGCCGAGCCGCAGGATCCGCCCGCCCGCCGCGAAGTTGACGTCGAGCACGTCCCGCTCGGAGCGGAACGCGCCCGATACGCGGATCGTGACCCGCTCCCGGTCGGTGTGGATGACGCCCGAGGGCCGCACCAGGTTCTGGGCCTGCAGCGCCGCGAGCAGGGCCGAGCGGTCGAGCCCGAGGCCGGCGAGCTCCTCGAGCGAGAACTCGACGAAGATCCGCTCGTCCTGCGCACCGAGGATCTCGACCTGCTCGACGTCCGGCACGTCGAGCAGCCGGGAGCGGGCCGCCTCCACGTGGTCGCGCAGCTCGCGGTGCGAGAAGCCGTCGGCGGTGAACCCGTAGATGATCCCGAACGTGTCGCCGAAGTCGTCGTCGAAGAAGGGGCCCACGACGCCCTGCGGCAGCGTGTGCCGGACGTCGCCGATCTCGTTGCGGACCTGCTGCCAGACGGCGGGGATCTCCTTCGCCGGCGTGTCGCCGCGCAGGTTCACGAAGATCACCGTCTGCCCGGCGTTCGTGTAGCTGCGCAGCGAATCGAGCGCCGACAGCTCCTGGAGCCGGCGCTCGAGCCGCTCGGTGAGCTGGAGCAGCGTGTCGTCGAGCGTCGCGCCCGGCCAGGCGGCCTGCACGACCATGGTGCGGATCGTGAAGGGAGGATCCTCGTCGCGGCCGAGCGAGAAGAAGGCGGAGACGCCGGCTCCGATCGCGACGATCATGAAGAAGGCGACCAGCGAGCGGTTGCGCAACGCCCAGCGCGAGAGGTTCACGGCACCGCCTGGAGCAGCCGGACCTTCTGGCCGGGGCGCAGGGTCTGCACGCCGGCGGTCACCACGATCTCGTCGGGCGCGAGTCCCTCGGAGACCGTCACCTCGAAGAGGTCCGACCGTTCGACGACGACGCTGCGCAGCGACACGGTTCCGCTGTCTGCGTCGAGCACCCAGACGGCGGGCCGGCCTTCCGCGGAGGTGAGCGCCGAGGCCGGGATGCGGATGGCGCCGCCGTCGCCGCCGAGCTGGATGCTCCCAGTGACGGTGGTGCCGAGGCGCATCGCCGCGGGCGGATCCGCGAGGCCGACGCGCACGGCGAAGGTGCGCGTCACGGCGTCGGCGCGCGGCGACACCTCGCGCACGCGCCCGATCGCCGTCACGGCGGGATCGGAGACGAGCGTCACCGTCACCTCTGGGTCGAGGCCGCCGGCCGCCTCCTTCACCCGGGCCGGCACGTCGAAGACCGCGTCGCGCCCGCCCTGGCGCGCGACGCGCACGATCATCTGGCCGGCGGCCACCACCTCGCCGGGCTCCGCGCCCACCGCCGTCACGGTGCCGGGGGCGTCCGCGAACAGCTCGGTGTAGCTGCGCT
>DATGRE010000198.1:0-5986 GCA_035303885.1 Zeimonas sp. | reverse complement strand
AAGCGCGTGCCACGCTGGCGCACGATGATCGCACCGGCGCGGACGGATTCGCCGCCGTATGCCTTCACGCCCAGCATCTTCGGCTGGGAATCGCGGCCGTTTCGCGTCGAGCCGCCGCCTTTCTTCTGTGCCATCTCTGTTTACTCCTGCGCGGTGGCCGATTCCGCCGGCTGGCCGGAGGCTTCGACGGGCTCCGGGCGGGCGGCCTCGCCGGCAGCCGCGCCCAACTCCGCGCGCGTCTCGCCGAGCGCGGAGGCGATCCGCCCGATGAAGAGCTCGGTGTAGTTCTGCCGATGGCCCTGCTGCTTGCGGTAGTGCTTGCGCCGGCGCATCTTGAAGATGCGCACCTTCTCGCCCCGGCCGTGGGAGAGCACCGTTGCCGAGACCGTCGCACCCGATACCAGCGGCGCGCCGACCGAGAGCTGGTCGCCCGCGCCGACCGCCAGCACCTGGTCGATCGTGATCTCCGCTCCGATGTCCGCCGGTATCTGTTCTACCCTGATCTTGTCGCCGGCAGCGACGCGATACTGCTTGCCGCCGGTTTTTATGACCGCGTACATGGAATCGTCCTTTCGAGGGAACCTGTGATTATGTCGGATCCGGGGCGATCGGTCAAAGACTCGGGGCCGCGACTATAATCGTCCGCAATCCCCCCGCACCCCATGAAGCCCCTCGAACTCTTCCCCGTTCTCGCGTCGGACCTCGCTGAGACCGACCGCGTCATCCGCGAACGGCTCGGTTCGGAGGTGCCGCTCATCCGCAACGTCGCCGACTACATCATCGGCGCCGGCGGCAAGCGGATGCGCCCGCTGCTCGTGCTGCTCGTCGCGCGCGCGCTCGGCGACGCCGACGCGAGAAAGACGTTCCTGCTGGCCGCCGTCGTCGAGTTCATCCATACCGCCACGCTGCTGCACGACGACGTGGTCGACGAATCCGAGCTGCGCCGGGGGCGCCGCACCGCCAACTCGATGTTCGGCAACGCGGCCTCCGTGCTCGTCGGCGACTTCCTCTATTCGCGCTCGTTCCAGCTCATGGTGGAAGTCGACGACATGCGTGTCATGAGCGTGCTCGCCGACGCGACGAACACGATCGCCGAGGGCGAGGTCCTGCAGCTGCTGAACTGCCACGACCCCGACACCGACGAAGCGCGCTACATGCAGGTGATCCGCTACAAGACGGCGCGGCTGTTCGAGGCCGCGGCGCAGCTGGGCGCAATGGTCTCGCACGCACCGCCCGAGGTCGAGCGCGCCGCCGCCGAATACGGGCGCCGCCTCGGGACCGCGTTCCAGCTGATCGACGACGTGCTCGACTACTCGGGCGTCACCGGCGACATCGGCAAGCAGGTGGGCACCGACCTGCGCGAAGGCAAGCCGACGCTGCCGCTCATCCACGTGATGGAGCGCGGAACGCCCACCGAGCGCGATCTCGTGCGCAAGGCGATCGAGCAGGGCTCGACCCCGCATTTCGAGCCGATCCTCGAGGCGATCCGGCGCACCGGCGCGCTCGACTACACCCGGGCACGCGCGCAGGAGGAGGCGCAGGCCGCACGCGACGCGGTGGGGGCGATGCTTCGCGACTCCGGCGCTTCCGTGTACCGCGACGCGCTGCTATACTTGACGGCTTACTCGATCGAGCGCGACCACTGAATCCGGTGGTGCGATTGCGCGGCCAATCCCGACATTCGGGCCGCGCGTCGGGCGCGAGAGGCGGGTATGCGATCCGCCGCTTCCGCCGGGCTTGCCGCCCGGACCTTCTCCGGGAGCGCGTCGCGGGGTGTAGCTTAGCCTGGTAGAGCGCTACGTTCGGGACGTAGAGGCCGGAGGTTCGAATCCTCTCACCCCGACCAGCACCCCCCTGCACCTCCGATCGGGTGCGCGGAATCAGGCCCGAGCTTGCGCAGCAGCGCGCACGGGTCTCACGGTCTCGGCTCGAAATCCCACAACCGATGCGCGTCGAACAGCAGCCGCGCGCGGCTCTCGAGCGCATCGACACGCATGTTCGCCGCGCGCAGCGCCGCCTCCAGCGCCAGCCGGCGCGCCCGCAGCACCTCGGCCAGGTCGGTTTCACCGAGCTCGTGCGCACGCGCGATCCGCTCCGCCGCCTGCGCCTGCAGTTCGGCGCCGCGTTGTGCGGACTGCCAGCGCGCGACGCCCGATCGCACGGCGGCGAGCAGCTCGGCGAGTTGCGCGTCGAGCTGGCGGCGCCGCGCCTCGACGCGCCGCTCGAGTGCCGAAGCGCGCGCGAGACTGGCGTCGGCCGCGGCACGCCGTGCCTCGCCACCGAAGGGCACCGAGACGAACACGCCGAGGATGCGCTCGTCCGCGTTGCGCTCGGTGCCGTACTGCACGCCCACGGTTGGATCGGGACGTCGATCGGCGAGCGCCCGCCGCGCTTCGGTTTGCGCGACCTGTGCGGCCGCTTGCGCGATTCGCAGCCCGTGATCCTGTTCGAGCGCCTCGCGTGCGAGCGAGCCCAGGTCCTCGACCGGCTCCGACGGGTCCGGTAGCGCCTGCGGCGGCTCGACCCCTTGCAGCAGCGGGAACTCGCGAAGCAGCGCGACGCGCGCGCGCTCCGCCAGATCGGCCGCGACGCGGCGCGCCGCTTCGGCCTGCTCGGCCTCCGCGCCGGCCTGCATCTCGTCGAGCCTCGAGGCGTCGCCGAGCTGGCGACGTCGAGACACCGCCTGCGCCTCGCGAGACGCGAGCTCGGCCTGCCGCGAGAGCAGTTGCGCGCTCTCGCGCTCGCGCAAGAGCGCGTACCAGCGCGACAGCAGGCGCCGCGATGATTCGTGCCGGGCGTCCGCAAGTGCGATCTCGGCTTCGACAATTTGTTGCGCACCGAGACGCCGATCGATCTCCGCCTTGCCGGGCAGGCGGATTCCGCGCTCGAGCGCCACGCTCCATTCGTTGAAGCGCTCGGACGCCATGGTCTCGTGCACGCGGCGGCGCTGAACCTGTGCATTCGTCGTCCATTCGTGCGGACCGGCCGCCAGCCGTCGCCGCTCCGCCTGCGCTGCCTCGACCAGCGAAGCCGCTTCGTGCGCCTCGGGCGCATCGGCGATTGCCGCCTGCACGCGCGCGGGCGGCGGAAGCTCCGCCGGATAGTCGCCGGAGGCGGCGCGTGCGCCGCAGGAAGCACCCCCCAGCACGGCGACGACAAACAGGACGTGAAGAACCACGCGACTCACGACTGCGCGCCCCCTCTCGCGCGACGTCCCAGGATCCCGCATTCGAGCATCGGACAGATCCAGTAGTAGAGATGGGTCTCGCTGAACTCCGCCTGCATCCGATCGAGCAACGCCTCGGCTGCCGTGCGGTCGATCGCGATGTCGAAACGCACGCGACGACCTCGCCCGCGCACGCGCTCGCTCGCCGCCTCGAAGCGCACCCCGGCGCCGTGGCCCGAGGCGCTGCTCGACGTGAAACCACCGACGAGTTCGGGCGCCTCGAGCAACAGATCGGCGAGCGGCTCCTCGAGCCTGACGGGTGCGATCAGCGTGAGGAGGACCCAGGAAGGCGCGGAATCGCGCGGCCCCGTCTCGGCTCGTTCGGTCATTTGCGCGTCTCCTCGTGCACCTGCTCGACGACACGTACCGAGCCGGAGTGCCGGTCTTGCCGCTCGCCATCGGAGAGTGATGCCACGGTGCTTCCGGCAGCGGCCGAACCGGCGTCGGCCGCGCGATCGCCGGCGGCCACATCGTGACCCGGCCGACGGCCGACCGCTGCCGCCCGGTCGTTCCGTCGTGATTCGGCCGCGCGCGAGAGCGCCCGCACCGGCGCTGCGCCTTCGGCACCGAAGCGGCGAAACAGGATCGGAAACAGCAGCAGCGTCAGCAGCGTCGACGTCGCGAGCCCGCCGATGACGACGATCGCCAGCGGGCGCTGGACCTCCGAGCCGGGCCCGGTCGCGAACAGCAGCGGCACCAGCCCGAACGCCGCGATCGACGCCGTCATCAGCACCGGGCGCAGCCGGCGCCGCGCACCCTCGACAACGACGCGTTCGATCGGCATGCCGTGCTCGAGCAGCTGGTTGAAATGCGCGACGAGCACGACGCCGTTGAGCACCGCGATGCCCAGCAGCGCGATGAAGCCGATCGACGCGGGCACCGACAGGTACTCGCCGGCGGCGAGCAGCGCGAACACGCCGCCGACCATCGCGAAAGGCACGTTCGCCAGCACGAGCACCGACTGGCGTACGGAACCGAACGTGGAGAACAGCAGCAGGAAAATCAGCAGCAGCGCCACCGGCACGACGACGGCCAGGCGCGCCGCGGCACGCTGCTGGTTCTCGAACTGGCCGCCCCACTCGATACGGTAGCCGGCCGGCAGCGGCACCTCCGCGGCGATGCGCGCGCGCGCCTCGTCGACGAAGCCGACGAGGTCGCGCCCGCGGACGTTCGTGCGGATCGTCACGTAGCGCGCGGCATTCTCGCGCTCGATCTTCACCGGCCCGTCGACGCGCTCGATGCGGGCGATCGCCGACACCGGCACCGCGTTGCCGTCGGGCAGCGCGATGCGCAGATCGCCGAAGCGCGTGGCACTCGCCCGCACGTCCTCGCCGGCTCGCAGCAGGATCGGCACGCGCCAGCCCGCCTCCATCACGGCTCCGGCGGGCTGGCCCTCGATCAGGGTGCGCAGGCTCGCCTGCAGCTCGTCGATCGACAGTCCGAGGCGGCCCGCGGCGAGGCGATCGATGCGCACCTGCAGGTACTGCACGCCTTCGTTGCGCGCGGTGAAGACGTCCTCCGAACCGGGAATCGCGGCGAGCAGCGACTCGATCCGCGAGGCGAGCGCGCCGAGCTCGGCGAGGTCGGTACCGAAGACCTTGATCGCGACGTCACCGCGCACGCCGGTGAGCATCTCCGAGATGCGCATCTCGATCGGCTGCGTGAACGACGCCTCCAGTCCGGGGAAGCCTTCGGCGACCGTGCGCAGCTCGTCGACGAGCCACGCCTTGTCGGGCACGCGCCACTCGGCGATCGGCTTCAGCACGAGGAAGCCGTCGGTTTCGTTCAGCCCCATCGGATCCAGGCCGAGCTCGTCGGAGCCCGAGCGCGCGACGATGCTGCGCACCTCGGGCACCCGCTCGAGGATCGCCCGCTGCACGCGCGCGTCGATGGCGATCGTCTGCGCGAGGCTGATCGACGGCAGCTTCTCGAGCTGCATGATGACGTCGCCCTCGTCCATCGTCGGCATGAAGCTCTTGCCGAGCAGCGTGTAGGCGCCGCCGGCGGCGACCAGCAGCGCGATGGCGACGGCGACGACGAGCTTCGCGTGCCGCAGCGATCGGGCGAGCACCGGAACGTAGAGCGCATCGAGCTTGCGGGCGAGCCACGGCACGTGTGCGCCGCGGCGGCGCAACAGCAGCGACGCGAGCACCGGGATCACGGTGAGCGCGAGCACCAGCGAAACCGACAGCGCGTAGACGATCGACAGCGCCACCGGTCGGAACAGCTTGCCCTCGAGCCCCTGCAGCGAGAGCAGCGGGACGAAGACGATGACGATGATTGCCACGCCCGAGACGACCGGCACGGCGACCTCACGCACCGCGCGGTATACGACGTGCAGCATCGGCAGCCGCTGCTGCGCACCGCCCTCGCCGAGCCGGCTTTCGATGTTCTCGACGACGACGACGGCGCCGTCGACCAGCAGTCCGATCGCGATCGCCAGGCCGCCGAGGCTCATCAGGTTCGCCGACAGCCCGGTGTACCGCATCAGCACGAAGGTGCCGAGCGCGGCGAGCGGCAGCGTCAACGCGACGACGAGCGCCGCGCGCAGATTGCCGAGGAAGGCGAGCAGCAGCAGCACGACGAGGACGATGGCTTCGAGCAGCGCCTTGGCCACCGTGCCGACGGCCCGATCGACCAGATTGCTGCGGTCGTAGAAGGTCTCGATACTGACGCCCTTGGGCAGCGTGGGTGCGATCTCGGCCAGTTTGGCCTTGACGCCGCTGACCACGTTTTGCGCGTTGGCCCCGCGCAGCCCCA
>DATGRE010000197.1:0-21675 GCA_035303885.1 Zeimonas sp. | reverse complement strand
CGCCGAGGTGTTCGAGCAGGCGGGCCTGCCGCCGGGCCACCGTCTCGCCGTCGGCGTGGACCGGCTCGACTACACGAAGGGAATCATCGAACGCATGCGCGCGGTCGAGCGGCTGCTCGAGCTGCACCCGGAATGGATCGGGCGCTTCACGCTGATCCAGATCGCCGCGCCGTCGCGCTCGTCGCTCGAGGAATACCAGCGCTTCGAGACGCAGGTTCGCGAGATCGCCGCGCAGATCAACGCGCGCTTCGATGCGGGCGGGCCCGAGCCGGTTCGCCTGCTGATCGAGCACCACGACAGCGCGTCGGTCTTCCAGCACTATCGGGCCTGCGACGTCTGCGTCGTGACCAGCCTGCACGACGGAATGAACCTCGTCGCGAAGGAGTTCATCGGCTCGCGCGACGACGAGCGCGGCGTGCTGATCCTCAGCCAGTTCGCCGGCGCGGCCCGCGAGCTGCACGAGGCGCTGATCGTGAACCCCTACCATATCGACCAGGTCGCCGAGGCGCTGCACACCGCGCTGACGATGCCCGAAAGCGAGCAGCAGGCGCGCATGCGCAGCATGCGGCAGCTGGTGCGCGAGTTCAACGTGTTCCGCTGGGCGGGCCGCATGCTGCTCGACGCCGGACGGCTGCGCCGGCGCGCGCGGCTGCGCGCACGCCTCGGCGAGGACGAGCAGGAGATCTCGGCTTGAACACGACGCCCCCATCCATTTTCAGCACGGAGGGCGACGCCGCGCTTCGCGCGCTGCTGTCGGAGCGCGCGCTCGTCGCCTTCGACTTCGACGGAACGCTCGCACCGATCGTGGAGCTGCCCCCGCTGGCGCGGCTGCATCCGGAGGTCGAGCGCTTGCTGCGCGAGCTGGCCGAGCGCATCCGCGTGGCGATCGTCTCGGGCCGCGGGATCGCCGACCTGCGCGCGCGCGCCGACATCTCGTCGATCCGGCTGATCGGCAACCACGGCAACGACGCGCTGCTCGGCGACAGCGACGAGGCGGTGCAGGCCCGGCGCACGATGGCCGACTGGCGCGCCCGACTGCAGCGCGAGATCGACCGTCGCTTCGGACCCGACGGCGGCGTCGAGATCGAGGACAAGCAGGCCACGTTGAGC
Source organism: Zeimonas sp. (assembly GCA_035303885.1). GTDB lineage: Bacteria > Pseudomonadota > Gammaproteobacteria > Burkholderiales > Burkholderiaceae_E > Zeimonas. The sequence goes on along the minus strand of DATGRE010000197.1, from coordinate 20,565 downwards.
CTGCACTACCGCCGCGCGGCCGATCCGGCGGCGGCGGAACGCGCGCTGCACGAGATCGTCGCCGCGCTCGACCCGTCCGCGCGCACGATCGGCGGCAAGTTCGTCCTGAACGTGCTGCCGCCCGGCGCGCGCACGAAGCTCGAGGCGCTGGCCGAGCTGGCGGCCGAGATGGGCGTCTCGCGCGTCGCCTTCGTCGGCGACGACGTCACCGACGAGATCGTCTTCGCGGCCGCGCCGTCCGACTGGCTCACCATTCGCGTCGAACCCGAAGGACCGACCCGCGCACGTTTCTCGCTGGCATCGCAGCACCAGGTCGCGCGCCTGATCGAGCGCATGATCGAGCTGCTGTCGTCCCCGGACGGGTCGGGCGAGCCGACGGCGTCGCGATCCTCTTGATCTCGCGCAAGGCGGTGCGAGCCTGACACCGCCTACAGTCCCGAGCTGACCGACGAGTTCCGTGCCCCGCGTACCGGCCGATCGATGTCATCGCCCCTTCGTCGATCGCCCCGGCGATCGCACCGGCGCGCCCCGCGCGCGCTGGCATTTCTCGACGCTGCTCGATGCACCGCACCGACTGGCGTTCTTCGCCGCGATGTCGCTGCTCGCCGCGGCGTCGCTCTGGTGGACCGCGATCGTCGTGCTGCGCGCCTTCGGCGCGACGCCACCCTTCGTGCTCGCGCCCGGCGTCGCGCATGCGCTGGTGATGGCCGGATCCTTCATGCCGATGTTCTTCGCCGGCTTCCTCTGCACCGCCGGGCCGCGCTGGCTGCGCCTGCCCCCGGTGCGCGCGGCGTCGCTGCTGCCGCTGGTGTGCGCGTGGGTGCCCGGATGGGCGCTCTTCGCCGCCGGCGCACAGCTCGACCTGCGGATGGCGGCGAGCGGCCTGGCGCTCGTGGCCGTCGCTTGGAGCCTGTTCGTCGTGCGGCTTGCCGCGATGATCGCCGCCTCGCGTGCCGACGACCGGCTGCACCTGCGCGTCATCGCGCTCGCCTGCGGCTTCGGCGCCGCCGCCTTCGGCTATGGCGCGTGGTCGCTCGCGGCCGGCGAACCCGCCCGGCTGCTCTTCGTCGAGTCGGCGCTGGTCGGCTGGTTCCTCGCGCCGGTGTTCGTCGGTGCGCTGCATCGCATGGTGCCCTTCCTTCACGTCGCCTCGCCCGCCATCGAGCGTCGCTACGGCAACGCGCCGCTCGGGCTAATGGTGGCGGCGCTCGCGCTGCAGCCGGTCGTGCACGCGGTCGCGTCGGCGGCTCCCGGCTCGGGCTTCGTGCGCGGCCTGCATGCGCTGACGTTCGCCGTCGACGCGGCGATGGCCGCGCTGGTCCTGTGGCTCGCCTGGCGCTGGCGCAGCGAGCAGAACCTCGGCATCCGGCTGCTGGCGATGCTGCACGCCGGTCTCGTCTGGCTCGGCATCGCCTTCGCGCTGCGGGCCGCGGATGCGTTCGCGCTCACCTCGGGCTCGGGTGTCGCCGGCCTGCGGCTGGCGTGGCTGCACGCGCTGGCGATGGGATTCCTCGGCTCGACGATGCTCGCGATGGTGAGTCGCGTCACCTGCGGCCAGGCCGGACGAACGCTCGCTTCCGAACGGATCGTCTGGTGGCTGTTCCTCGCGCTGCAGGCCGCCACCGTGTCGCGCATCGCCGCCGAGGCACTGCGCACGCAGGCGCCGATGCTCGTGGGCGCGGCGCTCTTCTGGAGCGCGGCGATGCTCGTCTGGTCGTTGCGCTACATGGGCTGGTACGGGCGCGCACGCACCGACGGTCGCGGCCGCTGAACGCACACGCCTTTTCCGGAGACGCCTGCCGATGAACGCCCCCCGCGACGCGATGCGCAAGCCCGAGCTCGTCTGTCCGGCCGGCTCGCTGCGGGCGCTGACGCTCGCCGTCGACGCCGGCGCCGACGCGGTCTATCTCGGCCTGAAGGACGCGACGAACGCGCGCAACTTCGCGGGGCTGAATTTCGACCTCGCCCAGATGCGCCGCGGCATCGACTACGCGCATGCGCGCGGACGCAAGGTGCTGATGGCGCTGAACACCTACGCCGATGCACGAGATCCTGCGCGCTGGTGGCGCGCGGTCGACACCGCGGCGGAGCTCGGCGCCGACGCGCTGATCTGCGCCGACGTCGCCGTCCTCGGCTACGCGCATCGCACGCACCCGCAGCTGCGCCTGCACCTGTCGGTGCAGGCGTCGGCCACCACCTACGAAGCGATCGAGTTCCATCGGGAACGCTACGCGATCCAGCGCGCCGTGCTGCCGCGCGTGCTCACGCTTTCGCAGGTCGCGCACCTCGCCCGCCACACCCGCGCCGAGGTCGAGGTCTTCGGCTTCGGCAGCCTGTGCGTGATGGTCGAGGGACGCTGCGCGCTGTCGTCGTACGCGACCGGCCAGTCGCCGAACACGGCGGGCGTCTGCTCGCCGCCGTCGGCCGTGCGCTGGGAGGAAACGGGCGACGGCGTGCAGGCGCGGCTGAACGGCGTGCTGATCGACCACTACGCCCCCGACGAGCCGCGCGGCTACCCGACGCTGTGCAAGGGGCGCTTCCACGTCGAGGGCCAGCGCGACTACGCGCTCGAGGAGCCGACCAGCCTGAACACGCTCGCGATCCTGCCGCAGCTGTTCGACATCGGCGTGGCGGCGATCAAGATCGAGGGAAGGCAGCGCAGCCCCGCGTACGTCGAGCAGGTCACGCGCGTCTGGCGCGCAGCGATCGACGACTGCGCGGCGAAACGCGAGCGCTTCAGCGTGCAACCGCAATGGGTCGCCGCGCTCGGACGCTGGTCCGAGGGTCAGCAGCACACGCTCGGCGCCTACGACCGGCCGTGGCGATGACGCAGGGACCGACCACGATGGACCAGGCGAACGCACCGGCGGCGCGCACGCGCATCAGCATCGGGCCGCTGCTCTACTACTGGCCGCGCCGCACGGTCATCGAGTTCTACGCGCGCATCGCGGAATCGCCCGCCGACACCGTCACGCTGGGTGAGATCGTCTGCTCGCGCCGCCACGAGCTGAAGCGCGACGACTGGGTCGCGCTCGCCCGCGACCTCGCCGCGTGCGGCAAGGAGGTGGTGCTCGGCACCCAGGCGCTGCTCGAGTCGGAGGCCGACCTGCGCGAGATGCGCGCACTCACCGCGCAGGACGAATTCCTCGTCGAGGCCGGCGACTCGTCGGCGCTGCGCACGCTCGCCGGGCGGCGCTTCGTGCTCGGCCCGCACGTGAACGTCTACAGCCGTCCCGCGCTCGAGGAGTACGCCGCGCTCGGCGCGGTGCGCTGGGTGCCGCCCGTCGAGCTCGATCTCGGCGCGATCGCGTGCATCGACCCGGCCGACGAGCGCGTGCGCGGCGGGCCCGCGGGCGACGTGCCGATCGAGCCCGAGATCTTCGCCTTCGGCCGCCTGCCGCTCGCCTTCTCCGCGCGCTGCTTCACCGCGCGCCACTACCGACTGAAGAAGGACGAGTGCGGTTTTCGCTGCATCGAGCATCCCGACGGCTTGCGGCTGGACACCGGCGAAGGCGAGGCCTTTCTCACGCTGAACGGCATCCAGACCCAGTCGGCGGCATTGCACTGCCTGATCACGCAACGCGATGCGGTGCTCGATGCGGGCATCGGCCGCATCCGGCTTTCGCCCTGCGCCTCGCATTTCGACACGGTCGTCGAGCGCTTCGACGCGGTCTACAACGGCGGTGCCGATCCACACGACGCACTCGAGGCGTTGCGCGAATTGCCGCTGCCGGGCGAGCTGGTGGACGGCTTCGCCCGGCGCGCGCCCGGACTGCAGGAGATCGACACGTGAGGACGACACCGCCCGGAGAGCCCGCATTCGCCGGGGCGAGCGCCGCGGGCCTGCCCGTTCCGCCGCCGTTGCGCCGGCTCGTCGCCCGCCTGCCGATCGCGCCACCGTCGCTCGCGCTCGCGCTCGCGCTCGACCGGCTGCTGTTGCCGCGGCTGTCGCCCGACGATCGCGCGCAGCTGGCAGGCCACGCGGTCGAGGTCGAGGTGCTCGATCTCGGCCTTCGCTGCCGCGTCCGCCTCACCCCGGGCGGGTTCCGCGCGGCGCCCGACCGCGGCGACGTCACGCTGCGCGTTGCCGCCGACGCGCGCAGCTATCTCCGCCTGCTGCGCGGCGAGGACGACGCCGACCGCCTCTTCTTCGAGCGCGCGCTCGTGATGGAAGGCGATACCGAATACGGGCTCATCTTGAAGAACACGCTCGACGCGATCGGGCCGCTGCTCCGCTGGCCGGGCCGCTCCGGCTGATCGAAGGCCGCCGCAGCGCGCCGCCGCGTCGCACTCGCCCGCCGGCGGCCGGCCGCAAAACGGCACCCCGAAACCGCGGTGCGTCCGGGCGCATCGATATACTGCCCGACTGATCCGAGAAGGTCCGGTCCGCTTCCGCCACACGCATGCCCGACGGTTTCATCCTCACGCTTTCCTGTCCCGATCGCCCGGGCATCGTGCATGCCGTCTCGGGCTTCCTGCTCGAGCACGGCGGCAACATCATCGAGGCCGCGCAGTTCGACGATCGCGACACGGGGCTGTTCTTCATGCGCACGCATTTCGAGGCCGGCGCGGACGCGTCGCCCGAAACGCTGTCGAGCGCATTCGCGCCGATCGCCGAACGCTTCGCGATGCGCTGGCGCTTCTTCGATGCGACGAAGCCGTCGCCGACGCTGATCCTGGTCTCGCGGCTCGGCCACTGCCTGAACGACCTGCTGTTCCGCCAGCGATCGGGCCTGCTGCCGATCGACATCCGCGCCGTCGTCTCGAACCACCGCGACTTCTACCAGCTCGCGGCGTCATACGACATTCCGTTCCATCACATCCCGGTGACGCCCTCCACCAAGGAGCGTGCCGAGGCGCGGCTGATGGAGATCGTCGACGCCGAAGGCATCGAGCTCGTCGTGCTGGCCCGCTACATGCAGATCCTCTCCGAGAACGTGTGCCGGCGGCTCGAGGGCCGCGCGATCAACATCCACCACTCGTTCCTGCCGAGCTTCAAGGGAGCGCGCCCGTACCGGCAGGCGCACGACCGCGGCGTGAAGCTGATCGGCGCCACCGCGCACTACGTCACCGGCGCGCTCGACGAGGGCCCGATCATCGAGCAGGACGTCGAGCGCGTCGATCACTCGATGGGCGTGGACACGCTCACCGCGATCGGCCGCGACATCGAGAACGTCGTGCTCGCACGGGCCGTGAAGTGGCACGCCGAGCGGCGCATCCTGCTCAACGGCAGCAAGACCGTCGTGTTCCGCTGAAGCGCGACCGGCGCGGGCGCCGGCGCGCACGGGCCGCTCCTCCGCGAGCGCGCCTGCGCACGGGCCATGCCGTGCGCGCATGCGGTGCAGGCGCCGAGGCGGCCGTGCGGCCGAAGCGAGCCGGCCCGCCGGGCTGCTACGATCGAGGGAGACACGAGGAGGACACTCTCCAGGAGGATCCCCGATGGGCGGAATGCAACCGGAGCCGGTCCTGCGCGACGCCGTGCACGACGACAGGGCCGAGGGGCCGCGCTACCAGAGCGGCTTCGGCAACGAATTCGCCACCGAGGCGCTGCCCGGCGCGCTGCCGGTCGGCCGCAACTCGCCGCAGCGCTGTCCCTACGGCCTGTACGCCGAGCAGCTGTCGGCGACCGCGTTCACCGCGCCGCGCGGTGCGAACCGGCGCAGCTGGCTGTACCGCATCCGGCCGGGTGCGACGCATGGCGCCTTCCGGCGCATCGACGACCGGGCGATCGTCGGCGCATTCGGCGACATCGAGACGCCGCCCAGCCGGCTGCGCTGGGATCCGCTGCCGCTGCCCGAACCGGGCGTGCCGGTCGACTTCGTCGAGGGCCTGTTCACGATGGCCGGCCAGGGCGACCCGGCGTCGATGAACGGATGCGCGATCCACGTCTATTGCGCGAACACCCCGATGCGCGACCGCTTCTTCTACGATGCCGACGGCGAGCTGCTGATCGTGCCGCAGCTCGGTCGCCTGCGCCTGCGCACCGAGCTCGGCGTGCTCGAGGTCGAGCCGCAGGAGATCGCCGTCATCCCGCGCGGCGTGCGATTCGCGGTCGATCTGCCCGACCTGAAATCCGCCGGCGGCGCACTCGACGCGGTGCGCGGCTACGTCTGCGAGAACTTCGGCGCCCCGTTCCGGCTCCCCGATCTGGGCCCGATCGGCTCGAACGGCCTGGCCAACCCGCGCGACTTCCTCTCGCCCACCGCGGCCTACGAGGACGTCGACGGCGACTTCGAGCTCGTGGCGAAGTTCCTCGGCCATCTCTGGTCGGCCCCGATCGACCACTCTCCGCTCGACGTCGTCGCGTGGCACGGCAACTGCACGCCGTACAAATACGACCTGCGCCGCTTCAACACGATCGGCTCGATCAGCTTCGACCATCCCGATCCGTCGATCTTCCTGGTGCTGCAGTCGCAATCCGACACGCCGGGCGTCGACGCGATCGATTTCGTGATCTTTCCGCCGCGCATCCTTGCGATGGAGGACACGTTCCGCCCCGCCTGGTTCCACCGCAACGTCGCCAGCGAGTTCATGGGACTCGTGCACGGCGCCTACGACGCGAAGCAGCAGGGCTTCGTTCCGGGCGGCGCGAGCCTGCACAACTGCATGACCGCGCACGGGCCCGACGCCGAAACCTTCGAGAAGGCGAGCGCGATCGACACCTCGCAGCCGACCTACATCCGCGACACGATGGCGTTCATGTTCGAGACGCGCCTGCCGATCCGCCCGACCCGGCAGGCGCTCGCCTCGCCCCAGCGCCAGCGCGACTACATCGACTGCTGGCGCGGGCTGAAGAAGCACTTCGACCCGAAGCGCCTCGACCCGCGCCGATGACGACGGCATCGACTGCAATGCCCGACGATCGACTCGACGAGACGCACGATCCGGCGCTGCGCAGCTGGGTCGCGTTCGCCAACGAGCCGGGCGCCGACTTCCCGATCCAGAACCTGCCCTTCGCGGTGTTCCGGCGCCGCGACGCCGCGGAAACGTGGCGCGGCGGCGTCGCGATCGGCGACCAGATCGTCGACCTCGCGGCCGCCGCTTCGTCGGATCTGTTGGAAGGCGACGCGCGCAGGGCGGCGGAGTGCGCGCGCGGCGAGACGCTGAACGCGCTGATGGCGCTGGGCCGCGAACCGCTCCGGGCGCTGCGGCTCGCGCTCTCGCGCGTGCTGCGCATGGACGCGCCGCGCGCGGCCGAGGCGGCCGGCTGGCTCGTGGCACAGGCCGAAGCCGAATACCGCGTTCCCGCGCGCATCGGGGACTACACCGACTTCTACGCATCGGTGCATCACGCGACCAACGTCGGGCGCCAGTTCCGTCCCGACCAGCCGCTGTTGCCGAACTACAAGTGGGTACCGATCGCCTATCACGGGCGTGCGTCGTCGATCGGTGTGAGCGGACAGCGCTTCCCGCGTCCGCATGGCCAGGTCCGTCCGCAGGGCGCCGACGCGCCGAGCGTCGTGCCTTCGCGCCGGCTCGACTACGAGCTCGAGGTCGGCATCTGGATCGGCATGGGCAACGCCGCCGGCGCGCCGATCCCGATCGGCGAGGCCGAGCGCCACGTGTTCGGCCTGTGCCTGCTCAACGACTGGTCGGCGCGCGACGTCCAGGCCTGGGAATACCAGCCGCTCGGCCCCTTCCTCGCGAAGAACTTCGCGACGACGGTCTCACCGTGGATCGTCACGCTCGATGCGCTCGCACCGTATCGCGTGCCATGGACGCGCAGCGCGGACGACCCGCAGCCCCTGCCTTATCTCGACGACGACGGCCATCGCCGCCGCGGCGGCCTCGACCTGCACCTCGAGGCGTGGATCGAGACGAAGACGATGCGCGAATCGGGCAGCGGCCCCGTGCGCCTGTCGCGGGCCAACTTCCGCGAGTCCTACTGGAGCCTCGCGCAGATGGTCGCGCATCACACGATCGGCGGCTGCAACCTGCAGCCCGGGGACCTCTTCGGCAGTGGCACGCAGTCGGGCCCCGGCGACGACGAAGGCGGATCGCTGCTCGAGCTCTCGCACGGCGGCCGGCGCCCGCTCACGCTCGACAACGGCGAAACCCGCAGCTTCCTCGAAGACGGCGACACGGTGATCCTGCGCGCCTGGTGCGAACGCCCCGGCTTCGCCCGCATCGGCTTCGGCGAATGCCGCGGCACCGTCCTCCCCGCCATCGAACGCTGAGCGTCGACCCCGCACACGGAAGACAACCGCGCGCAACTGCGACGACACGCGCGAATCCGATCCATCCTTCGCAAGCAGCCGACGCCTCCCGCAAAGGCGCGGGCCGTCGGCCGCGGGCGCGCCTGTGCGCAGCCGAGAAGCGCAGCAGCGCCGCTACACCATCCCGGCCACGTGCCCCGCGATCACCCGCTCCTCGTCGGTCTTCACCACCCACACACCGACCGACGACGTGTCGTGATGCACGCGCGGGCCGTGCGTGCGATTCAGCGCAGCGTCGACGCGCACCCCCATCCAGCCCAGCAGCGCGGCGATCTCGCGGCGCACGCGCTCGCTATGCTCGCCGATCCCGCCGGTGAAGACGATCGCATCGCAGCCGCCGAGCGCCACCGCGGTCGCGGCGATCTCCTGCGCCGCGCGCTGGCAGAACAGCTCGATCGCGAAGGCCGCGCGAGGATCCTCGCTCGCCTCGAGCACGCGCATGTCGCCCGACACGCCGGAGAGCCCGAGCAGCCCGGACTCGTAATGCAGGCCGCGGCTCACCTCGTCGACGTCGAGATGCAGCTGCTGCTGCAGATAGAGCAGCACCCCCGGATCGATGCTGCCGGGCCGCGTGCTCATCACCAGTCCGTCGAGCGTGCTCAGCCCCATCGACGTACGCACCGAGCGGCGCTCGCGCATCCCGCACACGCTCGCACCGCTGCCCAGGTGCGCGACGATGACCCGCGCGTCGGCAGCCGGGCCGAGCAGCTCGGGCAGCGTCTGCGCGATCGATTCGAAGGACAATCCGTGGAATCCGAAGCGGCGCACGCCGCGCTCGCGCCACGGGGCCGGCAGCGCCATCGTCGTGTGCAGCACCGGCTGCGTGGCATGGAACGCGGTGTCGAAGCACGCGATCTGCACCGCACGCGGCGCGAGCGCGCGCATCGCGTGCACGCCTGCGAGACCGAATCCCTGGTGCAGCGGCGCGAGCGGCGTGAGCGATTCGATCAGCGCGAGCACGTTGTCGTCGATGCGCACCGGCCGGATCAGCGTCTGCCCGCCGTGCGCGATGCGATGGCCAACCGCCTCGATCTCGCCCAGCGCATCGGCCTCGCCGAGACGATCGAGCACCGCCCGAAGCGCCGCGCGCGAATCGGTCGTGCCGGGCAGCGGCTGCTCGCCCTGCGAGCCGTCGGCTGCACGCCACGACAGCCTCGCCGCGTCGGGCAGTCCGGACACCTGCCCGCGAAGCTGTTCGCTCACCGAGCCGCGACGCTCTCCCCGGCGATACGAAGCGAACTTGATGCTCGACGATCCGCTGTTCAGGACGAGGATCGTCACGGCGTCACCAGTCGATCGTCTGCGCCATCTCGGTAGCGGCGCTGCGCATGGCCGGCAGGAACTGCAACGCCTCCTCCAAACTCAGGCGCTGCACCGGAGCGTGCAACGACAGCGCGGCGACGACTCGTCCGTCGGCATCGACGACCGGCACCGCCACGCAGCGCACGCCGGGCAGGTACTCCTCGTTGTCGACCGCGTATCCCTGCTGCTGCACGCGTTCGATCTCGGCTTCGAGACGGGCCGGATCGTCGAGCGTCTGCGGCGTGTGCCGGATGAGCGGGCACTGGCGGATCAGCCGGTCGCGCGCCCGGCGCGTCATCGCCGCGAGGAAGAGCTTTCCGCTGGCCGACGCGCACAGCGGAATGCACGAGCCGGCGGCCAGCGAGACGCGCAGGGGCCAATTGGCCTCGACGCGGTCGATGTAGACGACCGAGTGTCCGTCGGGGATCGACAGGTTGCAGGTCTCGCCCGTCTGCTCGACGAGCTCCTCGAGGATCGCACGGCGCGCGGCGCACGACGGAGAGTTCAGCAGCACCGCTCCGGACAACCGTGTCAGCCGACGCCCGCAGCGATAGCGCTTGCTGCCCGGCTCGCGTGCGACGAGCCCCGCGTATTCGAGCGTGGAAAGGATGCGAAACACGGTGGGCTTGGGCAGCCCCAGCGTGCGGCACAGATCGGCCAGGTGCGGCGGGACCTCGCTGTCGGCGATCGTTTCCATGACGCGGATTGCGCGCAGGATCGCCGAGCCTGCCGGAATCTCGGGCGCCTTCGGCGACCCGCCGGAGGCCGGCTCGACGAGCGTCGAGACGATTTGCGGATTTCTCATGGCCACGCCATTATGCAGAAATCCGCGCCGACCATTGCCGACAAAGGACGAACAACATGTACGAACGAATCCTGGTACCCGTCGACGGTTCCCCGTTCTCCGAGGAAGTGCTGCCGTACGCGCGCAGCATCGCGCAGGCCATCGGTGCGAAGCTGGCGCTGATGCGGGTCACCGAACGCGAGGCCGAGCAGGACGAGGCGTCGCAGCAGCTGCAGGCGCTCGCCGGCGGGCTCCAGGCCGAGGCGCGCGTCGTCCCCGGACGCGACAACGTGGCGGCAGCCATCCTGGAGGAAGCGTCCCGCGTGCAAGGGACGCTGGTGGCGATGACCACGCACGGGCGCAGCGGCCTCGCGGAGGCGATCCTCGGCAGCGTCGCGCACGACGTCGTGCGCACCGGTCGCAACCCGGTGCTGGTCTATCGTCCGAGCGGGCGCCGCGTGGACAAGTCGGCCGAGCCGGTGAAGATCAACACCGTGATGCTGCCGATCGACGGCAGCGGCCACTCGGAATGGATGCAGCAGGAAGCGGGCGAATGGGCGCGCGCGCTCAAGGCGCGCCTGCTCGTCATCCAGGTGATCTCGCCCGATGCCCGGCCCGACCCGCAGGTGCCGCCGAACGACGCGCTCGAGAGCTCGTACGTGCGCTCGCACGCGGTCGATCTCGGCCGCCAGTACGGGGTCGAGGCGAACTGGGAGGTGCTGCACGGCGAACCGGTCGACGCGATGGCGCGTTTCATCGGCGGCCGCCGCGATCTGCTCGTCGTGATGGCCACGCGCGGACGCGCGGGCCTGCAGGCGGCGGTGCTCGGCAGCGTCACCGCCGGACTCCTGCGCGAGGCCGGCGTGCCGATCGTCGTGCGCATGCCCTAGCACGCTCGCGCCGGGCGATGAAGATCGACGCCGCCGATCTGCACAAGCTCGAGCAGGCGCGCGAACTGCTCGAGCGGCCCGGCCTCGCGGTTCGCCTGAGCGACCTGCTCGGCGGTCCGATCGAGCGCACCGTCGAACGCCTGCCGCCGTCGATCCGCAGGCGTCTCGGCATCCTCACGCATCACGCATTGCAGCGCTCGGTCGACGCCGCCGCGCGCACGCTCGAGCCGGGCCGCCGCGAGGCGAGCCCGCGCCTGCACAAGCTGCTCGGCTCGGTGAGCGGCGGCGCGGGCGGCGCGCTCGGCATCGCCGGGCTGTCGATCGAGATCCCGCTGTCGACGGTGCTGATCATGCGCTCGATCCTCGACGTCGCGCGCGCCGAGGGCGAAGACCCGAGCTCGCCCGACACGCGCATGGCGGCGCTCGAGGTGTTCGCGCTCGGCGGCGATTCCCCGCACGACGACGCCGCCGAATCGGGCTACTACGCGGTGCGCGCGCTGCTCGCGCGCGCGGTCAGCGACGCTTCGCGTTACGTCGCGCAGCACGGCATCGCGCAGGAAGGCGCCCCGGCGGTCATACGGCTCATCGCGATGGTCGCGGCGCGCTACAAGATCCAGCTCACGCAGAAGGCCGCCGGCATGCTCGTGCCGGGGGTCGGCGCGGCGGCGGGCGCCGCGATCAACCTGCTGTTCATGGATCACTACCAGACGATGAGCCGCGGCCACTTCGCGATCCGCGCGCTCGAACGGCGCTACGGCGCCGATCTGGTGCGGCGCACCTACCGGATGCATTCGCGACGCTCCGGCCCCGCCTTCGTCGTCGACGAAGCGGCATGAAATCGTGCGCGCCAGCGGTTCGCTCCGCGGGCGCGCATCGGTCGCGGTCGGCGCTCGCCCGGCTTCCCGCAGCGCTGGTCGTCTTCTCGTCCGCCTTCGCCACGGCACCGGCATGCGCGCAGTCGCTCGAGCCGGTCACCGTCACGGCGACCCGCAGCGAGCAGCGCGCCTTCGACGTCCCGGCATCGGTCGACGTCGTCGGCGTCGACCCGACCCGATCGCACCAACCCGGCGTGAACCTCTCCGAGGCGCTCGGCGCCGTTCCCGGCATCCGCGTGCAGAACCGGCAGAACTTCGCACAGGACCTTCAGGTGTCGTCGCGCGGCTTCGGCGCACGCGCGAGCTTCGGCGTGCGCGGCGTGCGCCTGGTGCAGGACGGCGTCCCGTTGACGATGCCTGACGGCCAGGGGCAGACGGGGCTGTTCGACCTCGACGGCGCCGAGCGCATCGAAGTGCTGCGCGGCCCCTTCGCCGCGCTGTACGGCAACTCATCCGGCGGCGTCGTCACGGTCTTCACCGAGGACCCTCCGGCACGGCCGACCCTCGGCCTGCGCCTCGGCGCCGGCAGCTTCGGCGCACGCAAGTCCGGCGTCGAGTTCGGCGCGAGCGCCGGCGGCACCGACACGAACGGCGCCGCCGGCCTCCTGGAATCGGACGCGCGGCGCGCCGGCTTCGGCGCACGCATCGACGCGTCGCGCTTTCGCACCGACGGCTGGCGCGATCACAGCCGCACGCGGCGCGACCTCGCCAACGCGCGTCTGGTCTGGTCCGACGCCGCGAACCGCTTCTCGCTGAGCGCGATCGCGCTCGACCAGCCCGACACGCTCGACCCGCTCGGCCTGACGCGCGCCCAGCTGCGCAGCGACCCGCGGCAGCCCGGCACCGGAGCGATCGCCTTCGACACGCGCAAAAGCGTCGATCATCGCCAGCTCGGCGCCGACTGGGAGCGGCGCGTCGGGGAGGACGCCACGCTGCGCCTGCGCGCCTACGGCGGCGAGCGCAGGCTTCGCCAGTTCCTCGCATTCAGCGGCGCCGCGCCCGGATCCTCCGGCGGCGTCGTCGATCTCGACCGCGGCTTCGGGGGGCTGAACCTGCAATGGACGCAACGCGTTCGCACGGTGCGCGGCCGCATCGATGCGACGCTCGGCGTCGACTACGACCGGATGAACGAGCGTCGGCGCGGCTTCGTGAACCGCGACGGCGTGGCCGGCGAGCTGCGCCGCAACGAATCGGACACCGTGCGCGACTTCGACCAGTACGCGCTCGTCGAATGGTGGGTGAATCCGCATTGGAAGCTCGCCGCCGGCGTCCGCCGCTCGAACGTGCGCTTCTCGGTACGCGACGACTTCATCGACGCGACCAATCCCGACGACTCCGGCTCGCGCAAGCACGGCGCGACCAGTCCCGTGCTCGGCGTGCTCTACGCGCTGTCGGACACCGCGAACGTCTACGCGTCGGTCGGCCGCGGCTTCGAGACGCCCACCTTCGCCGAGCTCGCCTACCGGCCCGACGGCAGGCCGGGGCTGAACTTCGACCTGCGGGCCAGCCGGAGCACGAACTACGAAGCGGGACTGAAATGGCGCCCTACCCCGCTCACCCGGGTCAACGTCGCGCTGTTCCGCACCGACACGCGCAACGACATCGTTCCGGACGCCAACGTCGGGGGACGCACGACGTTCCGCAATGCGGCGCGCACCGCGCGCCGCGGCGTCGAGCTCGGCGTCGACGCCGCGTTCGGCGCGGGCTTCTCCGCCTCGCTCGCCTGGACGTGGATGCAGGCGGAGTTCCGCGACTATCGTGCACTCGACGGCACGGTGCTCTCGGGCAACCGGCTGCCCGGCGTGCCGAAGGCATCGCTGTTCGCCGACGCGGCATGGCGGCACGCGTCCAGCGGCTTCGTCGCCGGCGTGGAAGCGACCTGGAGCGCCAAGGTCGCGGTCGACGACGAGAACTCGGAGCACGCCGACGCCTACGCGGTGGCGAACCTGCACGCGGGCTTCGAGCTGCGCGCCGCCGGGTGGCGCATCGAGCCCTTCGTGCGGATCGACAACCTCCTCGATGAACGATACGTCGGCTCGGTGATCGTCAACGCGGCGGGCGGACGCTTCTACGAGTCCGCACCGAAACGCAATTTCTTCGCCGGGGTGCGTGCGCAGGCGACGTTCTGAGATCCGGCGGCGGGGCCGCGTCGCTGCTATCCTGCGCCGGTGAACGGATTCTGGATCGCCGGCATCGCGGTGAACCTGATCGCGCTCGCCGTCGTGCTCGCCTGGGCCGTGCGCGCCTGGCGGCAGTCCGACGCCGCGCGACGGCCCCCCGACGACACCGCCCGGGACGTCGACCCGCACGCCTGAAGCGAGTCGCGCCGAAGCGAGCCGCGGAAAGGCGGCGCCCGCCGCGCCGTCCGGCGACGGCCGCCGGCCCGCACGGGCAGCGGACCGCGCCGCAGCCGCCCGCGCGCATTCGGGGCGATCGCCGCGGCGGCGCGTCGCTTCGTTGTGCGCGACGCGCTGCGGGGCGCCGCTTCCGCGCGGCGATCCGCCCCGTGGCGCCGTGTACACTCGAAGGTTTTTCCGGGCTTCCCCCCCCCTGCAGCGCCATGCACGAACGTTACGACGCCTCCGAGGTCGAGAAGGCCGCGCAGGCCCACTGGGAATCGATCGACGCGTACCGCGCCGTCGAGAACGATCCGCGCTTCCCGAAGGGCAAGTTCTACGCGTGCTCGATGCTGCCCTACCCGTCGGGCAGGCTGCACATGGGGCACGTGCGCAACTACACGATCAACGACGTGATGTACCGGCATCTGCGGATGAACGGCTACAACGTGCTGATGCCGATGGGCTGGGACGCCTTCGGCCTGCCCGCCGAGAACGCCGCGATGAAGAACGACGTCGCGCCGGCGAAGTGGACGTGGGACAACATCGCGCACATGAAGGCGCAGATGCGCTCGATGGGCCTGGCGATCGACTGGCATCGCGAGGTCGCCACCTGCGCGCCCGACTACTACAAGTGGAACCAGTGGCTGTTCCTGAAGATGCTCGAGCGCGGCATCGCCTACCTGAAGACCGGCACGGTCAACTGGGACCCGGTCGACCAGACGGTGCTCGCCAACGAGCAGGTCATCGACGGCCGCGGATGGCGCTCGGGCGCGCTGGTCGAGAAGCGCGAGATTCCGATGTACTACCTGGCGATCACGCGCTACGCCGACGAGCTGCTCGCCGGCCTCGAAGGGCTGGGCTGGCCCGAGCGCGTGAAGCTGATGCAGGAGAACTGGATCGGTCGCTCGATGGGAGTGCGCTTCGCGTTCCCGCACGAGATCCGGGACGCGAACGGAGCGCTCGTCGGCGACGGACGCATGTACGTCTTCACGACGCGCGCCGACACGATCATGGGCGTCACCTTCGTCGCCGTCGCACCCGAGCATCCGATCGCGGCGATCGCCGCGGCCCGCGATCCGGCACTCGCCGCGTTCGTCGAGGAATGCCGGCGGGGCGCGGCCACCGAGGCCGACATCGCGACGCGCGAGAAGGACGGCCGCCCGACCGGCCTGCACGTACGCCATCCGCTCACCGCAGAGCCGGTCGAGGTGTGGATCGGCAACTACGTGCTGATGAGCTACGGCGACGGGGCCGTGATGGGCGTGCCCGCGCACGACGAACGCGATTTCGCCTTCGCACGCCGCTTCGGACTGCCGATCCGGCAGGTGATCGACGTCGAGGGCAAGCCCTTCTCCGACACGGAATGGCAGCCGTGGTACGCCGAGACGGCGAACGCACGCTGCGTGAATTCGGGCAAGTACGACGGGCTCGGGTACGAAGCCGCGGTCGATGCGATCGCCGCCGACCTGTCCGCGAAGGGGCTGGGCGAGAAGCGCGTGCAGTACCGGCTGCGCGACTGGGGCATCTCGCGCCAGCGCTACTGGGGCACGCCGATCCCGATCGTGCACTGCGACGCCTGCGGATCGGTGCCGGTGCCCTACGAGCAGCTTCCCGTCGTGCTGCCCGAAGACCTCGTTCCCGACGGCAGCGGCAATCCGCTGGCGAAAGACGAGCGCTTCCTGCGTTGCGACTGCCCGAAATGCGGCAGGCCGGCTCGGCGCGAGACCGACACGATGGACACCTTCGTCGATTCGTCCTGGTACTACATGCGGTACTGCTCGCCGGACAACGACGAGGCGATGGTCGATGCGCGCAACGACTACTGGATGCCGATGGACCAGTACATCGGCGGCATCGAGCACGCGGTGCTGCATCTGCTGTACGCGCGCTTCTGGACGAAGGTTATGCGCGACCTGCGCGGCGAGTTTCCGGGCGATCCCGATCGCGGGCTCGTGCGCTTCGACGAGCCGTTCACCAACCTGCTGTGCCAGGGAATGGTGCTCAACGACATCTACTGGCGGCGCAACGAGCGCGGCGGCATCGAGTATTTCTCGCCCGACGACATCGAGACCGAGCGCGACGCTTCGGGCAAGCCGGTGGCGTGGCGCTCGAAGACCGACGGCCTGCCCGTCGAGTACGGCGGCATGGGCACGATGTCGAAGAGCAAGAACAATGGCGTCGATCCGCAGGAGCTGATCGACCGCTACGGCGCCGACACCGCGCGACTGTTCGTGATGTTCGCATCGCCGCCCGAGCAGACGCTCGAGTGGTCGGGCGCCGGCGTCGAGGGCGCGCAGCGCTTCCTGCGCCGGCTGTGGGCGTGCGCCTTCGCGCACCACGCCACGCTGTCGGCGAAACCGGGCGCCCCGGTCATCGACCCCGATGCCCTCGACGAAGCGCAGAAGGCGCTGCGCCGCGAGATCCACGCGATCCTGCGGCAAGCCGACTACGACTATCACCGCAAGCAGTACAACACCGTCGTCTCGGCCGCGATGAAGATGCTCAACGCGATCGAGCACGCGAAGCTCCCGGCCGGTGCGCAGTCCGACGAAGTGGTCCGCGAGGCGATGTCGATCCTGATCCGGGTGCTCTATCCGATCGTGCCGCACATCGGGCACGCACTGTGGAGCGAGCTCGGCTTCGCCCGCGCGCTCGGCGACCTGCTCGACGCGCCGTGGCCGCAGGTCGACGAACGCGCGCTCGAGCAGGACACGATCGAGCTCGTGCTGCAGATCAACGGCAAGGTGCGCGGCTCGGTGCGCGTCGCCGCCTCCGCCGACGACGAGGCGATCCGCGCCGCGGCCCTCCAGACCGAGGCCTTCGCGCGCCACGGCGAAGGCCGCACGCCGCGCAAGATCGTCATCGTGCCGTCGCGGCTGGTGAATGTCGTTGTATGAGGGAGCGAAGGGTGAAGGGGGAAGGGTGAAGGGTACGGGTCCGATGCGACGATTCGCTGGCCTTCCGTTGCCCACCGTTCCTGCCCAAGCCACTCGTTCATTCGCCGACGACCGGCGGATCGCCACGCCGTCCACCCTTCACCCTTCACCCTTCCCCCTTCCCCGCGCCGCGCAGCGGCGCGCCACCCTGCTCGCGCTGAGCGCCGCAGCGCTCAGCGCGCCACTCTCCGGCTGCGGCTTTCAGCTGCGCCGCTCGGCGGCGCTGCCGTTCCAGACGCTGTACACGACCTTCTCGCCGACGTCGCCGATCGGCGCGGAGTTCCGGCGGCTCGTGCGCGTGGCCGAGAACACGACCCTGGTCGACGATCCGAAGGAGGCCGAAGCGCGCCTCGAGGTGCTCTCCGAAAGGCGCGAGAAGGAGGTCGTCGGCTACTCGTCGACCGGCCGGCCACGCGAGTATCAGCTGCGGCTGCGCTTCACGTTCCGCGTCGTGTCGCGCGACTCGACCGTGCTGCTGCCGCCCACCGAGATCGTGCTCCATCGCGACATCACCTCGAGCGACATCGAGCAGGTCGCCAAGCAGCAGGAGGAAGAGCTGCTGTACAAGGAGATGCAGTCCGACCTGGTGCAGCAGCTGCTGCGACGCCTCGCCGCGATCGGCTAGGCGCGCGATGGCCCAGCTGCGACCCGACGCACTCGCCGCCGCGCTCGCACGCGGCGTGCCGCCGATCGTCTGGATCCACGGCGACGAGCCGTTGATCGTGCAGGAATGCGCGCAGTCCGTGCGCGACGCGCTGCGCCGGCAGGGCTTCGACGAACGCCGCGTGTTCGACGTGGCGCGCGGCTTCCGCGTCGACGCGCTCTCGGCCGAAACCGACGCGCTGTCGCTGTTCGCCGGCCGGCGGCTGATCGAGCTGCGCTTCGCGAACGCGAAGCCGACGAAGGAGATCGGCCAGGCGCTCGCCGCCGCGGCCGGCCGCATCGACGACGCCACGCGCCTGCTCGTGAGCGGCCCGCGACTCGACCGCGCGACCACGGCGAGCGACTGGTTCGGCGCGATCGAACGCGCGGGCTTCGTCGTCACGGTGTGGCCGGTGGAGCGCGCGCAGCTGCCGCAGTGGATCGCGTCGCGGCTCGGCCGCCAGAAGCAGCGCGCAGACCGCGCGACGCTCGAATGGATCGCCGAGCGCGTGGAAGGCAACCTGCTCGCCGCACACCAGGAGATCGCCAAGCTGGGGCTGCTGTGCCCCGAAGGCGAGCTGTCGCCCGAGGCGGTGCGTGCAGCCGTGCTCGACGTCGCGCGCTACGACGCCTTCGACCTCGTCGACGCGATGCTCGTCGCCGACGTGGCGCGCGCGGTGCGAACGCTCGACGGGCTGCGCGCCGAGGGCGTCGCCGGGCCGCTCGTCCTGTGGGCGCTGGCCGACGCGCTGCGCATGCTGCTGCGGCTGCGCGAAGCCTGCGACGCCGGGGCGACCCTCGCGCAGGCGATGCGCGATGCGCGCGTGCCGCGGCCGCGGGAACGCGGCTACGAACGCGCGCTCGCCCGGCTCGACGCGCCGGCGCTGCGCGATGCGCTGCGCGCCGCCGCGCGCGTCGATAGAATGCTCAAGGGCATCGAAGCGGGCGACGCCTGGCAGGCGCTCGAATCGCTCGCGCTGCGCGTCGCCGGCGCCCCCGTCCTCGCAGGAAACCGCAATGAAGATTGAATCGACCGACATCGGCGCCTACGTATCCGAGGTCGGCCGGCGCGCGCGCGCGGCCGCCCGCGCGATCTCCCGCGCGCCCACGGCAGCCAAGAACCGCGCGCTCGAAGCCACCGCCTCCGCGATCGCTCGCGAGGCGCGCACGCTCGTGCAGGCCAACGAGCGCGACCTCGCCGCCGCCCGTGCCGCCGGGCACGACGCCGCCTTCGTCGATCGCCTCGCGCTCACCGACGCGGTGCTGACGGGCATGCGCGAGGGTCTGCAGCAGGTCGCCGCGTTGCCCGACCCGGTCGGCGAGATCTCCAACCTGCGCTTCCGGCCCACCGGCATCCAGGTCGGACAGATGCGCGTGCCGCTGGGCGTCATCGGCATCGTCTACGAGTCGCGCCCGAACGTGACGATCGACGCCGCGGCGCTGTGCATCAAGTCGGGCAATGCGACGATCCTGCGCGGCGGATCCGAGGCGTTCCACAGCAACCAGGCCCTCGCGGCGCTGGTGCGCGAGGGCCTGCGCACGGCGGGCCTGCCGGAAGACGCGGTGCAGGCGATCGAAACCACCGACCGCGCCGCGGTCGGCGCACTGATCGCCGCGCCGCAGTGGGTCGACGTCATCGTCCCGCGCGGCGGCAAGTCGCTGATCGAGCGCATCACGCGCGAGGCGCGCGTGCCGGTGCTCAAGCACCTCGACGGCGTCTGCCACGTCTACGTCGACGACGAAGCCGACCTCGAGCAGGCGATCCGCATCTGCGACAACGCGAAGACGCAGCGCTACTCACCGTGCAACACGATGGAGACGCTGCTCGTCGCGCAGGGCATCGCCGAGTCGCTGCTGTCGCGCCTCGGGCGGCTCTATGCGGACAAGGGCGTCGAGCTGCGCGGCGACGAACGCTCGCGCGAGATCCTCTCGGCGCACGGCATCGCCTGCACCGCCGCCACCGAGGACGACTGGCGCACCGAGTATCTCGCGCCGATCCTGTCGATCCGCGTCGTCGACGGCCTCGACGAGGCGATCGCGCACATCACCGCCTACGGCTCGCAGCACACCGACGCGATCGTCACCACGAACCACGTGCACGCGATGCGCTTCCTGCGCGAGGTCGACTCGTCCTCGGTGATGGTGAACGCGTCGACGCGCTTCGCCGACGGCTTCGAGTACGGGCTCGGCGCCGAGATCGGCATCTCCACCGACAAGCTGCACGCGCGCGGACCGGTGGGGCTGGAAGGGCTGACGACGCAGAAGTTCGTCGTGCTCGGGCACGGAGAAATCCGCCAGTAGTGGCAGGCTTCGGGATCCTGGGCGGCACCTTCGATCCGGTCCACAACGCGCATCTCGCCATGGCGAGGGCGGCGAGGCGCGAGCTCGCGCTCGAAAAGGTCCTCTTCATTCCCACCGGCACGACGCATTACCGCAAGCCGGCCCGCGCCTCCGGCGAGCACCGCGTCGCGATGCTGCGCCTCGCCCTGAAGGACGAGCCGCAGTTCGAAACTGACGAGCGCGAATTGCGCCCCGGCGCCAGCGGCTACACCGTGGACACGCTGCGCGAGCTGCGCGCCGA